>JAJRYR010000018.1 GCA_024275655.1 archaeon | reverse complement strand
TGTGCTCTCCACCACACCTTCACTTTCCAGGACTGCTAGGTTCTCAGTTCTCAATTTCTCCCTAAGTATTTGGAAGTCTCCTTCCTTTGCTGCAAACCAAACTACGGTAAAGTCGCCTGTTTCTTTTGGTCCCAGATTCTTAAGGGTCACGCAAACCTCAGAAGGCAGGTTTGTCAGTGGCTTTGGCACAACTTCAAGGTTTTCCAACGCTACGTCTGGCCAGTCAAATTCATGTCCTGTCTTTGTGACCTTTACCTCGGTGTATGCTGAACAATATGCGCCATCTGCTGTTTGACCGTATATTCTAATAGTTGCCACCCCGATCTCGGTTGAACTGAACGTTCCCTCCATTTCCCAGTTGTTGTCGTTTTGCAGTGTCCACTCCCAGAGCAAGGTTCCCAGGTCCCAATCAATATTTCCATCAACAATTGGGAAGTCAGGGTTGGCTATGTGTCCAGACACATCTGCTGTCATACCACAGTACAATTTACCACATGAGTTATCGTTACAGCAGGCAGGTCGTACCTGCGGATTTAGTTTTTTACACACGTCCTCCCAATAGTCTGGACAGCCAGTGTATGCTATCTCATCCTTATTAGATTCTATGTAACATGAAGATCCACGATAGACATAGAACGTTTTCTCTGCCTGGTTGTTGTCCTCATTACACTCATTTATGGCATTGTCTGGATCCAGCTTCACGACCAGCGTGTGGTTTGCCTCTCCAATGTAATCAACGGTCCAGGTAACTGTGAACGTGTAATCGCTTCCAGGATCCCCACATGCAGCCAAGTTATTGATTATTGTTGTGTTTATGAGCTTTCCAGAATCGTAAACTTCAACCTTCAATGGTTGCGTTAAAGCAGATCCAAGGTTGTGAACGGTTATGGTGGCTGTTTGATTGTTGCCTTCAAACAATACATCCTTCTCAAGGAGTATGTCTGTGGAAACTATTGCTGGATCCATACAGGATTGGTCTGAACAGACCGTATAGGTATCATATGCAGTGGCAGATTGATTCTCATCATCTGTTACTGTTAGCCATACGGAGTACAATCCAGGCATCACTGGGAAACTATCTGAAAATCCAGGTTGCAAAGATGTCTTGTTAAATGTTCCAGACCTTCCAGGAACTTCATACGTCCAGAAATATTCTACTATAGATCCACCATCCGGATCATAGCTTTTACTTCCATCAAGCTCTAACACAAAGTCTCCAGTCTTGGTACTAATGTAAGAATCCAGTGAAATGACTGGTACGGGCAATGCAGAGTATCTAATCAAAATAGAATCGCTCCCACAGTTTCCAGCGTAGTCGCAGGCTATCACCGTAACATTTGTGTATATGTAAGAGCTGTTATCTATCCGCACATAAGAAGAGTTTGCATCGCTAGATAGCTCTCTTGTCCACACAAAGCCTGTCTCAGATAGAGACTTTATTGTTTGTGACTTGATTCCACTACCAACATCAGATGAAACCCAGTACACCAATTGGTAAGGTTCAGTTACATTCGTTCTATTCTCTGGAGAAGTTATTTGAACAGTTGGTGGTACGCCATCAAACACTAGATCCACACTATCTTCTCCAACATTCTCAGCATAGTCCCATGCTTTCACGACCACAGTTATGTTGTAGTATCCAGCTGGTAGGGATATTGTTGCGGATCTAGCATCAGCAGAGAGTGTTGTATTGTATATGAGTGGATGAGATGAATCAGAAGTGTTATAGACTAGAATCTGCTGTTTCTCTATTCCAGACACAAGATCGGTTGCCGACCAAGTAATTCCAATCGATGATCCCACGATAGTGCCTTCTTTAGGCGAGTTGATCAAAACTGTTGGTGGGTAGGGATCAACTATATATTTCCTAGTAAATGTGGCTATGTTACCATAGGCGTCTTCAGCTATTAGAGTAACCGTATGTTTTCCAGCACCCAATGTTTTATTCCCCATGACTCCAAATCCACACAGTGGAGAGCAAACATCACAGGATGGGGCATAATATTCTGTGGTGCACTTCCCATCTATGCATGAAGTAACGTTGCGTATGCCATGAATATCATCTGCAGTCCAGTTTAGGTCCATTGAAGTATCATTGGACATTGTCCAGTTTACTCCACTAATCACCTTGAAGGGAGTTAGAGGTTCAAGTGTTATTGTGGGGAGTGTGGTGTCTGGTGTGATATATTTCACAATTACGGAGTCAGTTCCACAGTTTCCAGCGTAGTCACAAACAGTTACGGTTATCCTCTGCTCATCACAAGTTACATTTATCAACGGAACAGTCACCGTAGTACTGTATGAAACAGAATTTATGGTGGGTGCTGTTGCTGTAAGCGTTGCTAATCCAGTAATGGGCGTTGTAGATTGGTAAGTGGGTGTCCCTGTTGCCGAACACAAACAAGTACATTCTCCATTATCACAGCTAGGAACAACTACTCCAGTGCCTCCTCCAGGTAATATGCACGTGGTTGCCCCACCACAGTAGGATGCACAATCATAATCTGTCGTACACGTTGGTGTGGAAGTGCTACTCCCAGATGAACCTCCAGAAGATCCACCAGAGGTTGGACAGTTAGGTTGGTTCACATTAGTCAATAGATAGTTCAAACCATTCGAGAAATACTTCTCCTGCCCTGTCACCAGATCTTTTACCTTAATCATATAATACTTTATTCCCGTACCATCATCAGATGCCGTAAATGAAACATCTACAGATGGTGTGCTAACTTCATATCCAGAAGAGGGGGCAGTTATGGAGACCGAGGGCGGAGTGGAATCTATCCAATACTTGTAAGTTCTAGTGGTTGCCTGGTTGCCCTCAGTATCGTTAACTTTCATGTACACTGTATGGGTACCTTCAGACAGATACCACTAATAGCCCCCTTCTATCTCACCACTACAGTTTGCACAATTACCAAAACACGGTTTTGTATGTATATAATTTGGATCACATGTCAGTGGGGTACTTACCACATCACAGCTACCATCATCACAAAGCGATATGGTGTTAGGATCTATCCCATACGTAACGTTGCCACTTGCTTTTGTTATGTTAATAATGTAGTTTAGTATTCCTGGATCGCTCCTCACAATATAATTCTGTCCGCATAAGTAAAGCACAGGATATAGTGGTCTAATTATCTGTATGGTAACATTGTTTCCTTCGGGTGTGGGTTGGGGTGAGGGAATGCCAGAACAATCAACTTGATACCCTACAGAAGCAGGACTTCCATAAAATGGAATGGCAGTTACACTTAGATTACAATACGCTAAATTCTTGTTAACTGTGCTGCCTCCCGAGACCTCTCCATATTGCGTGTCTATATATGTCATTATCCCTCTCTCTGTTTTTGTCAGTGCCTGATTTCCATCAGAATCGTAACAATTCAGAGTATATGATACATTTGTTGGCTGTTGAATGAAATAACCAGTATTGGGGTTGTCCTCTTCACAACCAGTATCAACTGTAAAACTTGCATACCCTGTACCATCATCTGAATTTCCACAGACAAAACTGTCAAGAGATAGTGTGGCTGTACATTCCTTTGCAGGTGCAAACAAAACATCTATAACTTGATAATAGTCACTATTAATACAGCTCCAATAAGGCTGGGTAGTCCCACCATATCTCTGGGCACATATTCTGACGGCCACTGGCTTTCCTGCCTTTATATTGTTGTACAGGAAATCCGAGCCACCATACTTGTTCAGGTCTACATAACACTCAGAACCACTACACCCAAACCAAACATTTCCAGTAAGAGCTGGACAGCGGGTCCCATCATATGATAAATCATAAGTACATGCTCTGGTGTTAAATATGAGATCATCATAGGTAGTATTCAAAGTGTATAACTCAATCATTGCCCCATCGTATCCATTGGTCACGTTCCAGTACATGAAAACTGCGTTACTAGGTAGCTTGTCAGGATTAACACGGTAAATCTGAAAACATTCCGTAGTGCTGTCTGGATAAGGTACAAAAGGACTTGGAATATAAAGACCCACAGTATCATATCTAAATGTGTAGAATAATCCATTCTCATCCACATATGGGATTTTGGTTAAATCAACGCTGGTTGTGGGATTTGCTGGTTGGTATAATTCCTCGTTGCTTGGGATGAGATAGTTAACTGGAGAATATGGGTAAAGAACAGTATCCTCACAACCCAAAGCAAATACAAACAATAAAGGCAATATCAACCCAGCAATCAAAACAAATTTTCCTTTCATACCATAATTTACTTATGCGAAATATAAAAATAGTGCTTATCCAAATAACATCACACTTTCAACTTGCCCTTCTGCCAGTCTCTCAACAACCTTCTAGCGGCCCTATCCAAGTCTAGCTCTCCTCCCTTTCTGAGAAGGTTCCACTTTCTAGCCAGGGCTTCCAAAGTTTCTTCCGGAGTTTCACCGGCTTCTATTCCATAATGAACTTCCAAAACCCTGGGCGGGAGCATTTTGATAAGTTCCAGGGCTGCTAGCTCAGGATCTTCCAACTTCGTGATGTCATACGCCCCCTTCAAAGCCAGCCTAATATCTCCCTCTTCCCTAGGTATTATCCCAGGGGAATCCAACAGCCTTATCCTCCTTGAAATCCTTATCCACTGAAGTCCTCTTGTAAAACCTGGTCTAGGGGCAGCTGGTGCTGAACCCTTTCCCTTTAAAAGATAAATCAAGCTGGATTTTCCAACATTTGCATATCCAACGACCCCTGCCTTCACCTCATCCAAACCTCGAGCCAACCCAATAAATCTTATCTCGTTCCTTAAAATCCTGGACCCCCACCTCTTCTTTGCAGAGAACAAGACAACAGGAATTCCTTCCCTCTCAATGTTCCTCTTTGCTTCCTCACATTTTCTCCTGGAAACAAGATCACATTTGTTTATCACAATTATCAAATCCTTTCCTCTTTCCCTAACCATCTCCTCAAGCTTCCTGGACCTGGTTTCATTTGGAAACCTAGCATCCAATACCTCTATTACAACGTCGCACTCCTCTAGCAACCTAGCTATCTTATCCCATACCATCGCATTTTATTTTAGATAGCTCAAAATAAATAGAGTATGGAGGACAAAACAAAAAAATGTGTGATCTGTGGGGCAGAGGCAATAATCCATATTCCCTACGAGGGAAAGGCTTACTGCGAAAGACACTTCGTTGATAGATTCAAGAAAAGAGTAAGAAAAACTCTATCAAAAGAGAAAATGCTAAAACCTAGGGAGAAAATAGGATTTGCAATATCCGATACTAGCAGTTTAGTGGCCATGGACGTTCTAATCCCTATAATAAGAAAATGGAAAGTCGAAGCCCTAGCAATTACGGTGGATGAGGGGCTGGGAGAATACGGGGAGAGAAGAACCTCCATAGCTAAAATGCACACAGAAAAGCTGGGCATCCCTCATGTGGTAATCAAGTTCCAAGACCACAACAAAACATCCATTGAAAAAATGAACACCAGTAGATGTGAATATTGTGAAAAAAATAGAAACGAGTTGCTGCTTAAAACTGCACAGGAGCTAGGACTGGACAAGATAGTAACTGGCAACAACCTAGACGATTTTGCTGAAACGGCATTTTTAAAACTGCTAGAGGGAAAATGGAGTAACGCCAGCACTTTTGTATCTCCATTAAAGGAGATTCCAGAAAGCGAGATAATGCTGTTCGCAAAAATACATGGAATAGAGCAAATCCGAGACTGTCCATACATGGACGAATTCAGAAGGGAGCTAAGGAAGGAATTAGCTAACCTTGAGAAGAGGTTTCCCGAAATAAAGTTCTCTATGACTAGAATGGAAAAAAGAATTGAAGAATTGCTAAAAACCTAGGGCGTGCTTCTCTCGCTTATCTCTCCTGCAAAATTCTTTAACATCATTTCCTTGGCTTTCTCCAAGCTCGCATCATGTCCAAGAACCCAACCCATCTTCACATAAGCTGTTTCTGGGATCATGTCTCCAAGATAGAGAACACCCCTGGAACTCAATTTTCTAAGGTTCGTATATACATAGGGATGCACTCTGCCGTACAAGCATTGACTAGTCATTGCTAAGAGAATCCCCTCATCTAGCGCTCTCTCTACTGAGGACAACAAACCGAACTCCGGATCATTTAAGGGAAGGTGTCCCAAACCTGTGCCCTCAAATACTATCCCCCTATACCCTTTGTCAATTAAGAAATCTAAAATCTCGGGATTAAAGTTTGGATAGATCTTTACCAGAGCCGTCTTTGGCTCAAAAACTGCATCCAACCTTGGTTCAACATCCCGCCTCCCAGGCACTTCCTGGAAGAATTCTACTCTCCCATCCCAGTAGATCCTAGCCACATAATCATCGTTTATGGGTTTGAATGCATCTCTCCTACTGGTGTGCATCTTCCTAGCCCTAGTTCCTCGGATTAAAGCAGTGCTCTCGTCACTCATAGTATCGTGCATGTTAACATACACCCCTGAAATATCTAGTTTAGCTGCCCTGACAGCGTTCAATAAATTCAGGAATGCGTCCGAGCTAGGTCTATCGCTGGATCTTTGGGATCCAACTAGTATGACTGGCTTTCCCAGATCTCGAATCATAAAACTCAGGGCCGCAGAGGTATAAGCCATGGTATCCGTTCCGTGAGCAACAACCACTCCCAAGTTTCCTTGCAATTCCTCGAACACTGCTTCAGCAATCTTTTTCCAGTGCTTGTAGTTCATATCCTCGCTCATCACATTAAAAAGCAATCTGCTCGAAACATTCGCCTCATCAAATATTTCTGGGACAGAGGATAACAAATCCTGGTCTGTGAAGGAAGCAGAAACTCCCCCAGTTTCATAATCTACTCTGCTAGCTATTGTCCCACCAGTGTGGATTAGTGCGATATTTGGTCCACCCCTCCTAGTTTCCTCTAACTTCTTTTCAACCTTTGGTTTTTTCTTTTCAACCAGCTTTAACTTAACTCCCGGTTCATACCTCACTCCAACATTGTAACCAGAGTTTAGCTTAATAACTATGTGATCAGGATTCCCTTCTGGTCTAGGTAGCAAAATTCCCTCCCAAATTTCGCCATTTTTCTCTATCCTAATTCTATCACCCACATCTACTCCTGCCTTTCTAAGTGCTTCCTCAACAACCCTTGAATACATAATCATCACTCCGAAACTACTGTGCCGTTGTGTTCCTCCCCAAGAATGGCTTTTTTCACAGTTTCAAGATCCCTTCCATCAACTATGTGTAGCTCTACCCCAGATCTTGCTACGATCTTACTGGCCAGCAGGTCAAAAACGAAATGGGCTCTAGCTTCTCTGGAATCGTACATTGCTGCCAACTTTATCAATTGCTCATAACTCATCCTATCAAACTTCTTTGCGTCTGGATGTTCCCTTGGATCTTTATCGTATATTCCATCAACATTGGTTAAATTCACTAATCTAGCACCAATTGCCTCCGCAAGCAAGGCCGCCACCGTGTTGGTTGTATGCCCGGGAACAGTTCCGCCCATTACTGGGATATAACCTAGTTCCACAATCTCTCCAGCCTCATCCACAGTTCTCGGAACATTTGGCCACGCTCTAGGAATGAATCCTGCTAGGAGCTTTGCATTCAGTCTAGTCGCCTCTATACCTAGTATATCTTGATCATAAACACTGAGGCCTAATTCTCTAGCAAGAGAAACGTATTTCCTAGCTGTTTCTCCACCTCCAACCACTAACGCTAGGGAATAGTTATTTAAAGAGGCTAGAACAGAACTTAAACCATGTATGTAATCCAGGACTTCTTCGCCTTGGCTGGAAATTAGTGATCCGCCTATTTTTATTACTACTCTCTCCATGCTAAATTTTATTCAACAATAGTTTAAAAGTGATACAGATGGGAGATGCATTGGAAAACTATGAATTCAAAAAGATGTTGCGGTTTTTGTCTAGCATTCGCGGTCAAGGAACAGAGCTAATCAGCATATACATTCCACCAGGTTACAACATATCGGAGTTGGCAAACAGACTAAGGGCTGAGTACTCTCAGGCAGAGAACATTAAATCAAAACAAACTAGAAAAAATGTCTTAGGAGCAATAGAGAGGATACTCCAGGCAATAAAGGGGATAACCAAACCACCGAAGAATGGAGTGGCCATATTTTGTGGAAATATTGCAAACCAGCCAGGAGCAAGCAATATAAAGTTATTCATAGTTCACCCTCCAAAGCCCATACAGGTGCAGATATACAGATGTGACTCCACATTTTTCCTAGATCCTCTACTGGAGATGCTCGAGCCAGATGAAGTGTATGGAATACTGCTCATAGACAGGAAAGAAGCCACTCTGGCATATCTAAAAGGGAAGAGGATTGAAATAATCCAGCACAGGGATAGCTTCGTCCCTAGCAAACACAGAGCAGGAGGACAATGTCTACATCTAGATACTAGAGTCATGCAAGGAGATGGTATAATCACGAATATGGCAAACTTGGACCCTAACAGAGGAGTAATTTCTGTATCTCAATTCCAAACAACCCCATCCGAAGTAGAAAGAGTATTCAAAAGAGAAAACGATGAATGGTTGGAAGTAACAACGAAGTATCCAGCAAGGAGCATAATTACAACTGGGGAACACTGGTTCTTCGTCCCTAGTGAGTATGGGTTCAGTTTGAAACAGGCCTGGGATCTGCAGCCCGGTGATGATGTGCTTCTAGTAAAGAATATTAGGGTTGAAGGTGAGAGGCAAAGAATACAGGTTGAGATTCCTGTAAAGAAGAAACTCTCTACAAAAGGAAGGGAAACGCTAGTAAAGAGAAGAAAAAAACTGGGAATTAGTCAAAGAAAGATCGGAGAAGTTCTAGGAATATCACAGGTAACAGTTTCAAAGTTTGAGCTGGGAAAGGGAAAGATTAGTCTAGAAAAAATAAGAAAGTTTGTTGAATACTTGGGCATTGACTGGGAAGAATTTGAGAAGAAATATGTGGAGAATATACCCTTGTTCAAATTTCCACACGAGCTAAGTCCTGATCTTGCTAGATTACTGGGATACATAACTGGCGATGGCAATGTGGAAAATGAAAGAATAAGAGTATATGATCAAGATCTGCAGACAGTTAAAGCATATGCGGAACTTGCCAGATCTTTATTTGGAGTCAACGTCATAGTGAGGAAACGAGACAGTAGAGGACACTATATTTTAGAGATTTATGGGAAGGAACTAATTACAACATTAAAAAGATTGTTTCCAGAGGTTTTCTCCAGAAAAGAAGTGCCCAGGTTAATACAATTATCGGACAATAAAGTCGTTGCCGCATACATCTCTGGACTCATAGATGCAGAGGGAAGCATAACAGACAGGGGAATTTCAATTTCTATGGTTGACAAAGATCTCATGCTAGATGTTAGTCTCCTGCTGTTAAGACTAGGAGTTGTGAACTCAATACGAAAAAAGAGAGTTAAACCATCCAAGATCAGGGGTTCGAGAGTTAGTTCTAGGGAGCAAACAGAAATTCTAATAACAGACAAGGATGCTCTCGAAAAATTGAAAGAGACAATAACGCCACTAAACAAAAAGAAACTAGATAGGCTAGCTAAGTTGAGGAGGGAAAAAACTAGAACTAGCCAAATTTGGATCTGTGGAAGAATGTTGATTAACCTAGCCAGGGAAATTGGTATGAACACAATGGACTTCAAGACATGTTCGAACTTCTTTAGAAATGAAAAACACATGAGCTTTTCCGTCTTCAAGAAAGCAATTATAGAGCCTATTGAAAATAGAATCAAAGAGCTTGAGAATGTTGATATATCTAGCACTAGAGAGTTTAGAAAAGTGCTTGGTTTGAAGGTTGAAGATATTGCAAAGGTTGTTGGAACCAGTGTCTCTCCAATTTACAGATTGGAAAAAGATCCAAGATACAGGAATAAGGAACTTGAAAAAAGAGTGAGGGAATACCTTCTGGCAGAGAGAGATAGAATGTTGATAAAAGCAAAAAGCACCTTAAAGTTCTTACTAGATGCTTACAAGGGGGATCTGATAAGGGCAGAGATAAAAAACATTAGGAAAATTCATGCTCCTGGATTAGCAATCGATCTTGCAGTACCTAAAACGGAATGCTTTGTTGCAAATGGATTCCTAGTGCATAATAGCTCTGTCCGTTTTGAGAGGCTCATAGAAATTGCTGCGCATGAGTGGTTCAAGAAAGTAGGCGAGATGGCAAATCAATACTTTTCGGACTCAAAAATTAAGGGAGTGATTATAGGAGGACCGGGACCAACAAAGAACTATTTCCTAAATGGTGATTATCTGAATCATATGGTGAGAAATAAGATAGTTGGGATAGTGGATACAAGCTATACGGACGAATTTGGGGTTAGAGAGGTCCTAGAAAAATCTGGAGAGATAATGAAAGAACTAGCCGTAGTAAAGGAAAAAAGACTGCTAGATCGATTCATAAAGGAAATATCCCGGGATGGCCTGGCAACCTATGGAGAAAAGGAGGTTAGACAGGCACTGTTTGAGGGCAGAGTTGATACTTTGTTAATCTCCGAGGACCTCACATGGGAAAGGATAAAATTCAAGTGTCCCCAGTGCGGTTATGAGGAAGAGGTCACGGTTAGAGGGGAAGTTCCTAGAAAGGTCTGTCCAAAGTGTGGATCTGTAATGAACATAGAGGAAAGACAAGACCTCATAGAAGAACTTGCCAAATTGGCGGAGGAAACTGGAGCAAAGGTAGAACTCATCTCTACGGAAACCGTAGAAGGAAAACAATTCTATGAAACCTTTGGTGGGATCGGGGCATTACTTAGATTCAAGTGATGATATGCGAATAAAGGAGAAACCACAAGATTTCATTGTTGAGGAGATAACTCCTGAAGGACTAATTTTGGAAGTCGGCAAAAGCTGGGAATTCGCTGAAAGTGAAGGGGACCAGTTAATATGCATACTGGAAAAGATAAATTGGGATACGAACAGGGCCATCAAGAGCATTGCAAAATCTCTACACGTTTCGCCCAAGCGAATTGGTTTTGCCGGAACAAAGGATAAACGGGCTTGGACCACGCAAAGGATAAGTATCTGGGGTATTAGCCCAAATGACCTGGAAAAGATAAAGCTAAAGGATATATGGATAAAGCCTTTGCATTTCAGCAAGGAAAGAATCCAACTAGGGGATTTGTGGGGAAACAGGTTCACAATAACAATCAGAGAAATTACTGAAGAAGAAATGAAAAAGTTGAAGTTACCCAGAGAATTCAAGATTCCAAACTTCTTTGGGATTCAAAGATTTGGAGAGAAAAGACCGGTCACCCATCTGGTGGGAAAAGCTCTAATAAAAGGAGATCTAGAGAGCGCAGTAAAATTGTACTTGGCATGGCCCGGTCCAAAGGAAAGGGAAAAAACCAGGAAAGCCAGGAAAAGGCTGGCAGAAGATTGGGACTGGAGGAAAGCTCTAGGATACTTCCCAAAACATCTCAGTTATGAAAGAGCATTGCTGGATCACCTAGCGAAGCATCCGAAAGACTACGCCAACGCGTTGAGAAAACTGCCAAAGAATCTCCTAAGGATGTTTGTTCATGCTTACCAAAGCTATCTGTTCAATAAGTACCTAGATAGGAGATTGGAGAAACTAGGCCTAGAACCGGTGGATGGAGATATTTTGTTAAATGGGGTTCCAGCCGGCCCGTTGTACGGTTATGAACTGGAACTAGCCACAGGGGCTCCTGGAGAAATTGAAAAAGAGGTCCTAGAAGAGGAGGGAATATCCCTCCAGAATTTCAAAATAAAATCCTTGCCAGAGGCATCTAGCAGAGGAGGTAGAAGGCCTGTTTACGCTAAGGTATATGATTATGAAATCCTAGAACAAGGTGAGGGCTGGATTAAGATTAGGTTCAAGCTGGAAAAGGGGGTTTATGCGACCACAGTCATAGATTGGATGTTGGGTGTGAGAAGAGAACTGCCAGAATCATTCTAGGTAAATCGCTGGTCTCATTGGCAATGCTCTCTTTGCCTTTCCAGCCGGGTCGTAATCTGAGTTCACCTCAAGTTCCAATCCTGTCTCTGTCTCAATCCTCTGCTTGTTGTTTTTCAGTACCTCTGCCTCATTAAATTTAACAAACCCCTTCGCCAGTCCTTCCTTCATCGCCAGTTTTATGAAGTTTGCAACTGCCTTCTTGTCATCGTAGGCTTTGATTATCTCTCCAGCCTTATGCCCTGAGGCTAGCTTCTCTACCACTTCATACTTCCAAGGTTCTGCAGTGTACACATATGCCTTCTTAAAGCTTTGATTGGAAGCGGACAATATGTTCTTGATATCTTCTATAACTTTGGTAACCAGTTTCTCCTCCAAAATGAACTTCTCATCCACCACTGCCTCTGGCCATTTTTGTAGTGAAACGAATCCCTCATGTTTCCTGCTCCAGTATTCCTCACATGTGTGCGGAATTATTGGGCTCAATGCTATTAACCATTCATCCAGTATTCCAGCAACTGCTTCCTTGTAATCTG
>JAJRYR010000017.1 GCA_024275655.1 archaeon | reverse complement strand
TATTTAACCTTCCTAGAGAATGACTTGGCAAATTCATATGTAAACTCTGCCATTTCCCTCGTTACTTTTCCCACACCGTATTGAACATTGTGTCTTTCAAGTCTAATTTTGGATGCAATTGAGAAGATGTCTCTTTGGTTGGGGTACAATGTTCTGAGTGCTTCAAAGAGGCATCCATGGCTACGTTCAATATAACCTTTGGAATACAACAGTGCACGAGCATAATGAAATATGGCATTGTATGCTGCCAACTCCACCATAAGGTAATCAGAGATCTTGATGTTATTCTCAGCAGATTTTAGAAATCTATTTGCAATCTCTAATTCCTGTTGAACTCTATTTGCAGCTAGTTCGCTTCTCTTTATCAACCCCTTTTCTAAGCACTCCTCAAAGCTCACAATGGTTCCCCCCACAGCAAAAAGTGATTTGCTAATGCTGTCTTAATAAAAGGATCTTTCTTTTTCTTTTTTCTTTCCCATTCGTGCAATGGAAATTTTACTATTTGAATTGATCGCCCGGCAAATTTCTCAAATTCTTTAATTTTTGATCCAATTCTAGATATTTCATCTGGATTCGACAAAATATACAATAGATCAATATCGCTCCTAGAATCGTATTCACCACTGGCAAAGCTGCCAATCAAAGCCAGAGATATTAACCCCGGTGTAAGCAGATTCTCAACACCAAATGACTCAACGAGGTAAAGAGCGTACACCTTTTTTAGCTCTCTAGCAATGCTCGTTTCTGCCAGTTTATATTTTTTGTATACTCCTTCCTCTCTCATTTCAAGAATCCTTAATTTGACCAATTCCTTGAGAAGGTTAATTGCAGTTGCCGAGCTAATCCCGGATTTAGACACGATCTCCCTGGTAGTCAACCACTGCTCTGGTCTATCTAATAACACTCTCATTAACTTTGTTGCTGGATAGTTCATAAGTAAATTTATAATGTTTTAATATTTAAAACATTTGTTTCATATATTAAATCACCTAACCTCTGAAAATTGGTCTCTTGCTGAGTAGAGTTGGCAATGGTAGTTTCTTGAATGGTTTTCCTTTTGTTTGTTCTCTTACCAACTCAGCTAGTTCCTCTGGTGTCATCTCCTTCTGTTCTCCAGTCTCTCTAACTCGCACAGAAAGCTTCCCAGTTTCCATCTCCTTTCTCCCAACCACTGCGATATAGGGTATCCATTCCTTCTCTGCCTTTCTTATCTTCTTCCCCAAACTATCATCGGTATCATCTACATCCACTCTCACACCTTCAAAGCTGTCCAACAGCCCTAGAACGTATTCCATCTGATCCTTGGAAACTGGGATCAACCTTACCTGTGTTGGAGAAAGCCAAAGAGGAAGCATTGGTTTCTTCCCGCTTTTTGCTTGCATTGCTGCCTTTTCAAGCATAGCATAGATTACTCTCTCTATTGCACCAGTCGGGCTCATATGGAGAATTATTGGATGCTTCTTCTGACCATCCTTATCAACGAATGTTATGTCATATCTCTGTCCGTTCTCTACATCGATCTGATCAGTGTTCAACGCGGCTGCCTTTCCAAGAGTGTCAACAAAGTTCCACTCATACTTTAGAACAAAATAGAAGAACCTTCTGTCCCACATCTCCACTAGAGCTGGTTTGCCCCATTCCCTCACCAAACTTACAACGAAATCCTTATTCTCATTCCAGAAGTCCTTTGTAACTCTGATAGCCAACTCAAAATCTCCTGGAATATCAAATCCAACCTCCTTCTGCAATTCCTTCTGAAATTTGAATCTAACCATCATTTCCTGCTTGGCCTGCTCTATATCAGAACAGATCGCGTGGCAATCTGGCATTGTAAACGCTCTAAGCCTTCTGAGACCAGTAAGCTCTCCTCTCTGTTCTGCCCTGAATGCGTATCTAGCCAATTCGTATATTCTAAAGGGCAAGTGCTTGTAGGACAGTGTGGCATCTTTAGCAATCAAAAACTGGCCAAAGCAAGCAGCGAACCTGAGGAATAACTTCTTGTTTGGGGACTGAACAACGTACTGTCTAGCTGGAAATCTATGCAAGTACTTCTTCAAGGTTGGATGTTCAAAGTCGTACATTATTGGGGTTTCAACCTCTATTCCTCCATAGTCTATTACCCTCTT
>JAJRYR010000016.1 GCA_024275655.1 archaeon | reverse complement strand
ACTTCCACAGTTCATAAATGTAAAAATGGTTTCTCCAGAACTAGCCGGGTTGCTATCCTTCTTTATAGATGCTCAGGCATCAACGCTGGTGGTTGGTTCTAGAGGTGCAGGTAAAACCAGTCTCATGCAGTCTTTAATGCTAGAGATACTTCCCAGCTTGAGAATACTTACAATTGAAGATACCCTGGAGATTCCAGTGAAGGAATACTGGAAGGTTGGATACAAGGTTCAGAGATTGAAGACCCGATCTGCCATTAGTGTGGGGGCGATCTCATCAGAAGTCTCTCCAGAGGATGCTCTGAGAACAGCGTTGAGACTTGGAGATTCGTGTATAATTGTTGGAGAGGTGAGATCCAAGGAGGCACTGGTCCTTTACGAGGCGATGAGGATTGGGGCTGTGTCCAACGTGGTTATGGGAACAATACACGGAGAAAATGCATATTCAATATGGGATAGAGTTGTTCACGATTTAGGTGTTCCGAATACCAGCTTTAAAGCTACTGATCTGGTTGTGGTTGCGGCACCCATTAGGTTCAAGGGTTCACTAAAGAAACACAGAAGAGTTATTGGAGTAACCGAGATATTGAAGGAGTGGAACGAGGACCCACAGGCAGAGGGAGGTTTCCTAGACCTGGTTACGTACGACGCTAGAACAGATGAGTGGACCATAGACAAGAATGCGTTTATGAAGAAGTCCCACAAGGTAAAGTTCCTAGAAAAGACTAGAGGATTGACTCCTGCGGAAATGTGGGAAGATATAATGTGGAGGGCAAAGACGAAGAAGTACATTGCAGACCTAGCAAAGAGCGTGGATCCAGAGATTGCTGAAGCTAGGTACTACGCTAGAGCAAACTCCAAGTGGATACTCACTCTTGAAATTCAGAGAGAGAACTACGGAGAGGTGGATTACAAGGAGGCATTCCAAACCTGGAAGAAGTGGGTTGATGAGAATTTGGTGAAGGAAGTTGAGATGAGGAGGAAGGTTAGAGAGCAACTCAAGAAGCAGAAGGGGTTGTGATGGCAAAAAAAGAAGAGAAGAGGGAGAGCATTTACGACCTGCTCTATGGTACTCCGGAATTTAGGAAGCCGAAGAAAGAGAAAAAGGTAAAGAAGGAACTAGGCCCTCCCAAGTGGTATGTTTCTCTAGCAAAGATGGGTTACCAGTATTTCAAGAATAGCGTTAAGCTCAAACCTCAAGAAAAGGAGAGACTGGAAAATACCCTTGCATACCTGGGCTGGAAAATGACTCCAGAGGAAACTAGGGCTGCAGCATTTATGGTTCTCGCAATTGGTCTAGTTCTTGGAATGATGTGGATCGTGATAAACTTCGTTCTTTCCATGCAAGGAAACCAATTGTGGATAAACCTAAGTCCGAATGCCACTAGCTTCATTGGTTTTGGTTACCCCGAGGAGGGAGCATTCACAGTATTGGGTTTTGACATCTTCGGAAGCCCCATTAACCTCCTGATCTACATTGGACCTTTCCTAGTTTCCGCAATAGCTGCATACTTCGTTATGAATTTCCCGTATTCAGAAGCAGAGAAGCAGAAGATTAGGTCGCTTAGTTATATTCCTGAGATAGTGAATTACTTTGTAATGGCAATGAAGGTCAATCCAAACCTGGAGAGGGCTTTGGAGTTCGTGGCAGAGCATGGACATGGTAGGATTGCAGAGGATATTCGAAAGCTATTGTGGGACATAAAGACTGGGAAGTACAGGACAACAGAGGAAGCCCTAGACGATTTGGCGTGGAGGTGGGGACAATATTCTGAGGAATTCAAACACGCGTTAATGCTTATAAGGTCCAGCGTGATGGAAGCTGATGAGATGAAAAGGAACGCCCTATTGGACAAGGCTTTGCAGGACGTTCTTGAGGGGATAAGAGAAAAGATGGATATGTACTCCAGGGCAATGCACCAGCCTTCAGTTTACCTGTACTACGTTGGGGTCATGCTACCTCTAATGCTAATTATAATCGCACCAGTAGGAGCGATGATGGGAGGAGGGCAACTTGCAATTCTCTCCCAACTACCTGTGATGATTCTCCTTTACAACATTATAATCCCGATTGGTTCCTTCATATTTGCTAGATCAATTCTGGAAAAGAGGCCACCAACCAGGCCGGTTCCAAAGATTCCAGACGATATGCCAGGATTGCCAAAGAGAGGTTGGTTTAAGATTGGGAACTATGAGCTCCCAGTTTACGCAATTTGTGGAATTATCTTTATTTCAATGGTTGCTCTAGGATTTTTGATTGAGCCAATTCTCAATCCGAAACCACCTGCATGGATGAACAAACCTTGGTTTCCATTCTTTGAAATCACGGGGTTTGTTCTTGGTATAATATACGCTGTTAGTTTCTATTTATGGGCAAATCACAAGGATAAGAGAAAGGTTCAGTTGGAAATAGTGAAAATGGAGAATGAGTTCCAGGACTCCCTTTACGTCTTAGCCTCTAGGCTTGGGGAGGGTAGGCCAATTGAAGAGGCGTTGAGATACGCTGCTGAGTTCCTCCCAACCAGCGAGGCCAGCAAGAGATTGTTCTTGCCTACACTCCACAACATAAAGATGCTGGGAATGACACTAAAAATGGCACTGTTTGATCCAGCCTATGGTAGTCTTAGATGGATTCCCTCCGAGTTCATAAGAACCACTATGAAGATAGTTGTTGACTCCATGAGCTTAGGAGTACAGATGGCAGCTAGAGCGTTGGTTAGCTTGTCCATGCAGTTGAGGGATACCCAGAAGGTGGAGCAGGCCTTGAAGGCGATGCTAGAAGACATAACTAATATGATGAGTTCAATGGCAACGTTTATTGCACCAATTGTCTTGGGAATAACAGTGGCACTCCAGAAGATAATTATTGGTTCTTTGAAGAGCTTGGCAAAAACTGGTCTTGGACAAACACAGACCACAACTACAGTAGCTCCAATTGGAATTCCTGGAATGGGTGGTGGTGGCGGGTTGTTTGGTGGCGGAAATTTGGAGGCATTGGCACATGCAGCGACCCAGGAGCAATTGTTCTTCGTTATCAGCCTATACATGATTGAAATGATTGCAGTCATGATCTTCTTCGCTTCTAAGGTCAGGGAAGGAGACAACGATCTGGCGTTCAAGATAAATCTTGCGATCTCTTTACCAATAGGAATGAGCATATTCTTTGCCGTTGCATTCTTTGCAATGAAGATGACTGCCATTGGAGGTTAGTGTTCAAAATTATTAAACAAAATGTTTAAAAAAACTGAACGAGAAAAAAGAAGTATGAGCATTCTTTCAAAAAGTAAAAAAGATGATGTCATTGCTCTGTTTTTAGAGGAAAGGAAACCCAGAGTTAGCGCTATTGCTAAGGAACTTGGAGTTTCCAAGGGGTTAGTATCTTTAGTCTTGTCAGAATTGGAGGACATTGGGGTGTTAGATCAAGGGAGATTGGATGAGAGAAAAGCAGAGATTTTAAGGAGAATTTTAACACTACGTGATTTGTTGCATACTGACTTTTCTATGGTTGGAAGAAAATATGGTTTGAAGGGTATTGGGATATTTGGAAGTTATATTAACGGTATTTTTGATCGCAATAGTGATGTGGATGTGTGGGTGAAAGTTGAAAAGAAATTGACCCAAAAGGAACTTGCAGCCCTCAGAGAAGATTTGGAAAGGTTATTTGGTAGAAGAGTGGACCTTATTGTTCTCGATAACCGTAAGTTATCATCGCTAAGGGAAAGGGCATCCCCACTTTTTTATGATTTACTTCATTCAGTTGTAGTTTGGGGTGATTTATTTTGATTTCACTTGAGGAATGCATCAATACTAGAAAGATAGAGAAGTTCCCTCAAGGTTACTCTTTAGTGGCTGACAGTCTTGAGAGAGCTAAAGAGCTCTTGGACGAAGCAAGGAGTAGTTTTGCGATACGGGCTTATGATTCGGTTATTGTGTTGGCATACTCTGCAGCGTTTCTCGCTGCTAGGGCCATCCTGTTCAAAGATGGGTACAGGGAAAAAAGCCATGAGTGCTTAATAGAGTATCTGAGAAGCAAACACAAGGAGATACCTGAGCATTTACTCCAAGAACTGAACCATTTTAGATTGAATAGACATGGTGCACTATATGATGTACGATTTAGGCCGACTAGAGAAGAGTGTGAGGAAGCCATAAAATTTGCCCAAGAGTTTATTTTAACTATTGAACGATTAGTATGACTGTT
>JAJRYR010000015.1 GCA_024275655.1 archaeon | reverse complement strand
TTCTTTGCAAGGTTTTGGGACTGGGTATTAGCCACTCCCCCTGGTGTCTCCAATACTCTGAGGCCTGCCTCCTTCACACTCTTGGCCTCTTTCTTATCCACTAACCCAACCCACATTGGATAAAATCCTGCAACAGAGAAGAACTTCCTAGTTTTGCCTGCAGTAAAATCATAATCAAAGAAAAAACCATCCTCACGATCAAACATCAGTTCCTTAATCCTTTCCGCCCTAATTTCCGCTCTTCTTTTGCATTCCTTTGACTTGCTCCTATCCCCAACCTCCTTCCAAATTTTACACAAATCCATTTCATACTTGTACAAGAGTGAATTCAAATCGGCTGGCAGATAATTCAATGCTGCACTTCCAAACCTGCTCGTGAAATCCCATCCTGATTCTAGTTCAGCAGATACGTGTGTCCCATGCCCGTACAACCTGGACAACCCACGAACTAAGTGATTATCATTTTCCCAGTACTCTCTAAGCTCTCTCTCCGCAACCTCTCCAACTTCCCCCAACCATTCCTTGTCATTGACTTTTTCGTAAATCTCAAGTGCCATACTAGTAAGGAAGGGTAATTGAGAAACACCCATGGTAGAAAATAAATTTGCTGCTGGGATATGCTTGAACCTCTTGAACATGTACACAAAATTTTCAACCATGCCCTTGGCAATCTCTAGGTATTTCTCATCCTCTAAAACTAGCAATCCCCTGATTATAAAGTATGTGTCCCAGTAAAACTGCTGCCTAGCAAACAGGAGATCATTCGGGGCGATGAATGGATTTGGCAATCCAACAAGATCCTCGTAATCCTTTGGCTGAAAAAATGTAAATCTCTCAAAACTTTCCCGTATGTACTCCAAACACGAGTCAAGATTCATACCAAAATAACAACCCACAAGAATAAATGATTTACTGGCAGGTTCTAAAACCTAGAAAGGTTTAAATGGACTTCTAGAGAAAATTCTAGTGGGGATAATGATGAAGTGGAGGAACATAGTATTCATCCTTGCATTGGTATCAACCAGCCTGGCTATCAGCTTTCAAATGGTTGAACCTAGTTCCCCAGAGTATTCCTGGGGGAATATCCCTGTTTCTGTTAGGTTTCTTGATGATGGAGGTAATCCAATATCCAATGCCAGTGTTTATGCGGGCATTCCTGGAAAAACCATCCAACTGGTTTTTGACCAGTCCACTGGAGATTACACGGGAACCTTGGAAATGCTAAAGATGGGCACGTACACCATTACTGCATGGTCAGACTACTCTGGAGTAAACTTTACGGATTCTACAACCATTTTCATTAATTCTTCAAAGATAAATATTTCAGTCCTGGCACCTACCGGCCAGTATGGGCCTGGAGATATCCCGATAAAGCTAAGCATACTGGTGGGTGGTGAGGAGAATCCAGACGTAATCGCGGAAGCAAGCATAACAAAGGAGGGGGAGGTAGTCTGGGAGAAGAATTTGGAATACCCCTACAATGAACTAGTTCCACTAGATGAGGGAAACTATGTGTTCACAGTTCATGTATCCGCAGACAACAGCCTAGAAACAAAAACAACTTCATTCACCGTGTCCAAAGAGAATCTGTATTTGGAAATCATAAATCCGAAAAACCAAACATATGAGGGAGAAGTTCCGATTGATGTTGATCTATGGTCAAATGGGGTTTTCGTTCATCACGCAAATGTCAGTGCACTGATAATATCTGGTGGTGAGCTAGTGAAGAAAATGAGTATTCCCGAAGCACAATACCACTATTCCAGCAAAGTTTCACTAGATCCTGGATTCTATACTATCGTGATTGAGGCAGAGTACAACGGGAACATAGTTAGGAAGAATATAAGCATAACTGTCCCTGGATTGGTCGAAGAAAACGGTACAATAGTCCCAATACCTGGTGAGAAGCCTGTCACAGTGAAAGAAATCTGGACAAACTTACAGAGAAGATACTACAGTCCTGGGGTTGAAGGGACAATCGCAGTAAGTTTTATTGACTCAACAACTGGTGAGTACTTGCTCCCGAAGGATGCAAAGGTCACTGCCTGTGTTTACTACGACAACAACACCAACTGCTTCTCACTGGTTCCAAAAGAAAAACCAGTCCCCCACTATGAAGTTAAGTTCACGTTCCCAAAGGAAACCTGGTACGAAATCGTAGTAAATGCAACTCTGCCTGGCTACCAACCTATAACCCACAGGTTCCCACCCATCAAAGTGGGAAGACCTGAAATAAAACCACCAAGCGGGGCTGAAGAGATAGAAAACTACTTGTTCACTGTGATATCTCCAGAGAAGGGGACAACCTACCCAGAGGGTTCCATCTACCTGAGAGTGCAATTATTGGATAAAGAAGGGATGCCCGTAAATGATGCAAACATAACTGCAACAATTGGAAACTCAAGTTTCCCACTAGACTACGAGATAAATGGAGAATACTCTGCGAAAACTGAACCCCTAAAGGCCGGCAAGTACATAGTTACCTTCACGATTAATCACAATACCACATCTTTCAATGTTTCCAGAGAACTTGTGGTATCTGCAAAAAAACTAACCGTTAAGGTACTATCTCCTGAACTGAACGAGAATATCACTCAATCCACAATAGTAATCAAAGCAAGGGTCACAGACAACACTGGAGACATCGTTCCAGATGCAAAGGTGCGAGCAATTGTAGTCTCACCTAAAACTGGCGTCCACACCATAAACCTAGTTAGAAATCTAGGTACCGGGAATTATGAAATAGAGTATGAACTGGACTCTCCGGGTGAGTGGCACGTAAAAGTGATAGCCAATAAACTAGGTTACCTGGAGGGATCGGATGAAGTAAGCTTTAATGCAAAATTTGAAGAGGAATTGAGATTCAGCGAAAGGGACATCGTTGCCGGTGCGGTGGTCATCGCGTCATTACTGGTTATCCTGATAATAGTTCGTGCCTTGCTGTGATTTGCAAAAAGTATTTATACTAGTTGCGACAATAATAGTAATGCTGTAAAATTCTGATTTGGGGGGGAGAGGGAAAATGAAAGTTAAAATATGGTTAGTGTTAACTCTAGTTTTAACCCTG
>JAJRYR010000014.1 GCA_024275655.1 archaeon | reverse complement strand
TGCTGATGCTAGAAGGGAGATAGATCTTGCCTGGGGTGCAGTGTTAACTAGGTTCATCTCCCTCACCAGTGGAAAGTTGGGCAGAGATTTTCTGTCCGTTGGGAGGGTTCAAACTCCAACTCTAGCATTAATAGTAAACAGGGAAAAAGAGATAATGGCCTTTAAACCAAAGAAGTACTGGGTAATCCAAGCTAGGCTGAAGAGTACAGAGGAATTTGATGCTAAACACAAGGAGGACAAGATCTGGGATAAAGAAAAGTTGGATAGCATCCTTAGGAGACTAGAAGGAGCCGAAATAGGTTTGGTCAGGAAAGTTACCAAGAAAAAGAAAAAGTCCTCCAGGCCAACTCCATTCAACACAAACGATTTCTTGAGAGCTGCTGCCAATCTAGGTATTGCCCCAGCAAGGGCTATGCAGATTGCAGAAAACCTGTACATGTCTGGACTTATATCCTATCCTAGAACAGACAATACAGTTTACCCCTCTAGTTTGAACTTGAGAGAGATACTTGTTATGCTAAAATCTAGTAAGGAGTTTGGGCAACTAGCAGAGAAAATTCTATCCCTGGGAAAGATACAGCCTAGCAAAGGAAAGAAGAAAACCAGTGATCATCCGCCGATACATCCGACCGGCGTGGCAAAGAGGTCAGATCTAGATCCTACTTCCTGGAAGGTATACGAACTTGTGGTTAGAAGATTCCTAGCCACTCTTGCAGAGGATGCCGAGTTGGCAGTAACAAAAGCAGAGATAGACATAAATGGAGAAATGTTCATTGCCAATGGACAGGTCATTGTCAAACCAGGATGGCTTGAGTTTTACACATACTCCCAGACGAAGGAGAACCGGCTTCCTGAATTAGAAGAGGGCCAATCTGTGCAGGTGATTTCAATAGATGCCTTGGAGAAAGAGACACAGCCACCTTCTAGGTACACTCCAGCTGGTCTCCTTAAGGAGATGGAAAAGCTGGGGCTTGGGACAAAGTCCACTAGACCAACCATAATCCAGAAACTGGTCAGCAGAGGGTACATATCAGGATCAAAGAATTACAAGCCAGCAAGCGTAGCCTTCAAGGTAATAGAAAGTTTGGAGAGGCACGCCCCAGACATAACCAAACCAGACATGACTGCAAAGCTTGAAGAGGAAATGGAGAGAATAGCAGAACACAAGAAAAGGAAGGAGGAAGTGGTTCAGGAATCAAAGGAGCTGTTAAGGATTGCCCTAGCTGAGCTTGAGAAGAACAAGGAAGCCATAAGAGATGAACTCAGGGCAGGAATAAGAGAGGACAGAATGAGAGACAGAATATTAGGAAAATGTAAAAAATGCAATGGGAATTTAGTTATAAGGGTGTCCAAGTCCAGTGGAAAGAGGTTCGCCGCTTGTGATTCTTATCCTGAATGTAATGAGAGTTATCCTTTACCGCAAAAGGGTAAGATACAACCCACTGGAAAGGTTTGTCCTCATTGTGGAACACCAATCATAAAAGTTAACCCAGGTAGAGGAAAGAGGAGTTACGAGATTTGTTTAGATCCAAACTGCCAATCAAAGGCAAAGTGGAGGAAGAAGAAGTGAGGGTAGAACTGGATATAAGGAAAACCGTGGCCGAGAATGCAGCGTATTACTATGAGAAAGCAAAGAAGGCAAGAAAGAAGATACCTAGCTTGATTGAAGCAATAGAGAAAACAAAGAGAGAAATAGAGAAGGCAGAACTTGAATGCGAATCAAGGAAAACTGAAAAAAGAAAGAAGAAGAGGGAAAGAGATTGGTATGAAAAGTTTCACTGGTTCTTTTCCAGTGACGGTTTCCTTGTTCTAGGTGGGAAGGATGCTGGGACCAATCAGGCCTTGGTTAGGAGATACATGGAAGATAAAGATCTGTTTTTTCACGCCGATATAAAGGGGGGTTCTGTTGTTATAGTCAAGAGTCAGGGAAAGGAAATTCCAGAACAGACAAAGAAAGAAGCTGCCGAGTTTGCAGCCAGTTTTTCAAAGGCTTTCTCTCTTGGTTTAGGTGGAATCACTGTTTACTCTGCTAGACCAGAGCAGGTGAAAACTGCTGCCAAAGCAGGAGAGTTTTTACCGAAGGGTGGGTTTGTGATTATTGGGGAGAGGGAGTGGTACAAGGCAATGCCAGTGAGGGTGGCAGTTAGCTATGATAGGGAGAAACACAGGGTGGTTTCAGGTCCCGAATCCGCAATAAGAAACAATTACAAAAAGTACATACTGGTGGTTCCAGGAGATGTTGAGAAAGGCCAGTTAGCAAAGAAAATCAAAAAGATTCTGGAAGAGATGTTTGGTGAGGAAGTTGATATAAACGAAATACTGCAAGCTCTTCCTCCAGGCAAGGGAAGGATAAAAGAGGTGCGCGCTTAGTAGTCTATTATTCCCCTTCCAACGATTTTGAATTTCACCATTTTTCCTTCTTTCATGGAGATGTGTTTTATCAGTTTTGCTGTTCTGTGATCACCCTCTATCCCCAACTCCACCCTAACTTTTGCCCCGTATCCCAAGACTTCTCTAGCTAGTGGTTCATAACCACCCTTAAAGTCTGAATATATTTGATTTGTGACTAGGACAGCAGCGTTCTTCTTCCTAGCGTGCCAGGATAACATTGACAGTTGCTTGGCTAATTCTTGATTGGTTGGGAATGGGTCCACCCTGTCCAATTCCAGTCTGTAGTGGTATGTTATGGGATCCACGACTAGAAGGCGGAAAGGTTTCCCTATTATACTTCGTATTATTTGGCTTTGATGCGCTAAACTTTCTGGTTCCAGGAGAGTAGTTTTTTCAATTACCTGGTCGAAGTACTCTCCAGCAATCTGCTCTACCCTTTTTAGATGGAACGATCCTTCCGGATCGAGATATGCCACTCTAAACCCCGCCTTAGCAGCGTTAACTGTTGCTAGAAGGGATATATTGGTTTTTCCAGAAGCAGGAGGGCCATATATCTCAGTTATGGTTTCAGTGGGGATCCCACCTCCAAGTAAGGAATCTAGGCCAAAGCCTAGTGGAACGGCATTCAACGCCCTAAGATTGGTTTTTGGTTTCCATATTTGCATTGAATCTTTTTTGGATTTCAGAGGTTAAAAGCTTATATTTTTAAAATGCACAAAAAATATACCGCTGGTCCGAGTTCTGGGGTGGTAAAATGGCAGAAAGGAAAGATAAGAGCATAATTCTCAAGGTTGCGGAGGCGTTCAGATCAGATGCTGGTAGAGGCATTGTTAGATTGGATACTCAATCTAGAAGGGCCTTGGGTGTCATGTCTGGGGATATTGTTAAGATCACAGGAAAGCGCGAGACTGCCGCAATCGTTTGGCAAAGCCACCCACAGGATGAGGGTCTTGGTATAATTAGGATGGATGGAATTTTGAGGCAAAATGCTGATGTATCCATAGGGGATAAGGTTAAGGTGGAGAAGTTTGAACCAAAGCCAGCTAGCAAAGTTGTTTTAGCACCAACCCAGCCAATAAGTTTTTCACCAGGATTTGAGGAATATGTTAAGAATAGACTTCTAGGAAGACCAGTAAATAAGGGAGACAGAGTTCTGGTGGGTGTTTTTGGCCAAGCATTGATGCTTTTTGTGGTAAACACAAAACCTAAGGGAATAGTCCAGATAACTGAGAACACCAATCTAGAATTGAAAACAGAACCAGTTAAGGAATTGCAAGGAGTGCCCCAGGTTACCTACGAGGATATTGGTGGATTGAAGGATGCGATTCAGAAGATTAGAGAGATGGTAGAGATACCTATGAAGCACCCAGAACTCTTTGAGCGTTTGGGTATAGAGCCACCAAAGGGTGTTTTGCTGTATGGACCTCCAGGAACCGGGAAGACACTATTAGCAAAGGCAGTAGCAAACGAAACCGATGCGCACTTCATTGCCATAAATGGTCCAGAGATAATGAGCAAGTTTGTTGGAGAAGCTGAGGAGAGGCTTAGGCAGATATTCAAGGAGGCGCAGGAGAACGCACCAGCAATCATATTCATAGATGAGATAGATGCCATTGCTCCCAAGAGAGAGGAAACGGTAGGGGAAGTGGAGAGGAGAGTTGTTGCCCAGTTGCTGGCTTTGATGGATGGTTTGCAGTCCAGAGGCCAAGTGGTTGTCATAGCTGCAACGAATAGGCCGAATGCAATTGATCCTGCCTTGAGAAGACCTGGGAGATTTGATAGGGAGATAGAGATTGGCGTCCCAGATAGAAATGGAAGAAAAGAGATCTTACAGAT
>JAJRYR010000013.1 GCA_024275655.1 archaeon | reverse complement strand
TGGCTCAACTTCAAATCCCTTAGTATTCTGTGGTTTTCATTCATTAGCTCACCAAGCCTTTCTAGATCTTCTTTCTCTATGGCCTTTCTCATTTCCCTGGTTATTGCTTCTATCTCATCCCAAGCCCTGTTTACTAGCTCTGGGTATCTGTCCATCAAGCTGGGAACGTGATAGCCAACCGTCAGCTTTGTTGGTGCCCTCACCATAGTATTCCCTATGACCACAGGGATCTCCAATTCTCTGATCTTTTCCCCCGCCAGTTTTCCTTCTCTTTTCTCCAGCCAATGAAAACCCCCGAAAACGCTGGAGAATATTTCTGACCCGCTGGCCTTCCCCCCGTGGACTATCTCCTGGAACGGATGGATTATTGAGAAGTACTCTTCTCTGGGTATGCCCAGTTCTAGGTAATTGTTCAACGCTTCCAGAACGGCAGAAAACACAGCAGTGGAGGAGCTCATCCCGGATTCTATTGGAATCTCAGACTCTATGTAAACTTCAAACCCCCTAGCCATTAGGGACTTTGTAACCAGCGAGTCTATGAAATCCAAAATTACTTCCAACTCTTTAGGTCCTCTCTTCCCTTCTCCGTTCACTCTCATTTCAGCAATGCCCAACTCTCTGGAGTTGACAATTACCATATCGTCTTCCCTGGGAACCACCCTCACCCTGGTCCTCCTTTCCACGCTAGCAACTATTGCTGGTTTCCCGTAGACCACTGCATGCTCTCCAGCGAAGAATATGTTCCCAGGACTAGAAATCCACGCCATACTAATTTTTTTGCTTTCTAGCATTTATCCCTTACATAGACAATGGTCGTAATAAAGTGTGGCAAAAAACGAAAGATTTATAAATGCTAGGGGAATAGCTAGTATTGGTGATTGCAATGGAAGTGTTGGAAAAGATTGGGCTGTGGGCCCTAGGAATTATACCTTTGATTGTTGGTTTTGTGTACATCCTACAAGAGGCAGGCGTAGTGAACATAGTGAACGTAGGAATGTGGCCAGTGCTGGTATTCCTGTTCGGTCTGCTGTACACAATAGGGTACTTCACCAAGTGAAGGCAGTAAAACCAGTAACCCCTCACTTCTTTTGTTTTTGTTTGATTTTCTCTAGTATGCTTTCCCATATGTCATCTAGCTCTTTGTCCTCTAGTATTGAGCCTATTTTTCTGGCTGCTCTCTTGAATTCTTCTTTTGTTTCTGGGAGCCTACCAAGTTCATTAATTACCAGCAGCATGGTCCTTAATTGCCAGCTTTTGTTTGCACCGAGTCTGAGGTATGTTAGCAATTGCTCGAGGTGTTTCTCTGGCTTTTTTGCCAGTGTTTTGTGGAGGTTCGTATAGTAGATGGCGTTCATCAGTTCAGCTAGATCGTTGGGGTCTTTCCTCAAAAACCTCCTTATCCTCTGTATGTGTTCCACCACTTCCTCGTCATCTATATGTCTGGAGTCTAGGACATCCAGCCATATGTCCCTTAGTGTGTTCTCAGAAATTGTTATCCCTGCCTCTTGTGCTGCTTTTTTGAATTCTCTCGCAGTTAAGGGTTTTCTCCCGCCTAGGTGTTGCATAACTCTTATGGTGTGTAGCAAGAAGGATGTTTTTCCTGGTATGGTGAGGTTGTGTTTATCTGCGAATTCCTTTGCGGCCATCTC
>JAJRYR010000012.1 GCA_024275655.1 archaeon | reverse complement strand
CAGAGAGTGTAAAACTCGTGGAGAATGAAAACACAATAATCGGAAATCTCTAGAACACAGAAAACAAGAAAAACAACAAGTCCCCCACCAAAATAGTTATTATCAATCCTAAAAATATGTAAATACCAAATGTCGGAAGGTGCTCGTAAACTGGAACCTTTCTGATTTTGTGCTTTCTTGCTCTCTCGATGATCCCCTTCAGTTCCATATCTAGGTATGTCCTCCTGAGGCCAAGACCTAACTTCTTTTTTATATCCTCTGGAAGTTTATCAATTGCAATTATATCATCCTCTGTTAATTTCGAAACCTCCTTCTCTTCAACAACATACAAGGCCAGTATATCATCTTTGAAGGGATAAATCATAATTCCAATCGCAATTGGTATAAGGATGGCGCTCAATCCCCTCTCCACATTAAAGAAGAATCCTGCTGTAATCAGCACAACTAGTGCCATAAAGAGGGCGACCATAATTTTCCATTTGAACTCTGGGATTCTGTCTCTATCCCTCACAACTTTAACGAGATACTGGATAGATATGAAAAACATCCCCAACAGGGCAGAGGAAAAGAATATGGAAACAATTGGTGGATACGGTGGAATCACCAACCCCTCAAATCTCAATATGGGAGAAAAAGTGGGTATCAAAAGGGCCAGACCAGTGTAGAGCTTAACATCTCCTCCCCCCAACTGTCCAAAGGAATAAATCGCAAAACCGATGATAAATACCAGTGCGCCCATTCCTAGATACAAGAGAGCATGGACAAGATCAAATCTTAAAAATAATAATACTGCGCCGATGGCTATCATGGAATGGGTAATCTCATCAGGTATGTATGTTGTTTTCAAATCGTAGTATGTAGAAATTCCTGTTCCCAGCACTGCCACTAAATAAGCTATCCAGTCCCAGATCATACTTTATGCACCTCTAAAACATTTAACTCAATTACCTTGCACGGCTTTCCAATAATCTCAGAGAAACTTGGTTTTGTTCTTCCTTCATCCCCCGACACTAACTCCTTTATGTATGTGCCAGACTCCGCTCGTATCCTAGCTTTAAAATGATTGTCGTCTACCTTTTCGCATGTAACATATCTGACTACTCTTTTTCTTATTTTATCGGCTCTCCTGTGAGCGACCCTTGTAGGGGTCCTTTGAGATATCTCCAAGTCCTTAAAGTAATCTTCTATTTTCCTCAAATCCTCACCAGAATATCCTGGGCATTCCACGAGTACCTCATAGGTCTTATCATACTTTGCATTTTTTAATTCAACCACTTCATCCTTGCTCGAATATCTTAAATTCCTCACCTTCACCTTATCACTACTCTTGTTTATCTCCTCCTCTATTTCTTCCAAATCAAGTTTTCTCACTATTGGCCGGATAATTTCTATAACGAATGGTCTCCATCCTAGCATAAGGGCATCTCTATCCTCCCTACCAGCACCATGAAACTTCGTTCCCTTGCCACCGGTTGCATCTAGCAAAACCTTCCCTATCTCTTCCTCAACACTGGTTGGATACAACTTGCCCATAAAATGGCAGTGCGGGCAACCCTTACCCTTGCACTTCATGCACATCCATTTTGTCTGGGGTATGTCCCTCTCTAGCTTTTGGTATTCACCGTAAACATACAGGGACCTTATATCAAGTTCCAAACTTGGTTTCAACGCATTCCTTCGATAATCGACAATAATAGTAATATCTGGCTTTGAAAAATCTACTCTTCTCCCTAGCTTACTACTAACAATTCTACCAATATCACTAGCTAGCTTTTTCTTTAGGCGCTCTGGATCCTCTACACTCTCAGGCAATCGTATTCCAATTAAAAAACTATCAAAATCGTAATTTTGTATAAGCTCAATTATCCTCTTTGCTGTATTCTCTGTGTTTCCTAGTAAAACTTCTTCCATTCCACTCATAAGTTTCTACCTCTTCCTCACCATACACATACTTTTTGATTGTTACACTTGCATCATTTATAATCATGATTATCATGGTTTCCGGTTCCCCGTCCGTAGAACCACCCCACACCCCGGTTGCTGATCCTGGATTTACGAATAACCTTCCATTGTACACACCAACATCCAACTTGTGGGTGTGACCATGAACAAATATGTTGGCACCCATCTTCTCTGCGTACCACTCCAACTGCCTTAAATCACCTCTGGGAACAATTCCTTTCCCGTGGATCAACCCGATTTTAAATCTCCCCACTTCCAAGATCTCGTGTTCTGGGAGATCAAGCCAGTCCATATTTCCAGCCACGCATTTCACAGGTGCAATCTCTCTCAGCTTGTTTAGTGCGTTCTCACTTTCCAAATCACCAGTACACAGGATACAATCCACTCTTTCCTTTCTAATAGTGTCTATAATCCAGTCTGGGATTTTACTTGCCCTGCTAGGGATGTGGAAATCCCCCAGAACTGCTATTTTCATGGGATCACTTCTTCAATTTTTTCAGTTTCTTTGAGAAAATCTTGGATGGCAACATTGTCGGAACTATTGTTGGAGATTTAGATATATCTTCTTCAATCAGAGGTATTTCTCTTTCAAGTCGGAACCCATTGGACTCTAAATGTTGGTCCAGTTCACTTCCAAAAACCTCCACTTTTACTTCTTTCTTCTTTAGCTTTCTGGCCATGTCCTCTGCAATCTTTGGCAGCAAATGGAGATCCATATCTTTGTGGTTCAATAGGGTCAAGCGAAGTATCTCCCCCTCCTCGGCCATTTGAACGGAAAACAGGGGTTTTCCATCAACATGAATCTTATGCGTGAGAATTTTCTTCTTTACGGAAATTCGTCTATTCCCTGATTTGAAACTCATGATCTCGTGGCCAAAAAAGAAACCTTTCAGTTTTGCCAACACCCCTTTTGATCTTGGCTTTGGCATTTATATCCCTCCTATTTTGCTCGGGTCCATGGATCCAGGGAACCCAGGTATCCGAATCCTCCTCTTTCCACCCTTCATTTTCTTTATCATCTTCTTTGCTGCCTCATACTGCCTTAGGAGTTCTCTAACCTCCTGGACGCTTCTCCCCGATCCTCTTGCTATTCTTTCTATCCTACTCTTGTTGATTATATCTGGGTTCTCCAGTTCTTCCTTAGTCATTGAGTCCATTATTACTTTATATACCTTTAGCTTCTCTTCACTCTCTTCCAGTACTTCTTTAGGTATCTTAGCTCCAAATCCCAGCATTTCGGCAATCTTCTGAAGCGATCCCATCTTGCGGGTGGCCTCCAATTGCTTGTAGAATGTTCTTAGAGTAAATTTCCCTTTTAGTATCTCCTCTGGGTTTAACTCCTCTTCCTCCTCTTCCATAACCTCCTTGGCTTTCTCCAGCAATGCCTCAAGGTCTGGGAATCCCAGTAACCTAGCAACAAACCTCTTTGGGTTGAATATCTCTAGATCATCTACTTTTTCTCCAGTTCCTATGAACACCACTGGCACGCCTGCTGCCTTACACGCTGCAAGAGCACCTCCTCCCTTTGCAGAGGAATCCATCCTCGTGAGGATTATGCCAGTTAACCCCACTGCCTCGTGGAACGCTTTTGCCTGTTTCTCCGCACTCTGTCCTATGTCTCCACCCATAACCAGATAAATGTTGTCTGGAGAGAAAGATTCCTTTATCCTCTTAATTTCATCTATTAATTCATCGTTCAGTGAATCCCTTCCAGCAGAGTCTACTATTATAACATCGTAGTCCTTGAACTTCTCCAATCCCTCCTCAAGTATTCTAACTGGATCCTTTTCTCCAGGATTCCCATACACGGGTATCCCAATCCTCTCTCCTAACTGTCTTAGTTGCTCATATGCGGCTGGTCTCCACGTGTCTGTGGTAATCATCGCTGTTTTGAGTCCACGTTTAGAAAAGAATTTTGCTAATTTGGCAGTAGTGGTCGTCTTACCGTGTCCATACAAACCCACTAGTAGTATCCTCTGTGGTTTTATCTCCACTTCCGGTTCTTCCCCAACCAAATTAACCAGTTCCTCATATACAACATTTATGAAATGCTGCTTTGGAGTAAGTCCTTTCGGAATGTTCTCTCTCTTCATTCTATCTTCTATCTTCTTACTCATCTCTAGAACCAGTCTAACGTTCACATCTCCAGATATCAATGCTTTCTGAAGTTCTCGAATGCTTTCCTTGATAAATCTAGAATCAACCACACCCGCCTTTCCTATCTTTCCCAATAGGTTCTGAAGTCCTTGTGCAAGTCTAGATATCATAGCACATATTTGATGTAAAAATAGTTATTAAGGTTTCTTGATTACCCAAGAAGCGCCGAGATAAACTCCTCTTTATCAAACGGTTTTAGATCATAATAATCCTGGCCCAACCCTATGAAGAGTATAGGTATCCCCAAACTCGCTGCTGTGATTGCTCCTCCTCCCTTTGCATCCAAATCCATCTTAGTAAGTATTATTCCCGAGATCTCCAAATCGCCAAAGGATTTAAGTCTATCCAGGATAACGTTGCCCGCTATGCCCTCATCTACATAAATGATATAATCCGGTTCAACGACCCTCTTTATTTTCTTTAGCTCCTCCAGAAGATTTTTGTTGGTCTCCTGCCTACCAGCAGTATCTATGAAAACAAAGTCTATACCCTTGGCCTTGGCGGACTGCACCGCATCATAAGCAACTGCTGCGGGATCTGCGCCGTATGTGTGTTTTATCACTCTTACTCCAAGTTTATTTGCATGTTCCTCCAATTGTTCAATGCTGGCTGCCCTGAAGGTATCTGATGCCGCAAATATTACTGATTTTCCTTTATCAAGAAGTTGTTTTGCTAGTTTGGCCATGGTTGTTGTCTTTCCGGCACCGTTTGGCCCAATGAACATTATAACCACTGGTTTGCTTTTCGCTTCCAGCGGGTTAAAGGGGTCCGGGAACATTTCCAATAATGCCTTTCTCAACTCAGAAACGATTTGATCGAATATATCTTCCTTTGAACTAAACTCCTTCTCCAAAAGCGTGTCCCTCAATCTGGAAATTATGTCCTCTGCAACCTCGTGCGCCACATCTGCCTCTAAGAGTATCAACTCCAGATCCCACAGGTAATCCTCTATTTCCTCGGGGCTTAGTTTTATCTTCTTAGAAACCAGTTTCTTTAGCTTAGTGAGTATTTTTTCCTTCTTTGGTTTTTTTTCTTCTTGCTCTTTCCTTTCTTCCCGTTTATGATCTTCCTCCACCCTCGCTTCTACCTTTTTGCTTTCTGGCTTAATCTCCTTTTTTTTAGCTTTTGTTTTTCTCTCTTCTTTTTTCGGTTTCTTGCCCGGCTTCCCGGTTCTTCTCTTGGTTTGTTTTTTCTTTCTTTCGCTTGTCTCTTTCTCAGCTTTCTTGGTTTCTTTGATCTCTTCTCTCTTACTTACCTCTACTTCTTCTTGCTCTTCTTTTTTTCCGATTATTTTTTCCTTGAGCTCTGACAATTTTTTCTTGAGAAATCCAAACATCAACCCACCACGGTCGGGCCTTGTTGTCTTTGTCTCAATGCCTCATCTATTTTTTTCCTCAATACTGCAATGTTTTTCTTTGTTTGATTCGCCATCTTCGTCATCTCAGAAAGAGTTGTCTCAATCATTTTTATCCTAGACTCCAAGAACTCTATTGCCTCTGGGATTGTCTTCTCCACAACAACGTCTGAGCCAACATTGATCAATACTTTCTTCTTGTTGCTCGCCTCTGTTGGTAGCAAAATTCCTGCTCCAATTGGGAGCAGTGTCTCGGTCTCTGAATCTGGCAGTTTCTCCAGAGTAACCTTTGCAATCCTGAGTTCTGTCAGGACTGCGAAGGTCTGGTTAATCTTATTATCCAAATCCTGAAGTTTCAACTCCTCATTCCTAAGGAGATTTATGGCCTGATCCAATGTAAGCTCCATCATTCCTCACCATGCAATTGCTTTAATACTTTGCTCTTTGTCTCTGAAAATGGTATCTTTTCCACCTTCAATATCTTTATTGCGGTTCTCTTAACCTTAAACTTTGATCCTAGGTTTGCATAAACCTTCTCTATTGCGTGTGCTTCATCTACAGCTGCAACATCTATTGAGAACTTCTCTCCCTTTGTTATACCATAAACCCTGTACGCAGATATCATCCTCCTCACCTCAAAAATAATCCTTCATCTATTCTTCCAAGCTCGTATGGTGTAGTGAGCGAGCCAACGATTGCCCCATTTGAATTGGCAACAACGCCCGATTTTACCATAGGGTTACCATAATTCACCGTGGTCTGAACACCCTCAATTCCAATTGCATCTTCCAAACTCCTAAACTCCTCTTCCTTTGCCAAAGGCGTTAGCACAAATCCCTTATTTGTTAAAGCCACCAATGATCCAGTAACATCCATATTTGCAATCTTTGTCTGTATCACTCTAACCTTCAATGCACTCTCTATCTCTTTTACCTTTTCTTTGCTTATGACCGGGGAGACTAGTGCCACTTCATCATTCAAAGCTATCAGATTGCCTATGGCAGTAAAGTCCTCCACGATTATTATCTCATTCAAATACTCATTGATCTCTTTTACTTCATCGGAATAAGCTATTTCTGGAAGCACTGCTCCCTTAGAGTTCATACTCATGAACAAACCTATCAGAGAGGAATTGTAAACACTAATTGGCACTACCTCTGTTTCTAGGCACTCCTCTATCTTATGAACTAGGTCCTCTGGGGTATTTTTTGGGACGAATGTTATTTCCTCGTTTGTTGTCATAAACAATCCCAAAAAGGGATTGCCATAATATTCTGCCTGAATTATCATCTTTCTCACTCTACTGGATAAACCGTCACCTTATCCTCTCCAATAACCAACTTGACTCTTATCTTTCTAGGTGGTTTCTCAATTCCTCTCTCCCATATCACTGCATTCAGTGCTGGTGAGATAACTGCTTCCTTTCTTTTATGCTTGAAAACATAATCTCTTATGGCATTGATGGCTGCCTTGGCTCTCCTGGTTCTGGGCTTCTCGTATGCCTCCTTTAGGTTTATAGTGTGTATCTCCTCTGGTAGTTTCTTCTCTTTTTTCTTTGTTTCCTTTTTCTCTTCCTTCTTTGTCTCTTTCTTTCCTGGTTTTTCACTAACGATCTGCTTCTCTTCAACCTTTTCATCTACCTTCTCTTTCTTTTCCTTCTTTTCAGTTTTAGCTTTTTTCTCTGCCATCATCTCTCACCCTTACTCTCCTCTATAGAATACCTAATCTCCAGACCTAGCTTCGATCTCCTCCAGTGATATCTGTGTGGGTTTGATCTATATCTCCTATTTGTTTTTGCTATAACCCATATTGGAACAGACCTGTTTCTCTTGGCATATCCTATCAATCTCTCCTTGACCTCTGGATCCTTCCTACTTGCCATACGATCACTTCCTTTTTATTCTAATCTTGGGTTCCCTCTTTGTCTGGGAAAGTTTCAAAAGGATTTTTTTCAAATCTTCATCGGTCACCTTTCTTGTGAGCCTACCCGACTGATAAAGATAAATCAACATGGTAATTACTTTTTCAGCAAGTTCGGGGTTAGCTAATCGCACATTAGATAACCTGGATTTTGCCTCCGGGGTTAGCACCTTCCTCAATATGACCTCCTTAGCTAGTTCCGCTTCTTGCCTTTGCTTCTCAAGTTCTGCTTGCTTTCTCAGTCTCTCCTGGTATTCTAGGAGCTTCCTCCTTCTGATTTCCTCCACATCCATGCAACTTCACTTCTTCTTTGTTGATTTCTTTGTGCTCTTTTTGGTTTTTGTGGATTTTGAACTTGTCTTGGTTGTTTTCTTCTTTGTCTCCTTTTTTGCCTCTTTCTTTGTTTCCTTTTTCTCCTTCTTCTCGGCCTTTGCTTTCTTTTCCTGCTTTGTTCTTGGCACTAGTTCGCTTGCTGTCTTCTCTAGCAAGCTCTGCCCCTTGCTGGTTATTGTTCTCCCACCATTCTTGGCTTTCTGGACTAGGCCGGCAGACTCTAGCTGCTGAAGGGCCTTCCTTATTATTGCCCCTCCTGCGTCCACGTGGTGCTCAGGAGCATGACCGAAGTTCTTTCTTCCTCCATACCATGTCCTCAATCTCCCAACACCAACAGGACCATCTACATAAACTCTTCTCAGAATGCTTGCGCATCTTATGTACCACCAATCTCTCTGCTGGGGTGGTCTCTCGGCATGTGGTCCTGTTTTTACGAACTTTGCCCATTCTGGTGGCTGGATCTCCTTCATTCCCTTTAGTTTTTCTGCGAGCCTTTCTATCAGTTCTCCTGCTGGAACATCGTACACAGATACCATAGTTTCACCCCTTTTTTCTAGGTTTGTACAAAACAAAGGTAAATCCGACTTTGCTTACTAATTTGGCGTTTGTTTCCTTTAAAATAGTTTCTAGGATATTTTGAAACTCCTCCTTTTTATTTCTTAAGACCTTTATTTTTATTAGTTCCTTTGTTTCTAGGTGTCTTTTTATTTCTAGGATTGTGCCCTGGGTTACTCCCTTCTTCCCTATCCTCACTAGGGGTTTTAGCTCCCTTGCTCTTTTCTTTAGCATAGCCATATCTCTTGACATTTCCGCACTCCTCACAAATCCAAACAACTGTGCGTGTAGATGTGGATATCCTCACCCTGGCATTGAATCCCGGGATCAAGAAGGCATTACATTTCTTGCATATCCTTCTCTTGTATTCCTTTGGTATTCTCACATTGTATTTTCTGCTGGTTCTCACTGCTAGCTCCGCATACCTTTTTCCTAGTTCTCTGTCCCTTCTATAAGTAGTCTCTGCCAGTTCTAGCAACCTCATCATGAAACCCTTGGCCAATTTTCTTACCCAATCTGGTCTGCGTTTTCTCATCATTCTTTTTAAACTTGTTCCTTTTAATATTGATAGGTGGTGAAAATGAAGGACCAATCCGAGAAATTGGCCAAATTGTTGACCTGGCAGCTGCTCGGCTTTGTTGTGCTGGAGATCCTGGTAGGTATACTGGTGCTAGTGAACATAATACCTGCATTTCTGCAGATAAAGGCAATAGATGGTACTGTGGTTGGTCTAAATGCCGGCTTCATAATACTAGTGGCCCTGATAGTGATCCTAGCATCTTCAGCCTGGCTAGCGATACTAGTGGAAATCTTCGGTATAATGGAAATCAAGAAGCTAAAATAAGAGATTAATGGGCCCGGCGGGATTTGAACCCGCGACAGCCCGGTTAAGAGCCGGGTGCTCTGGCCTGGCTGAGCTACGGGCCCGCGCTAGTTATTTTTGAATCTAGTATTTTTAAATTTAGTGGTTTTCTATTTTCTGCTGGGTATCTTCTCGAAGCCCAGATAGGACACGAGCACGTCTGGTACCTCAATAAACCCGTCCTTGGTCTGGTAATTCTCAATTATTGCGGCTATTGCTCTACCAGTGGCTATGGCTGTTGAATTTAGCGTGTGCAGGTATTCCCTGATGCCGTCCTTTCTCTCCACGCGTATGTTTAACCTAGTGGCCTGATAGCTGAGTATGTTTGAACAAGAACCGACCTCTCTGTACTTGCCCTGCTTGGGGAACCAGGCTTCTATATCGTACTTCCTAGCTGCTACCGCTCCCAGGTCTCCAGAACAAACATCCACAATCCTGTAAGCTAGGCCCAGATCTTGGAATATCTCCTCTATATTTGAAATCAAAAATTTCATTTCTTCCCAAGAATCCTCGGGTCTCGTGAAGCTCACTTGTTCCACCTTGTGGAATTGGTGAACCCTAAACAGCCCCTTCTCGTCTACGCTGTGCGTACCTGCCTCCTTCCTAAAACAGGGGGACAAGCCCACATACCTCTTGGGTAACCCATCTTCCCGTAGTACTTCGTTCATATGCAAGGCAACCAATGGGTGTTCCGCTGTAGGGATCAAGTACAGATCTTCTCCTTCAACCTTGTAAATTACCTCTTCAAAGTCCTCTAGCTGGGTTGCCCCTTCCTCTACCTCCCTTCTAGTTAGGTATGGAGGTATAACAAACCTGAATCCTTTTTTCACCAGTTTTTCTATTGCAAACCTTTGCAATGCCAAATCCAGAAGGGCAATCTCATCTAGAAGATAATAGAATCCTCTACCACTGGTCTCTCTGGCCTTCTCAAAGTTTGCTAGGTCCAGATCTTCCAGTAGCTTCCAATGTGTTTTTAGCTCAAATTCTGGTTTTCTAGGTTCGCCCCAGAACCTGATTGGGACGTTATCTTTATCGCTCTCCCCGGCCGGGACATCCTTGTGCAAGAGGTTTGGGATTCTCATCCTTAGTTTGTCCCTCTCGGAGAGGAGATTTTTCTCTTTCTCCTCCAACACCTTCAACTTCTGGGACAATTCTTTCATTCTTGAAATTTCATTGGTTGTATCCTTTCCTTCCTTCTTCAACCTCGCTATTTTAACAGAAACTTCGTTTCGTTCGTGTCTGAGCTTGTCTGCTTCTTGCCTAGTTTGCCTCCACTCCAGATCCAGCTCAAGAACCTTATCAGCTAAACTGGGATCCACACCTCTCCTAGTAAGAGAATCTTTCACTAGATCTAGCTGCTCTCTGAAATATCTCATCTCCAGCATAAAATCCCCGGTAAAATATTGGATCCAAAGGATAAAAAGAATACGGTAATGTGGGGAGGCCGGGATTTGAACCCGGGACACTCCGGTCTTCAGCCGGATGCTCTCCCAGGCTGAGCTACCTCCCCAATAAGAGTTTTATCATCCATACGGTACGGATGGGTTGATAAGGGCGGGGAAGGCGCCCTTATAGTGCGCCGGCCGGGATTTGAACCCGGGTCAGTGCCGTGGCAGGGCACCGTCCTACCAGGCTAGACTACCGGCGCTCTAGCTTCAGGAGTTTTTTCCATTTTTTGGTTTCCTTAAATGGGGGTTTTCTTGGCGTATGGGACGATAGGAAGATGATCACTGCAATGCTAATTATCGCCCCCACAGCCATGAGGAAAATGCCTGTGGAGTGCCGGGATAAATATTGAATCATAGAATTTAATAAATCTTTCTCCTCTTTTCCACTTTCTCCTAGTACGTTTGCCATTAGATAGGTGTCCTTGCTCACGTTCTCGTAACTCGCTTGTATGTGAAATAGATAATTCCCGGGGATCAGTGGAAACTCAATTGTAATTTTCTTTTCCTCACCGACAGCCAAATTAAATGTCTTTGATTTCGCACCCAATCCTTGGGAAGAGACAGAGATTGTAGCTCCATTTATGTCCTTATTACCTGTGTTTTTGAGTGTTACTTGGATAGCCAGGTTCTTTCCTTCTGTGTAGTAAAATGCCTCAACTATGTCAAAATCAGAAGAAAATTTAGGTTCGCCTTTAGAGACTCTTAGTTCAAATAACTCGTCTATTCTAGGCCCCACCAACCCAATGTAATATTCGTCTCTCTCCCCAAAGGGTGCAACCAATCTCCAGGAAATGTTCTTCACTTCTCCAGGATATAATATCAGTGTTTTCCTGGGATTAGCTATCATATCAAACCCATCTGTGGTTTGCAATAGGTATGTTGGAGTAACGATGAAGTTCTCATTGTTTTTTATCTCTAGGTGCACCTGGAATATCTCCCTAGGGCTCAAAACTTGTTTTATGTGGGGTTTGACATCTAGATTAAGATCGTACTCCATAAATTCTGGGCTTTCAATCGTGTACGAAAGCGTAGTGCTAGGAGATACGAAGAAGGGATAATTTGGTCCTCTGTATATTACAATGTGTGTGGCATCTATTTGTCCGACCTCAGCGAAGGTTGGGTCTGCAGGTATCCACTGACCAGAAACATAGCTTTCTGCCCATGCGTGCATGTTCCACCTAGATCCTGTGTAAACTAAACCCACAACTATCCTGGTTGGTATGCCCAGTGATCTTGCCATGGCTGCATACAAATTTGTGTATTCATCGCATACTCCTTTCTTAATCTCTAGTGCCTCTATGCTAGAAAGATATGTGTCTGCGTACTTCTCATCATATATAAGATATCTGTTCACCCAAAGAGTTAGCTTTGTTATTGCCTCCAGCTTTGTCTTAGAATCCTTGGTTATTGAGTTTGCCAATGCTCTTATTGTGGGGTTGTCAGCATTTATCAAAGAAGTTGATTCTAGGTATTCTTCCATTGATGTTTTATTTAGTGAGAAGGTGAGTGGTTCATCCTTTACTATTATTAGCTTCCTAGAATCAACACTTACCTTAAAGCGCACATCAAAATCACCAATAACTTTGAGGTATCTATTTCCATAGCCGTCCATGCCATAGTTTTGAATACCAATAACTGCCTGCATTTCGGTATTTTGTGGCACGTATATTTTTTGGTAGGTTGGAGCGTGTCCTGAAATCCTAACTACTGCATCTAGCTTTCCAACTGTTAGAGGCTTTTGCCCCAAAGTGAATGCCACTAGCACCAGCAGAAACATCCATAACTTAAGCCAACGATTCATACAACTAGTTTAGGAAGCAGAAATTAAAAATAGATTGTTAGTGGGCCCGGCCGGATTCGAACCGGCGATCTCCACCGTGTGAGGGTGGCGTCCTAACCAACTAGACTACGGGCCCGGCTGGTATATTTTTGTGAATTAGGTTTTTATAACTTGCCTGCATTACTTGGACTATGAAAAGACTCGTGATGGTGAAACTTGGTAGAAGAAAAGTCCATCTAATGAAAACTCTGGGTGTGCTGATCAGCACAGGATCTCTCTTGTTCGTCTTATCTTCATTATCACAGCTATTTTTAAGAGTAAAACAAATAGAATCTGCATTAGGAGATAACAACATAGCAATGCAGTTGCTGGGTATGCCAGCAAAAAGCATCTCTCCAGATCTCATTGTCGGTTACTTCCTGGAACCAATCGGGTGGGTTGTCCTCTGGTTGGCTGTGCTCGTAATTGGTGTGCTAATTTACAGAAGCGGCGAGATTATAATACCAATAGAAGAAGAGATAAAAGAGGAAAAATGAGTTTAGGGTTGTGCAATTAGAACTCTAACTTGGCCTGGCTTAATCTTTGCTGCCTTTAGTCCAACCAGATACTTTATTCCTTTCTTGCTAGCTAGATCAACTAGTCTCTGAGTCACAATCCCGTCGAACACCAGTGCATATGCGTTGTCTATTCCCTGTATCTCCTTTATCATCTGAGTCACAGATGTTTCCTTTAGTGGTTTTAAGTTTTTATCCAGGAACACTGCTTTCATCTTGTCCTTCACTTCTGGAAACACGGCAATGATCTTGCTCTCCTCTTGGCTGCTCTCGTCCCTCTTCTCGTGGCTTGTGTGGTGGTGCTCTCTGCGCTCTTCTCTGTGCTCTCTCTTTTTGTGCCTATCCTCTAGTCCCCTGCTACTCAGGTACTGGTGAGTTGGGAGCTTATTTCTCAAAGCCTTGATTATCTCCTTCCTAGTCAATTCCTCTACCTCTTTTCCATCTGGAGCCCTAGCAATGAAATCTATCTCTGCAACTTCCGCTAATTGCTTTGCAATGATATCTCCACCTCTATCTCCATCTATGAATAATGTTATTGTTTTCTTCTTTGACAGCTCAATTATTGTTTTGGGTATCTTCGCTCCCTTCAGTGATATAACATTCTTAAACCCGTGTTTCAGCAGATTCAACACATCTGCCCTTCCTTCTACCACAATCACTTCCTCTGCAGAATCTACCTCTGGACCTGCAGGTATCTTCTCTGGTCCATACTCAACCAGCTCTGCTTGTCTAACCTCTGCCCTAACCATGTCTGCCAGTTCCTTGCTCTCTGGCATTTTCTCCTCAATCAACTTCCTCAACAACTCCTTTGCTCTCTGTATTATGTACTCTCTCTTCTTCGCCCTAGTATCCTCAATTGTTTCCACAGTTATCCTTGCCTCGCATGGTCCAACCCTGTCTACAGTCTCCAGTGCTGCTGCAATGATTGCTGTCTCTGCTTTGTCCAAGCTAGAAGGAACGGTAAGAACACCTGTAGTCTTTCCATTCTTGTTCTCTAGTTCCACCTCTATTCTACCTATTCTTCCAGACTTCTGTAATTCTCTTAAATCAAGATCTTCTCCAAGTAATCCCTCTGTCTGCCCAAATATGGCACCAACAACATCCGGTTTCTCAACCAAACCATCAACGTCAATCCTGGCCTTCACTACATATTTCACTGTGTCAAGATATGTCTTTGCCATTAATATCACCTCTCATAGTTTGTTTTTACTCGTTTACCAATTCAAGAAGAAGGGAAGGCAACTCCTCAACAAATTCAAATCCCACGAGGTGCTTTAGCTTCCGCCTTATTGTGAAATTCGGTCTAATACCCTCATTCATCAATAGTCTCTTCAACTTGCCTGCCAGTGTTCTGCCAGTCCTGTCATAGTCTGTGAGTATTATTGCCTCCCTAGCTCCAGTCACTGCAACTCTCTCGGAAAGTTCTTCAATGGGCATGGATATGGTGTATATCTTCCCATCAATTCCTAGCTTCCTTAGTGCATCTCTATCCCTCTTTCCCTCGACTATTATGGGTACCTCACTGGACAACTCTTTTAATTCTTCTATTACCTTCAATGCCTTCTCTAGTCTTTCACTCCGCTTCATTTATCTTCAGCTTCTTGTATATTTCTGGTAATTCATCATCTTCGCAAAACACTACTATTGTTTTATTACGGCCTGTGTGACCGGATTTAATCATCACCTCGTGATTGAGGAGTTTTGTGAGCTCGTTTATGAGCTCTTTGTTTGCCTTCCCTCCTTCTGCACGGTTTTTAACCTTTATTTTTAATGCCTTTCTCCAATGATCCCAACCAACTATCTTGAATGCCTCGGAATTTGGGATCACATGAATGTGAAAGGTGTGTTGCCCCACATTAACACCCCCTTTCATTGATCTGGGGGCTGACCCTGTGGGGCTGTTGTGTGTCCTGTTGACCTAGGTTCACTTATCCCCCGGCCACCCGGACACACGGTTTTATTCATTACCCCACAGGTTTATATTTGTTTGCCCTAATTTACTGCTCCTTTTTCACTGTGTGCAAAAGATCCGTTTTAGTTACTATGCCCCTCAACCTAGATGACTCTGTAACAACTATGCTTCCTATGTTCTTATTCAGGAGCCTTGTAGCTGCCTTTCTTACATTCAACCTGGGCGATGCAGTATCTACTGGTGTTCTCATTACTCCTCCAACTGTCTGTGGCACAATCTTAACAACCTTTCTCATGCCTCCAGCAGAGTGCCTTATGAAAGTTACTTTTTTGGGTCTCAACCCGAAAGTGGAAAGGGCAATGTCCTTTGCAGAGACTATCCCTATCACCTTGTCCCTGCCTTCAACTACTGGCAAGTGCTTAACCTTGTTTTCCTTCATGATTTTAACTGCTCTGAATATTGATTGATCTGGTCTGACGGTTTTAACCTTTGGAGTTACTACACCAGAGAGAGGCACAGCCGGCAAATCTTTTTGTTTTGCTCGTAGTATGTCCGTTTTCGTCAATATCCCTAGAAATTCTCCATTCTTGTCTGTTACCACTACCAACGCTCTTTTTATCGCCTCAGGTATCACAGCTTCAAGCTCATCCCCTGGTGAAACGGCCACCACATCATCTGTCATCACTTCTCCTACCTTAACTGTCTCTATGGGGCCCCTAGTTAACTCATAAGCTTTTGCAACCTCCATCTCTGTTACTGCTCCAACGAGAAGCCCTTCATCAAACACAGGTATTTTCGTTATTCCGTACCTCAGGAATAGTCTCCTAACATGTGCCAAATCCTCATTCGGTGAAACAGATATTACGTTTCGGTTAACTACATCTGAAACCTTCATGTTACCTCCTCCTAAGCACATCCTCACCCTTTATTATCTCGTAAACTGCTGGGGCTACCCTTATCATGTCTGTTTCAGATATTATGCCAACTAGGTTGCCCTGGTCATCCACAATTGGAATTCTCTTAACTCTGTTGTCCCGCATTATCTTTGCTATGTCTTCCATATCCACATCTGGTTTTGCAGTTATTACTGGGGATGTCATAATATCCGATACCTTGGTTGTGTTTAGGTCTAAGTTGTTTGCAATTGCCCTCAAAATGTCTCCCCTGGTAACTATTCCAACTGGCTTTGAATTCTCTATGACAACCAGTGTGCCAACATCCGCTGCAACAAGTTTTTTTATCGCCCCTGCAATACTCTCATCAGGGGTTGTTGTTACTACTTCCCTTACCATTATTTCACCAACAGGTATACCAACACTCATTTTCATCACTTCCTCCTTCTCAATATGAACCGCACAGATGTGTGCTTTAACGGGGGTCTCTTCCTCTTTATTAGGGTTTCATGTGTGTCCTCGTAGAGTATCTCAAATCCAGATCTTTTTATCAATCTTTCCAAGCTAGAGAGGGAGAACCTCTCCTCTAGTAAATCCCTGGACTTTGGATCTTCCACTCTCCATCCTAGCACGAGGTATGCATAACCTCCTTTCTTCAATACTCTAGCAATTTCTGGGATTACCTTTTTCAAATTAAAGTCTTCTAAGTAGTAACAAGAATAGACACCATCAAAGGTTTCATCCTTGAATGGTAGTTTTTCTGGTTTTGCAACATAGAACTTCGCTGGCACTCCTGCCAGCTCTGCCTTTCTCTTTGCTTGGGAGATTGCTTCAGATGAATCGTCCACACCGTATATGCTTGTGGCTTCTCTTGCCACCATTAAAAGCTCGCTTCCGTTTCCACACCCTATGTGCAAAAGGTTTCCCTTTAGCTCTCCACCAAACACATGGTCTATGAATAGATGTAGGTGTGGCTTTGTTTTGCTCCACTCTAGCTTCATAATATTCGCCCCCCTTTTCCACATGTTTTATGTTTGAACTGCTTTATATATCTCTCTTCTGCCAAGGTTTGGCTTCATCTTCTGAAAATTACTCATATTTTATTCTAATTTTGTTATTTATCAGTAATCTAGCACGATTATCAAACATCCAAAGTTATCCTGGTCTGCATTGCCCAATTCAGCATTTATTTCATTTCAAAAGAGGTAATTTCCCAGTATATCTGTCCAGTTCTAGTTCTGGTGCCGGTCCTATGCCCAGGCAGGTGATTGTCCCTGGTTCCAGCTCTGTTCTTCCCGCATCTACAACCAGGGCACTGGGAAAATCAGATTTTATTGACTCGTACAATGCCAAAAGTGCCTCTTTGTCCTTTATTTTGAGAACAACTTTCTTTTGTCCCTCTAAAAGCCAACTTTTTGCCCAATCCGGTGCTTTCTTCTGGGCTTCCAAAAACGCCGAGACTGCTGCGTGAGCCACCTGGGCAGCCAATTTTCCTGGGCTCATGTTTAGGTCTTCCCTAACAACAATGACTTGCTTGTACATCACCATCCCCAACTAGTTAAATTCACGAATAAAATAAAAAGGTATATACCTAGAAAACTAATAATGAAAAAAGGGCGAAGAATTGAAAGGTTGACACAGCGTGTTAAGTTTCCACTCATCATTGGCAAAGTTCGTAGAGCTGGAGAAGATATAGAAAGTATTCTATCAAGAATACCAGTCAAGCAAAAACACAGGTTAGTTATGAAGAACTTGCTTCAAAGGCTGCTAGCAAGGGACAGAAATGAGAGAGTGCACACAATCATTACAGAACACTTGAGGTTCATACCTAGGGAAGAACAAGAAGAGTTTTTGGGGGCGCTAAATTCCGCCACTAGGGAGCTTTACTCGAAATTTGATCTGGACACAGAACGGGCTATTTCTGTGCCAGTGCCAATAGAAGATGAGGAATTTAAAACAGTGGTCAAAAGTCGGTTAAACAGGTTAGAAACCCTGCTGAAACAACAAAGTGGTGACTTGCAATACTACATCAAGCACATTGACATACGGAATGAAGATGAAAAACTACAGGAGCTGGTCGATTTCATAAGGGAGCTCTCTGGCTTAGGTTTCTCAGGGAAATCAGAGCGCGACGCAAAGTACTTCCAGGATCTAATCACTAGGTTGGCAAAGGCCAGGTTAGAAAACGAGTACGTCGGACTGCTGTATAACAGGTATAAGGCTGCCAGAACAGTTTTGCAGGAGATTATTGAAGAAGGGAAGAAAAGAGGATATAACATCTCTTTTGAGGATTTAGTCGAGGATCTAAAAGATGAGCTACGGAGACAGGGAATCCATCCAGTGGTGCTAAAATACTTCCATCTTATGAGGGGGTAGTTACCTGTGTGTTACCACATCCTCATACTTTCCTAAGAACACACCATCTGTTAGAAATATTTCTGCTTCTTCTATTCTGAACCAGGTCTCGTGGATGTCCTCAATATCTGCTCCGCCTAGGAGATCATTGAATGTTGGAAGCATCAACAAATCGGGGCCCAGGGTCGTCGGCACCCGTATCCATACTCTCTCCTGATAAATTACGCCTCTCTTGTCTTTTATGCGCACGGTTGGGTGCCAGTGGCATGCAATCAAAAGTTTGGCATCTTTTGCCTCCTCTCTGGGCTTGGCATTTCCATGGAAGAGGTAGAATTCGTCCTCCATGTACCCTGCACTCGGAGAAAAATCTATTCCCCAAGAAGCCAAATAATCCTTTAACCCCCCGTCGTGATTTCCAAGAACAACTTTCGTTTTAACAGGGATATTCAAGAAAAATTCCTCTAATTGGTATAATTCATTGTCTGTTGGGTTTCCTATGCTGTGCTTCACGTCCCCTAGTAAGACAAGTTTGTCTGCCTTTGTCCTATCCAGTAGATCCAGTGTTTTTGCCAACATCTTTCTGTGCAAACGGATCAATCTATACCCAGATCTGGCCAGGTCTCCCTCTAGGCCTATGTGCAAATCACCTAAGACAAGAATGCTTTTGTTTAACAGCACTGCACAGTCTTCCCAAAGTATTTCTAGACCAAAGTCCCCAGGCATTCAACCACCCACTAGTAAGTGTTATTATTCTTTTAGTTGATAAATAACTAGATGGAAATTTTGGAGAGATTAAGGCAAAGAAGGGAAGAGTTGTAAAAAGCGAGTAGAGGTATAAGAGAGAAAGTTAGATTCAATACTGTAGATCTTAATTATGCGTTGAATGTAAGGGTAGGTTGTGTAGATGGTGGGTTGGTGGTCAAATCGTTGCAAGGCATTGACATAATATTTGCCAGGGCAGTTGGCGTTGTGTACAACTATAAAGATGGTAAACTTGTGTCTGTGGATTACTTCCCTAGTGCATATGTGGAGCCAGACATGATATATTCTGATGATTCTAGGGAGGAGAGTTCTAAGCTTTCAAGCATCTTCAGATTGGAGAAGGAGATAGGATTGGCAAATCGCATATTAGACAGCGTGGATTACTTGCTCTTGGATGGAAGTTTATTCCCTCAACCCGGGGATAAGCCCAGTGGGGCTTTGTTGGAAAGATATGAACAATTGGTCAAATCCTATGAGGAGCTAATGAGCAAAGCTATAGAAAAGGGGATAGGTTTGATTGGTGTTGTTGAAGACTCTAGAGGTAAGAGGTTTGCTAGGTCTCTGGGTCTAGACTTTGTTGATGCTGTGCTCTTAGGTATGTCAATGAAATGTGGTGAATACACAGATCCAATTTCATACACAGACGACCCAGAACACCATTTCATTCTCAAGGATTTTGACAGATCACTGGTAGACAGGGTAAAGGTAAGTTACATCAAATGTGCGCCAGAGGATGTTTCCCTCAGGATAGAGTTCCTGGACAATAAATCCTTGCAAGATGTTGCAAACTTGATTTTCTCACTATCTTTTGGATCTGGTGATTATGGTTATCCTAGCATAATACTTGAGGCAGATGCTAGGGCAAAGATAAGGGAAGAGGAAATTCTGCATTGGTACAATTTAATCTCGAGCATGGGTGGGGAAACCGCAATTGCTAGAAGGAACAGGAGGTTGATTTAATGGAAAGGTTGGGAAGAGTTATCTCAAATCCAATGCCTAGCTCAATGGAATTTGTATTCCTAGCAGAGAAACCTGTTGTAAAGAATACTTTTGTGAGGCTTGAGAACGGAATAATTGGAAAGATAACTGAAGTTTACAAGACGAACAGGTATCTACAAAGGGCTGAAAATGTTCACTACTTTGAGCATTCGGGTGTTGATATCAAAAATAGGTTTCCAGTAGATATGTGGGAATACTCCCTAGCAAAGGTAAGAATCGTTGGAAAATGGACCGATAAATTGGAAAGAAATGTGGCTCCCCCATCTCCTGGGGAGGATGTTTTTCTGGTTGAGAACCAGTTGCTGAATAAAATACTGGGATTTGATGAAAGGGGGCTAGAGCTAGGGTCCCTAGACTTCCACAACATCCCCGTAAAGATAAACCTAACAAAACTACTACAAAAACATCTGGCAATCCTGGCAATGTCTGGTGCTGGAAAGAGTTATGCCACAAGCGTCCTAATCGAGGAGTTATTAGACAGACCAAAGAAACTAGGAAGGGTGGGGGTCGTTTTGATTGATGTTCACGGTGAGTATCTTGGTTTCGGGGAAAGACCAAAAAATGGAGAGAAGGACTATTCGCTGAAAACAAAAGTCATTAAAAGGATTAAGATAGGTGTACCTGAACTTAGTGCTGGGATGATTGCAGAATTCATACCTGGGATCAGCGGTCCTCAAAAAAGAGAACTGGAAAAGATACTGGCTGAGTTAAACAAAGAAAGAATTTCTGGGGGAGAACCATTCGGGTTTGAAGAAGTGATCAGGAGTGTCGAGGAATCAGAAATGCACTCAAATACAAAAACCAGTTTAATTAGTTGGTTATCTGATTTGAATGCCACTGGCTTATTTTCTGATCACTCAGAACTCAGCATAACTGACTTAGCAAGGCCTGGACAACTTACTGTTGTGGATTTAAGCAATATTGTGGATCTTAGGAGAAAACAGATAATAGTAACTTGGATAGCCAAAAAGTTGTTCGAAGAGAGAAGGAAAGACACTGTGCCCCCATTCCTTCTAATTGTCGAGGAGGCCCACAACTTCGCAAGGGAAGGAGTATCTAGAGATCAGGCCATATCTAGGGGGGTAATAGAAACTATCGCAAGGGAAGGAAGAAAATTTGGAGCCAGTCTTTGTTTGATCTCACAGAGGCCAATACAACTATCCACCACTGCCTTAAGCCAATGCAATAACCAACTCATTTTAAGAGTAACCAACCCGTATGACCTCAAACACATAGGGGAAAGCTCAGAAGCCATAGATCAGTCCAGTCTTGATAGCATTACAACGCTTAGGGTAGGAGAAGCTCTGTTAGTGGGAGAAGCAGTGAACTTCCCAATATTCTTTAGGGTTAGAAAGAGAAGAAGCCAAGAGTTAAAATTGGGTAAAGACTTGGAGGAACTAGCAAAGGAATGGGAGAACAGAGAAAAGCAAGAAGAGGAAGATGTTCAAGCCTTCCTTTGAATACGATCATAATCCCTTTTACTTAATGCATATGCCTCTATGCCCTTCTTCCGCAGGGAGTATGCTCTCTCCTCAGCTGCTAGTCCAGATTTGCAAATTATTAGATACTTCTTGTCTTTTGAGTAAATTGGTTCTCCCTCCCACACCTTTACTATCTCTAAATTACTCAATATATCTGGATTAGGAGCTAGGTCTGGGATGGTCATCTTCCTTACTTCCCTAGCCCTAGATACTGCGTTTTCGATGTCAAGATCAATACTCTCCTCAAATTTTCTAGCCATCTTTTCTGGAACGTTAGTTCTAGAGTGGTTCTCTAATTTACAAAACTCAGGTACTCTAGAGCTGAAATCAAACGTTCCTATCTTCTTTGCTAGAGAGACAGTCTCATCCTTGTCCCAACCTATCAAAGGTCTGAAAACAGGTATAGAAACTGCAGACTGGATTGTGATAAGGTTGTTTAGTGTTTGGGTTGATACCTGCCCCAAGGATTCCCCTGTGATCAATGCCTTTGCTCCAATCCGCCTTACAAAAGCTTCTGCAATTCTGTACATGTATCTCTTGTAAACCACTTGCCTATACCCTTCTGGAACTTTAGCCACTATTTCATCTCTTAACTCTGGAAGCCTAATGGAGTACAGTTTTGCATCAGGTAGCCATTCCAATATTTTTTCAAATACTGAATAAATCTTACTCTCGAGGACTGGACCATAGAAGTTTATAAACAGAAAGTCTAAAGACAAGCCTCTTCTAGCTACTAGCCAGGAAGCAACTGGGGAATCTATACCTCCTGAGAATAGTGCCAGGGCTTTTCCCTGGCAACCATATGGCAAACCTCCTGGACCTTCAAAAACCTCAGAGTATATGAATGTAAATTTCTCCCGTATATCCACAAATACTACTTTTTCCGGAGTTTTCAAATCCACTTTGAGGGACTCCCCCCTTACTTCCTGTATTCGTCTAGAGAGATGGGCTGCCAGTTGAACAGAAGTCATGGGGAATCCCTTCCAACCTCTATTGACTTTTACGGCAAATCTTCCAGAAAATCCTTCAAATTCAGCTAATACAGCCTTTTCTATTTCTTTCAAATCGTTTTTTACCTTTTTTCCTGGAGATATAGATACTACACCAAATATTTTAGTTAAAATACCCCTGGCCTGGGCCCATTTCGTGTCTGGAACCCATATTAGGAGTCGGGACCAATGCTTTTCAATCTTAAACTCCACTCCAGACTTGCTTAATCTCTGCTTTATGTCAGTGACCAACCTCCTCATCAATGCCTTCTTGGTTTTCTCGCTTTTGAGCCAGATTTCACCCACTCTAACCAATATCCAAGTCATGAGTAATTACTAGGGAAAGCTTTATAAAATGGTTTTGGCAATAATTAGACGCTTGTTTCCTACTTATTGGGTGTTAAATATGATGGTCATAGAGGATAATAGAGAATATACTAGGTACGAGGTCGCTAGGATACTGGGTGTAAGGGCATTACAGTTAGCAATGGGAGCACCACCATTGGTGAAACCTAGAGGTGTCTGGAGACCTCTTGAACTGGTGATGAAAGAGTGGGAAAAGAACATAATACCAATAACTGTCGTGAGAGAGTGAGGTGGTAAAATGGGTAAGCAAAGTACTAGGGTTCTAAAAAGAAAGGCAAAGCAACTCCTAGATCTATTTCCAGATAAGTTTACAGATGATTTTGAGCACAACAAGAATGTTTTGAAGGAGTTGCACATATTTGATTATTCTAAGAAGGATAGGAACATAGTTGCAGGAATAATAACTAGGGAAATACAGATGAGAAAAACTGCAGAGATATAGCAACGATAGCTTTTTTTACTATTAACTCTTTTTCTAAATCATGAGGTTCTCGGTAATCATTCCAGCGTACAATGAAGAGGAGTGGATTAGAAATCCCCTAGAAGGTTTGAGAAATCAAACTTTCGATGATTTTGAAATAATCGTTGTTGTGGGTGGTAACGACTCAACTTATGATATAGCAAAAGAATACACAAGAAAAGTTTATAGGGAACCTCCAAGCGTGAAAGGTCCGGCTGCAGCTAGGAATTACGGTGCAAAGAAAGCTAAAGGAGAGATCCTTGCTTTTCTCGATGCAGATACATGGCCAAACCCTGAATGGTTAGAAGCTTATGATGTTTGTTTCTCAAAAGATGTTGTGGGTGCTGGTGGGCCGGTGTATGCTGACTCTAATAGTCTTTACTATAGGTTCATTTACTGGTTAGATCAGGATCTATTTTACAGAGTCTCCTCTGCCTTGAATTTCCACCAGTTTTCAGGAAACAACTGCGCATATAGAAGAAAAGAATTCTTGGCAATTGGTGGGTTCAATGAAAAAACCAGTATGTTGGAAGATGTTGAACTTGCCAATAGAATGAAAAGATTGGGTAAGGAAGTATTTTGTCCAAGAGCATGGGTGAAAACCTCCACTAGGCGATTTGAGGAGGAAGGATATTGGGGAGTCTTCTTTAAGAACTTGAAAGGATATTGGGGTTTATGGACTAAAGGAAGAGCAGAAGTAGAGTACTTCAAAGATTGGAGAAATAGATTAAGACAACTTGGAAAGTAATAGAGATGTGGGTTTATCTTCTACCTAGAAGACCGACTCTTGCTCTGTACCTTGCTGACAATGGTCTGGTGGTCTCTTCCACTTCCTCCTTTGTGACAGCCTCTCTAGGTGTTTTTCCCACTAGAACAATGTCACCAACTGATTTTACATACTTGTAAAGGACGCTTTTCTCTTTTAGTATTCTCTTTGCAGCTTCCTTGCTCACTGCCTTCAATGGTTCGGTGGTCAATCGCACTATCTTACCAGTTTCTATGTTGATTATAACATCGTTTACCTTCCCAAGGTACTTTGCGTCTTCTGTGTAAATATCCATTCCATACAACTCAGACAAGTTCATAACCATCTGTATTCACCCCTTTTCGCAGTTATAATAACTCACAATTTATTTAAAAAGCTTGTCTAGAGCAGAATGACTTTGAAAAATTTACTCTACTTATTTCTATCAGTAAGGATTATTAACTTTAACGGCTTGTTTCTAGTGTATGTCTAGGGAAGTGGTTTTGAAAAGGAAATGGGATGGACTGGTCTATGAGCACGTAGTCTCTGGAAAGAATAGGGGGGAAGTTAGGATAAAATTGAGAGGTAAGACTATAAAGATCCCTTGTTTTCCACACATAAGGAGAATATTCGTTCTTGAGAAAGGTTTTAAGCATTTCAAAGAAGGGAGAGCATGGGTAGAAGAAAAGATAGATGGGTACAATGTTAGAGTAGTTTTCATAAATGGGAAAATATATGGTTTTACTCGTGGAGGTCACCTCTGTCCGTTCACCACTGAAAAACTGAGAGATAATGCTGCATTAGTTGAGTTATTTGAGAACAACCCAAACATCATTGTTAATGGAGAAATGGCAGGTCCACACAATCCATACATAACACAGTATCCACCATATGTTGAGGAAGATGTTAAATTTTTCATTTTTGACATTATGAAAGATAGGGGGTTCCTTAGTGTGGACGAGAGACTAGAACTAATCAAAGAGTATAACCTAGAGGGTGTTAGGTCATTTGGTTTTCTAGATTTGGAGGAAACTAGGAAAGTTGTAAAAAAACATTATAGGGAAATAGAAGGGATTGTCCTAAAGAGCAGTGATAGGAAGATTGCTCTGAAGTATGTTTTTCCAGACTCTGATATAGATGATGTAAAAGTTACTGCAAGAATATTTCCAGAGGTTAATGCAGGATACTTTTTACAGAGGATAGTAAGATCAGCAATATTTCTGAACGAACAAAAAGTCAGCAAAAAACGATACTACGAAATGCTTGGTAAAGCTTTCTTAGATAGCTTTTTAGAGTTAGTTAATTCTATACTTGATGGTGAGGAAGTGTATGAGGACTTCACCATCATCGTTAACAACCCGAAGACCGCATACGACCTCGTGGAACTGTTGTCTGGGAGTAAGAGTGTAAAGATAGATGTGGCTAACATAGATATGAAAAATGGTAAATACTGGGTTACAATCAGAAAGATTTATCCAAAGGCGACCAAATTTTGGAGAGAAAGATTACATGGAAAAGCATTTATTGATTGATCTCTTGCACAAACTGTCAATCACTCTCCCAATAATTCCAAAAGTTGTTTCAGTTTTCTAGCGTCTACATACGGGACACCTAACTTTTTTGCCCATTTTATTAAACCTTCATCCATCGTTACAATTATCCCATCTATCTCTCTAGCCAATATTAAAGTGTCAAGATCTGCAATAGAATCTATTATACCGTGTCTAAGAGCTTCTCTATATTCATTTCTAAATTTCCTTATGTTCTCTGCACTACTTTCACTTCTAACTCCTTTCTCTACTATTCTTAGACCCTTATTAATTCTGGATCTCATTTCATCAATGAAATCATATATCAGCGAAAGGGGAACAACACTCTCATGTATTCTTGGTGCTCTCTTTATAATCTTTATTTCAGTAATTGGACTAGTTTCCTCAATAAATGTAAGAAGTTCATCCCAAGCGCTGGGAGCCATGTAAGCTTGAATCCAATCTATATCCTTAATCAAGGAGACAAAATTCTCTAGAGCATCTCTAGGTGTTTTTCCAAAATCTTTTCTAATCTCGGGATTCACAAATATGCTAGTATCCAAAACCAACTTTATCTTCTCTTGATTTTTCTTGTCACTCTTCTTTCCTGTTTTTTTCTTGGATTTTGTAACCTTCTTTGTTTTCTTGTTTGGCATTAACTTACCTCCTATTCACCATATTTTCCCAATATACCAATCTTACTCAAAAGAATTGGTAAAACATCCAACCCAAATATTCTATATTGTCCAAGTGTAGCATACCTTTCACTGAATTTTCCTAAATCTCTTCTAATCAATGACTCATCACCATAAATGAGCAGAGGCAAGGGGTCTGCCGTATGTTGTCCTATGCTTGAAAGTGTTGTGTGATCTCCTGAAACAAATACAATATCAAATTCTTTCATGATTCTTGGTACTAGTTCTTTGTCAACTTTCTCTATAAATTTTGATTTTCCTTTGTAATCATGATCATGCGAGAAGGAATCAGTAGCTTTAACATGAAGGAACACAATATCTGTTTTTGCATTTACTGCCGCCTCTGCTTTCGCGTGTAAATTCGTGTTTTTATCACCTGTTGCACCAGGAACCTCAAGTACATCCATTCCAACAAATCTTGCCACGCCTTTGTATAGAGCACCACCAGCTATTCCAGTGGCTGTAATCCCATACAACTCTTTTATACTCGGAATTCTATGATATTGTCCTGCACCCCTAACTAATAGTGTATTCGCTGGGAGGAGACCCCTTCTTTTTCTCTTTTTATTTATTGTATGATTTTCGAGTAGTTTGTTAGCTTTCTCTAGGAAAGTTTGTAAGATGTTAGATGTTAGTTTTGCATTTTTTGATTTATCTAGTGGTTCTGGTTTTCTAGGTGGAACCCCTTCTCTGTGCGGGTCTGTGTCAGAGACTGCTTTTGATAGATTCTTTCCCCTTAAGACCAGGACTGCCCTGTGTTCAACAGTGTGCTTGAAGATTATCTTCACATTCTTTATTTTCCATCCATTTATCTCCTCTGCCAATTCATCTAAACCAAAACCATTCCTTCCAGCTCTCCTATCAACAATCTTACCATTTTTCACAGTTGCAAAGTTGACCCTAAATGCAACATCACTTGGTTTCAACTTTATTCCTGCTCCCAATGCTTCGTAAACACCCCTACCCTGGTAATACTCTAGTGGATCGTATCCAAACAAAGCCAAATGTGCAGTGTCGCTTCCAGGTATTATTCCTGGTCCCAATGTGAACATCAACCCAGTTTCCCCTAACTCCCCCATTTTTTTCAGGTTGGGTGCCCTTGCAAATTCTAGTGGTGTCTTATTTCTCAGCAATTTGTATTGCTTGTCTCCCAAACCATCTAGGATCAACATTAATACTCTCATTCTAACCCCCGTAACTTTCTAGATTCACTAAAGAAGAAGTTATTTTTATCCCTATCACCATAATTCTATTGGTGGTCCTGGCTGGGCAGGACTGATTAATGATGTTCTGTCGGATGGACCACCTACACTAGGGCTAAGTAATCACATACCTTCTACTTCTGTAAGTTACTGCTTCTAGAAGTAGTTTAAAGTGGTGGTTAGTAGCGGGGGGTGGATTCGAACCACCGATCTCCGGGTGTCTCAGTAGGTGGCCGGAGACCAAATTCAATATCAATGTCATTTAGTATCTTGAAGAGGGGGTTCTTCGAATCAATGTAAACCCGACAAACACCAAATTTTGTTTTTTCCTTTTTTCTGCCAGGTCTCTTTATGTTTGTCTTTATAAAGTTTCCTTTTGGGATTTTCAGGGTATCTGACCACCAGTTTAAGATAGTTTCTATGTCTTTATCAGACCACACCTGAATCCTTGCTTTTAATTGGTCTCTAGGTATGTTGTAGTATTTTTCTAACCAGGTTATAAACAACTGTAGTATTCT
>JAJRYR010000002.1 GCA_024275655.1 archaeon | reverse complement strand
GATTTATCTAGACTTTTAAACTGGTAATATGCTTCTTCTGATAGGTGTATTTCAAACACTCAGAGCCCCTCATTTTTCTTTATTTCTCTCCAGTCCACTACTTTTAGTTTTCCTTTCTTTCTCCTCTTTTCTAACTTTTCTAGTTTTCTTCCCACTAATTCCTCTTCATCCAGCAATCCTAGTTCTTTCCCTAGGAGAATCAATCCCATCCTTATCGCATCCGACTTACTCTCAAAAAAACCCTTTTCTATGAGTCTTTCCAACACTATTTCTGGAGCTCCTCTCAGTCTCACCAACACATCACTCATACTATCACCAGTATATATCTGTGCTATATCTATTATATATTCTTATCTGAACCCTCCGCCTCCTCCTCCGAATCCCCCACCAAAGCCTCCGCCACCGGACCAGCCTCCTCCACTGCGAGAAGATGTCAGGGCGGAGTATCTGGATGAGGCCACGGCGTAGATGATGTATGGTCTGGTGTAGTGGTATGCGTCATAGTCGATGTTTGGAACTTTGATCTTGAACTCCTTCATGGCCTTTATCACGTTTTCTGCTTTTCCTAGTGCAGTTGCATACACCAACCACTTCCCCCACATTCTAATGTCCTCTGGCACATACTTCTTTATTAAGGAATAATCTCCTAGAAGCCTACCGAATGCTCTCCACATCAGTATTTCTTTATACACTTCTGGGTTGTACCTTCCAAAGCAATAAGAGTCAATGAAGACCAGACTGAATATGCCAGCCCATAGGCTTATGCCAAGGCCTAGGGACATCCATTTGGGCATCAACCATGCGAACAAGGATAAGAGCAGTATCCAAAAGACCAGCCACGCTAGGGCGAAGAATTTACCCTTCCAAGAGAAGACTGGAGGGCTTCTTGGGGTCATTAATTCATTAAATCTTGCCTGTATCTCTCTCAACCAATCAACATCATGAGAGTTACTAATCTTTCTCTTCAGTTTCTCAATATCCAACTCTTTTCCAGTGAAGCTTCCCAACCATTGGTAGGTTTGATGAACCTTTCTTTCATACTCATCCAAATTATCATTTCCTTGCTTGAACTTTATTTTACCTTTCCCTATTTCCAACCATCCTCTTCTAGCCAGGTCTAAAAGCGTTGCCTGAATACCTTCGTCCTCTATTGTGTTTGGGTCCCCAAACACTATTCGGTTAACGTCATAAGGTTTTCTCTTTGTTGGTGGATAGTGAAGAATGTCTGGAATTCCGGGAACATCTATCTCCTTCCCGAACTTGAGGTAGATGAAGTAGAGGCCAGCGAAGACTATACCTAGAATTGCAAGAGACACAACCAACCAGTATCTGTAAATAAAGCCAGCTAGGTACGTTTCCCATTCTTTAGCGAATATTTGGGAATCTGGTTCATTTCTTAGCTCCCAGTAACTGGTCACCTCTGATTTTGGTTTTATTGCCTTTACTTCCAACAAAGTTCCTGCCGGAAGATCAAAGCTGGAGTCCAGGGGAGGGTATCCCCAGACCCTTTCTGCTCCAGTAACATTTACCTTTGCATTCTTTATGTCCAGGGAGAAATCTGTCAAAGCATTCCAATCAAAGAAGCACAAAGTTTGATAGCAAACGTATGGCTTTGGTATTTCATAAACAAACGTTACATTGTATGTTCCTGGCTTCACGTAGTCCTGGCTTCTACATGCGAGCTTGATTCTATCACCATGCTCGTAGGTCTTTTCCTGGAATCCTGTAGGGCATTGGATTTTTTGTACCTCCATGTTTTTCATTGGGCCGTTTAGGTAGTAGCTTCTGTAAAATTCATGACCCTGCACCCCAGGAGGCACGTGGTACACTAGGGTTTCTCTCATAAATGCAGCATCTGAATCCAGTAATATGTTTAGGTAATAGGGTTCTACGTAAACGCTGGTTCCCAGGTGGAAAGCTTGCCCCACTAGGAACCCCGCGAGCATTAAACCAAATATCACTAGAAGGATTTGCTTGTCATCTAGGCCCAGTTCGTACTTCCATTTTAGTGCTTTGCTCAGTATCCCCGTGGTTCTCCCCCCAATTCCCGTTACCCACAAGCTTCCGAGAAGAATTGTGAAGAACAGGATCATTATCAGGGAGCCCGACATCTTTAACCCTAGCCAAGTTCCAAACAGAGCCCCTAGAAACAGCACAATCAATGACAGTATGACTAGTTTTATTCTCCAGTCCATGCTAGGATAACGCTAGAGGGATTAAAAAAGTTTGAGATATGCTTTTAAACCTCAAGTTCGTTTTTCTAGTATGTCCTGGAAGACAAAAAGGGCTGGGAAACCAGCCTGGAACCTGTTCATAGCTGGAAAATGGTTGAGACCCCATTCTTATATGGAAGTTTATTCTCCTGTTCTGGATTCTACTTATGCCTGGGTTCCGAGGGCAACCGAGTCCGAGGCAGAGTATGCGTTGAAATCTGCTTTTAAGGCTAGGAAAGGAATTGCAAAAATGCCTGCCCACAAGAGGGCAGAGTTGCTGGAAGAGGCAGGAGAAAGGCTAAAGGCATACGAAAAAGAGATAATAGAGCACTTGGCCTATGAAGCCGGAAAGCCTGTGAAACAGGGAAGGGGAGAGTTTAAGGCTACAGTGCTGCGGTTGAAGTATGCTGCCCAGGAATGCGAGGAAATATACGGGGAGGCGATAACAGGGGACTACTCTCCGTTCAAAGAGGACAAGCTTGGATTGGTTATAAGGCAACCCCTTGGAACAATTCTAGCAATAACTCCGTTCAACTATCCCCTGTTCACTGCCGTGGCCAAGGTTGCTCCAGCAATAGCTGCTGGAAACTCTGTTATACTAAAACCTGCTACGGATACGCCCATAGCCAGTTTTTACATCGCGAAGGCATTTGAGGAAGCAGGATTGCCGGAAGGTGTATTAAACGTTGTTTCTGGTAAAGGTTCTGAGATTGGTGATTTGCTGGTTAAGAGCAATTTGGTTAATGGGATAAGCTTCACGGGATCCACTGCTGTCGGAAAGCACATAGCGAACATTGCTGGAATGAAGAAGCTGCACTTGGAACTGGGAGGGAAAGCCCCTGCCATAGTTTTGGAGGATGCTGATCTAGATTTGGCTGTCAAGGAAATTGTTACCGGGGCGTTGAAGTTCTCTGGTCAGAGGTGCGATGCCATAAGCAGGGTTTTGGCAATATCCAGCATTGCTGATGAGCTGGTGGAGAAGATTGTGATTCAGTCTAGGAAATGGAAACTGGGTGATCCCCTGAGTGAGAAGACAGATCTAGGGCCATTGATCAACCCAAGGGCTGTGGAGAAGGTGGACGGATTGGTGAAAGATGCTGTGGAAAAGGGAGCAAAGCTCTTGATGGGAGGAAAGAAGAGAAAGAATTACTACTGGCCCACTGTCCTAGACCACGTGCCTTTGGATGCTAGGATTGCTTGGGAGGAGACCTTTGGACCGGTAATTCCAGTAATCCGTGTGGGGGATGAGAAGGAGGCATTGAAGATTGCCAACAAATCCAATTACGGCTTGGATGCAGCAGTATTCACCAGGGACATAGACAGGGCAATGAGGCTTGCTTTGGAGCTGGAAGACGGGGAGGTCACAATAAACGCCCATCCAGCCCACGGTCTGGGAATCTTCCCATTTGGGGGAGTAAAGGATTCAGGAATGGGTAGGGAAGGTATAAAGTACAGTATATTGGAAATGACAGAGGTTAAGTCAATAGTTATAAAGCTCAGAAAGTGAGGGATATGGATTTTCCCAGAATAATTGTCAACTACAAGGCATACGAAACCGGGATAGTAGAGAGAGGATTGAAGCTGGCCTTTGCAATCCAGAGATTGGGGAAGGCATACATTGGGATCGCCCCTCAGCTGGTGGACACAAGCTTGATTGCTAGGCAAGTGAATATTCCAGTTTTTGCCCAGCATTGCGATCCACTGGACAAGGACAAGGCCACTGGCTGGATTTTGCCCAGGTCCCTAGCTAGGGTAGGCGTGTATGGGGTCTTGTTAAACCACAGTGAGAGACCTCTAGCTCTAGGAAGAATAAAGGACACAATTGGCTTGACCAGGAAATACGGATTGAAGACCTTGGTCTGTGCCGATACTCCTAGGCAGGCGAGGGACATAGCCAAGCTCTCTCCAGATGCCATTGCAGTGGAACCTCCAGAGCTCATTGGAACAAAAACCAGTGTGAGCGAAGCTGAGCCGGAGATTGTTGTGAAGGCGGTGAAGAACGTGCATGAAATCAACCCAGACATAAAGGTGTTTGTTGGGGCTGGAATACATACAAGTAAGGATGTTGCCATGGCTTTGAAGCTGGGAGCCTATGGCGTTTTGCTGGCTTCAGGTGTTATGCTAGCTGAGGATGTTGAGAAAGAAATTGGGGAGTTCGTTAAAGGCGTAGAGGAGGGATTGAAATGAAAATTACTTTGAGTGTTATAAAGGCAGATATCGGAGGATTCCCAGGGCACTCTCGTGTTCACCCAGAATGCATGACCGTAGCTAGAAGGAACCTGGAAAAAGCAAAGAAAAGGGGAGCAATAAAGGATTATTGCGTTCTGGGGGCGGGAGATGACCTGCAGTTGATAATGACCCACAATAAGGGAGTGGACTCCAAAGCCATTCACAAGCTGGCTTGGGATACCTTTGAGCTGGCTGCAAAGAAGGCAAAGGAGCTAAAGCTTTACGGAGCTGGGCAGGACTTGCTTTCCACTGCGTTCTCAGGTAATGTTAGAGGGATGGGGCCAGGCGTAGCAGAAATGGAGTTTGAGGAGAGGAAGTCAGAACCAGTGGTAGTGTTTATGGCGGACAAGACCGAAGCAGGAGCCTGGAACCTACCTCTCTTCCGAATGTTTGCAGATCCATTCAACACTGCTGGACTGGTTATAGATCCCAACATGCATGAAGGATTCGTGTTTGAAGTACATGACGTGATTAAACACAGGAAGGTGAAATTTGAGACGCCGGAGGAAATGTACGATCTGCTAGTTTTCATAGGTGCGCCCAGTAGATATGTGATTAAACGAGTGTACAGGAAGGATGGGGAGATTGCGGCAGTTACTAGCACTGAGAAATTGAACTTCTTGGCTGGCAAGTATGTTGG
>JAJRYR010000011.1 GCA_024275655.1 archaeon | reverse complement strand
GCCAGGCTCATTAGGGAAAGTGGACGCTGGTGGAGGCGGAACTGTAGCGGCTTACCTAGCTAGGTATGGAATGGACGTCATTGACATGGGAGTTCCAGTGCTCTCAATGCACTCTCCATTCGAAATAATAAGCAAGGCCGATTTATACTCTGCCTACCTAGCGTACAAAGCCTTTATTGAGAGTAAGCTGTAGGTGTGAGTAATGATTAAAGAAACAAAGCCCATGGTTGAGAGGTTGAATGTACTGATTCCATCCACATTTACTTCTAATTTGAAAAATAGGATTATAAGAACGTATGTTATTGGGTCTTTGTCTAGGGTTTTGTGTATAGGAAGAGTGACAAATGTTATCGTTTACTATGATAGAGACAGATATTTTGATTCGAATGCATTGGGTAGGTATATTGTGAAAATTCTGAAATATTCAGTAACACCGCCCTGGCTGAAAAAGTATGTATTTCCTTTGTCCCCTAAAGACAGATATATAGGTGTGGTTCCACCACTGCAGATAAATTCTCACATCTCTGATGATGGCCCCATAGTGTGGGGAGTTATTGATAGAGTGAGTGGGGGGGAGGTACATGTTAGGTATAGAGTTAACAGAAAATGGCAGAGGTTTGTTACTAGTAAATCAGCGTTATCTAGCATAGGGTACCCAGAGAAGGCTAATCAATTAGTACCCATAGATTCTCGCAATAATGCAATAATTCCTCCTTATGAACTTAATAGGAAGGAGTATATTGGATATTTTCCATATTACTCCTCTAGCGATCTTCATCATGCCATTTCACAGATAAGGAAAAAATTTGGCGGGATTGTCGTGGGAACGTCTAAAAAAGGAGAGTTTTTTGAGAGCACAAATCTCCAGGATGAACTTAAAACAGTGAAAACAGTTACTATTGTGTTTGGGGGGCCAAATAGAGGTATTTTTGAAATAGATGGTTTTAAAAAGCGAGATTTTGATTATATAATCAACATTATGGAACATCAAGAAACAAAGACCCTTAGAACAGAGGAGGCCGTAATGTTAACTCTTTGTAAGCTCGGCCTCTAAGATTTTCTTCCAACTATCCCTACATTCATCAAAATACTCTTTGGGTGGAGACAGTTGATTGAATCTTCTATATACCCCCGCAGCACAATAACTGCCACAATATGAGAAGTAAGGGCAGCTATTACATACTCTTTGACTGAAATCAAAATTCCTCCTAATTTGTCGGTAGTTGGCGCTGTCCCAAAACTCTAGTATATCTTTTACTTCACGTATGTTGCCCAGGGTGAAACCTGTTTGTGCGAAAATATCACATGGGACTATATCTCCATTAGGTACTACTGCAAAAGAGATTGAAGCCATGCACCCTGTTGGTCTTTCGCTCATTGGGAATTTCTCCATAGTTAATGATAGTTTGTCCTTAAACCTATCTGCCACTTTGTATGCTTCGTACAGCAAGGTATACTCCTCGGTTACATTTGTGGGAACGATACTGTCACTTAGGGTTTCTGCTCTTCCCCATTCATGAAGTACACCAATTCTAACACCTTGAACTCCTTTCTCCTCTGCAAACTTTAGATATTCTTTAATTTGATGTACATTAATTTTATTCAGTGTTATTGTGAGGCCAACAGGGATATTAGCGGCCAGTAACATGTCAAGTTTTTTCATAACTATGTCAAAGTTCCCTTGACCTCTGAGAAGATCATGTTCTTCTGGATAAATGCTATCTAGACTTAGTTGAATAATATCTATGTTATACGCCTTCATTTTTTGTATTATTCTCTCTGTAAGGAGTGTTCCATTCGTTGCCAGTCCGACAGCGAATTTGTTCTTGTTTTTGAGAAGGTGTAGAATATCCATGAAGTGTGGATGTGTTAGTGGCTCGCCACCACTTATATCGATTTCCATAACCGTCGATTTGGTTAATACCTCAGCAAAATTAGCGAAATCTCGGTAATCCAGTAGTTCTTTCCTTTTTGCTGAGGCATGTAGATAGCAATATTTGCACGATAGGTTACATCTATAAGTTAATAAAACCGTGCTTTTTACTGGAAAATCAAGGAGTTCACCTATGTGATCTCTTTGAGATAAGGTTACATCAAAATGGGTGGCTAATAATTCGTTAATGATCCTATTTTCTTTTTCCACTGTCCACTCTTCGATCCCTCTTGCAACTTGCTCTAACGTTAGTCGCATTTTGTCGTTTACTAAAAAATACTCATTGGACAAACTGAATAGCACAAGATAAGTGTACTCTTTAATTTCTGTCGGTAATCTACCCATTATTCTTTTCGGCAATTTTCTGATGACTATGCCCAATAAAAACACCTAATTCTATCTCCTAGGTGCAGAAGGATGACAATACATCTTTTTTATTAAATCATATAGTGGTATCGCTTTTGGCTCTTCCCTTTCAAATTGAGCGTGTGTCTCCTTTGTTTCACTTTCCATCATAAACTCACCTCAATATACTTTAAGCAAGTCAATTATTTATAATTTTTTCCTATATTTTGCTCACCTACTAGTTAAACACATTTACATTATATAATACCGTCGACCTAAAAACATATTATGGCAACCTCCATCCTCATCACTTCCGCCAGGATTCTCCGACCGGACTTCACCCTTGGATTCGGCGATATTTACATAGAGGACGGGAGAATCGCCGAAATAGGGAAAGTTAGCGTGGAGGCCGAGGAAACCATAGATGCTACGAACAAGCTAGCAATGCCTGGGTTAGTAAACCTTCACACTCATTCTGGTATGGGGTTGCTGAGAGGAGCAAACGATGATTTGGAGTTGGCTCCATGGCTTGAGAGGCTCTGGAAAATCGAGGCAAAACTCACCCCAGAGCTGGTTTACTGGGGATCCATGCTTTCCTTGCTGGAGATGATAAAGACAGGAACCACTACCTTCCTGGACATGTATCAAGACCTGGATCAAACAGCCAAAGCCTGCGAGGATTTGGGCATTCGGGGATTCCTGGCTTGGCCAATCGTTGATGAGGATAAGACCACGCAGAAAGGAAAACCTCTAGACAATGCGAAAAAATTCATCAAAGATTGGAAGAATCACGAATTGGTTACTCCAGGGGTTGGCCCTCATGCAATTTATTCCTGCAATCCAGAGAACCTTGCAAGGGCAAAGGACTTGGCAGACAAAGAAAAGACATTCATCCACATGCACTTGGCCGAGACCAGATGGGAAAACGAAACCACTCTTGAAACTTACGGGAAAAGACCAGTTCCTCTTTTGGATAGTATTGGCTTTCTAGATGATAACGATATCTTTGCCCATGGAACCTGGGTCACGAAGAATGAAATTCAAACCTTGGCCAAGGCCCAAGTGAAAATTGCTCACTGCCCGACCAGCAATATGAAACTAGCCACAGGTGGAGTAATGCCGTGGAAGGAAATGAAAGAGGCCAAGCTGACTGTGGGTTTAGGAACAGATTCAGTGGTTTCAAACAATAATTTAGATATGTTTGAGGAGATGAAGTTTGCAGCCTTACTGCAAAAAGCCCATAGATGGGATCAAGCAGTGCTAAACGCCAAAGAGGCTTTGCAAATGGCAACCCTGGAGGGGGCCAAAGCCCTGGGTTTGGATTATGGTCTTGAGGAGGGCAGATCAGCTGATCTAGTACTGGTGGATTTAAGAAGTGTTTCAATGGTCCCCCATCACGATTTGATATCGAACCTGGTTTACTCTGCTAGTGGTTCTGTGGTTACCCATACAGTAGTTAATGGAAAGCTCGTCATGAAAGACAGGAAGGTGGAAGGAGAGAAGGAGATCATTGAACAAGCTCTGAAATTAGCTCAAAATTTCCTCATAGAATGACTTGTAGTCCCTTGAAATCTTGTCCCAGGTGAAGTTCTCTTCAATCCTCTTCCTAGCCATCTTCCCCATTCTTTCTCTTAGTCT
>JAJRYR010000010.1 GCA_024275655.1 archaeon | reverse complement strand
TACTAGATTACATTAGAGGTAGCTCTATTGCTGCAAAGGAAGCTGGAGGGATAACACAGCACATAGGAGCAACAGAAGTTCCGAAAGAAGCTTTGAAAAGGATATTTGGGGACAAACTGGAAAAGATGGGAATAAAACTAACAATTCCCGGTCTATTATTCATAGATACTCCTGGACATGAAGCGTTCACAAACCTGAGAAAGAGAGGAGGGAGTATTGCTGACCTGGCAGTCCTAGTTGTGGATGTAATGCAGGGTTTCCAACCACAAACCCTGGAAGCAATAGACATCCTAAAATCATACAAGGTTCCCTTTATAGTCGCGGCAAACAAGATAGATATGATAAATGGTTGGGAACCTCATCCAAACTCCTTCTTCCTGGCCAGTTTCAACAAGCAAGATCCTAAGGTCCAAGCACTACTGGAGAATAAGATCTACGAACTCGTTGGAAAATTGTACGAATTGGGATTCAACGCTGAAAGATTTGACAGGGTTCAGGATTTCACAAAGCAAATTCTAATCATCCCCATATCTGCAAAAACTGGAGAGGGAATCCCAGACCTCCTGCTCTATCTGGCAGGACTAGCACAAAAATTTATGGAAAAGAAACTAGAAACAGATATAAACAAACCTGGAAGAGGGGCCGTTCTAGAGGTAAAGGAGGTACAAGGTCTGGGAACTACCATAGATATAATACTTTACGAGGGAAGAATAAGGGCTGGAGATACTATAGTTCTACCAGGAACAAGTGGTCCAATAATCACAAAGGTCAGAGCGTTGCTAAAACCGAAGCCATTATCTGAGATAAGGGATCCAAAACAGAGATTCAACTCAGTCAAGGAGGTATTCGCTGCGGCGGGAGTAAAGATTGCAGCTCCAGGATTGGATACCGCCATTCCTGGTGGAACGATCATCGTTGTGGAAGGTGACCCAAACCAAGCCGTGGAAGAGATAAAAAGAGAAATGGCTGAAATCGGCTTTACAACAGACAGAGAGGGGGTTATCGTAAAGGCAGACACCTTGGGTAGTCTAGAGGCAATGATAAAATTACTTTCAGATAAAAATATACCTGTAAAATCCGGTGGAATTGGGAAGGTAACAAAGAAAGATATCACAGAGGCATTTGCAGTTAAACAAAAGAATAACTACTTAGGTGTCATATTTGCATTCAACACACAGGTAACTGAAGACGCTAGAGAAGAAGCGGGCAAATTGGAAATCCCCATATTCGAAAGTAATGTGATATACAAGATACTGGAGGATTACGAGGAATGGGTAAAGAAGGAAAAAGAGAAGGAAAAGGAAAACTTACTACAGTCAAAACTATATCCTGCGAAGTTCAAACTCCTCCCAGGATACGTGTTTAGAAGAAGTAAACCAGCAATCGTTGGGGTAGAAATACTGGGTGGCATACTCAGAGCGGGAGTGTCCGTGATAAACACCAATGGAGAGATAGTTGGTAAAATAAAAGGTATACAAGATAAAGGGGAAAATATACCCGAGGCAAAAAAAGGTATGCAGGTGGCAGTTAGCATAGAGGGGCCAACCGTTGGAAGACAGATAAAGGAAGGCGAAGTGCTATACACATTTATCCCATTAGATCGCATTCGTATGCTCATACCGGTCCTAGAGAAAGAGGGGCAGGATGAAGAGGTTGAGATACTAAAGGAGATATGGAAACTAGAAAAAGTGATAAAGGAGTGATAAGATATGAAGTTGGTTGTGGCAGATCCCGAAACAGGAAAGACATACCAAAAGGAACTAGACAAAAACCAAGAGAAAGTATTGTACGGTGTAAAGATAGGTGACAAGATAAAGGGAGACCCATTCGGACTAGTGGGATACGAGCTAGTTATAACTGGAGGAAGCGACAAAGACGGATTCCCAATGAGATCAGACCTACACGGAACAACAAGAAAGAGGCTATTGTTGGCTAAGGGACCAGGATTCCATCCAAAGAGAAAAGGTGAGAGAAGGAGAAAGATGATCAGAGGAAACACAATTGCAGAAGATATTGCACAAGTAAACGCAAAGGTTGTTAAGAAGGGAGACAAATCACTAGAGGAACTCATGCCAAAGGGGGAGAAGAAGGAGTGAACTAGATGCAACAATACAAATCAAAACAGGCTCAGGTGAACATAGGATTAGTGGGCCATGTAGACCATGGAAAGACAACAATTACCTACGCATTAACAGGAAAATGGACAGACACTCACAGTGAAGAGCTAAAGAGGGGAATCACAATAAAGCTAGGGTATGCAGATGCAGAGATAAGGCAATGCAAGAACTGCAAGAGATACACCACACAAGAGACCTGTCCATACTGCGGTGGTGAAACAGAGTTTAAGAGAAAGATAGCAATAGTAGATGCTCCTGGGCACGAAACCCTAGTCACTGTCATGCTTTCAGGGGCAGCATTGATGGACGGAGCAATCCTAGTTATTGCGGCTAACGAACCAGTCCCACAGCCACAGACGTACGAGCATCTGATGGCGTTGAACATACTGGGAATAAAGAACATAATAATCGTCCAGAACAAGATTGATCTGGTTAGCAAGGAACAAGCCCTGGAAAATTACAAGCAGATAAAAGAGTTCGTGAAGGGAACTGTGGCAGAGAATGCTCCCATAATACCAATGGCTGCAAATCACAAGGTAAACCTAGACAAACTCATAGAAGCTATAGAGAAGTATATACCAACGCCAGAAAGAGATCTAAGCAAGGATCCATTGATGTATGTAGTCAGGAGTTTTGATGTAAACAAACCAGGAACGCCCATAGCTAAACTAGTGGGTGGTGTGATCGGAGGAAGCATTATCCAAGGAAAACTAGAGGTTGGTCAAGAAATAGAATTGAGGCCAGGTTATTACGATGGAAGCAAGTGGGTTCCAGTAACCACGGAGATACGGGGCCTGAGCTCTGGAAGTGAAAAGCTCCAAGAAGCACTGCCCGGTGGTCTAATTGCAATAGCCACTGATCTTGACCCTGCACTAACAAAGGACGATCAGATGGTAGGAAATGTAGTCGGGTTAAAAGGTGGAGAAATGCCACCAATACTGACAGAGGTAAAACTGGATGCAAAAACTCTGGAGCGAGTGGTGGGTGCAACAAAAATAGAACCAATAAAACTAGGAGAACCAATAATACTAACAGTTGGAACAGCCGTCACAATTGGACAGGTGACAAAGGTCAAACCGTTAACCGTTGCATTGAAGAAGCCTGTGTGTGCTTATCCGGGATGGATCGCGGCAATAAGTAGAAAAGTAGGGAACAGATGGAGACTGGTCGGGTATGGAACGATCCTATAGAGTGCTACTAGATGCAAATATCATACTAGCACCAACAGAGATCCAGATAGACTTACTAGGAGAGATCCACCGAGTGCTGCCAGGAAAGGTTGAACTAATCACACTGGAGCCGGTGTACAGGGAATTGAAGCGAAGAAAGAGAGGAATAGGAATTAAAATATTGGAAGCCCTTAAGGTAAAGGTACTACCTGCCAAGGGGCCAGCAGACCAAGCAATACTAGACTTTGCAAACAAGACCCCTGGCGTGATTGTGGCAACAAATGATGAAGATTTGAAGAGGAAGTTGAGAGAGAGGAGTGTCCCTGTCATATTTGTGAGAGGGAAACAGAAACTTGAATTAGAAGGGTATGTAGGGTGATGATATGTACAAGTTGGTGAAGATTGTGGATACAATTAGGATACCCCCAAAGGACTTTGGAAAGCCAATAAAGGAATCTGCCATAAACGTGTTAAGATCCAGCTACGAGGGTGTGGTAGATAAGGATCTAGGATTGGTGCTTCTCGTAACTAAAGTCAACAGCATTGGCGTGGGAAGGATCATCCCTGGAGATGGTGCTACATATCACGATGTGGAATTTGAAGCCCTAGTGTACAAGCCAATCCTACATGAGGTGATAACTGGAAAGGTTAGCGAGATCACTCAATTCGGTGCATTCGTCAAGATCGGTCCTATAGATGGTTTGGTCCATGTTTCACAGGTAACAGACGATTACGTGTCTTTCAATGAAAAAACAGGTGTTTTGGCGGCCAGGGAAACTAAGAGAACATTAAAAGAAGGGGACACCGTAAGAGCGAGGATAGTAAGTGTCAGCTTGAAACCAGTGATAACAGACAGCAAGATTGGTTTAACCATGAGACAGCCAGGCCTAGGAAAGCTAGAGTGGATAGAGGAAGAGAAAAAGAAGAAAAAGAAGGGAAAGGGAGGTAAGAAGAAATGACAACATTAAAGGCCTGTAAAGAGTGTAGAAGGCTGGTGGAGAAAGGGCGAAAATGCCCATACTGCGGTGGTGAACTAACCACCAACTGGAAGGGAATCGTCATAATCATAGATCCAGAAAAGTCAGAGGTTGCAAAAGCCATTGGAATTACAACCCCTGGCAAGTATGCAATAAGGATAGGTAAGTGAAATGAGAAGGTTGCCGAGCGATTTGAGGGAAGTGCTGAAAAAACCTCTCGGAAAAATAGTATCTCCACAGGATGCTGAGCCCAACGGGATCGTTGTTGGGGATTATTCAGCTTATGTGTTGATATCTAACGGCAAAATGCCTAGGATGGTAATTCACGATAACAGAATAATGAGAGAAAACGCTGATGAAACCATACAAAAGGCTATCAAGGGGTTTGGAAACCTAGTATTCAAAGTTAAGAACCCTCCGGGACACATATCAGATGAAGCGGAGGATATAATCAAAATAGTCCTGGAAGAGGGAAAGACAAATGTGCGAATAGAAGTTTTGGGTGAGGAGGATTTGTTGACTTTGCCTGTCATACTCCATGCCCCTTTTGGGGCCAAGATATACTACGGCCAACCTGATGTTGGCCTGGTAGAAGTCGAAGTGACCGAAAGTATAAAAAGGTTCGTAGGAAAAATATTAAGCCAAATGGAGGAGATAGCATGAACTTGCAAATACTGAACGAAAGGGAGAATAGGCTTTTGCATAGAACAGAGATTGAGGCTAGGGTAATCTTTGACAGTGCAACCCCTAGCAGAGAGGAGATAATTAAGCTAATAGCTGCAAAAAAGAACGTACCAGAAAACCTAGTAATCGTAGAGAACATAGATCAGAAATTCGGGCAGAGGGTCGCAGATGTTTTCATAAAGATATACGAGTCAGAATCTACACTGAAGGAACTAGAACCAGAGTACATGATAAAGAGACACGTAAAAGAGGATAGTAAGGAGGGAGAGCAATGAGTAAGGGTGCAGAGGTAATAAGCAAGTACTACGAGGTAAAAGACGGAAAGCTGGAAAGGAAGAAGAAGACTTGTCCAAAGTGCGGTCCAGGAGTATTCATGGCAGAGCACAAGGACAGGTGGCATTGCGGCAAGTGTGGCTACACAATAATGAAAACTACCTGAACCCCTTCTAGCAAACTTTAAATAATCTCTCACTGTAATTTTATTCATGAAAAGAATTCCCACTGGGATACTCGGGTTAGATCAGTTAATAGAAGGTGGATTCCCCAAGGGTTCTGCAATACTCTTAACCGGACCTGCAGGTACTGGAAAGACTATTTTTGGGCTGCAGTTTCTGTACAGGGGCGCGAAGGAGTTCAAGGAAGCCGGAATATTGGTGCAGGCAGAGGAGTTCGATCAAACTCTGGCCTGGTACTCAGAAGAATTTGGTTGGGACCTGGCAAAACTCCAGGAC
>JAJRYR010000009.1 GCA_024275655.1 archaeon | reverse complement strand
TTGACACTGCAAAAACCGCCTCAGCACTGAACACTATGCCCCTACTTGCAGACATAAACCTTCACCTGATTGTCACCAGTTCCTCGGATTGAAACGACGCAGTCTGATCCTTTGTATGAGCTTTTAATTGGCCCAATTACATATGGACCAATATCAACATCTGGTAAATTTCTGTTGTGGTACTCATAACTAGCTAGGTCCATCGCCAAGCTTTGCATCTTAGTAAATTCAATTCTATCGTACATCTCAGTTACCCAATTGTCCACAATTACGGTCACGAATGATATGACTAGGACAACCACGATCAATGACACGAATAGATCCAACGTAAAAATCTGTCCCTTACTCAACTGACCACCCCCCCTTTGATTTTGAAAGTTTAAAACTGCTACCACACTCCCTAGGTTTTAACTCCAAATCCCTAAAAACTGGATAACTTGCACTGACCTCTCCCTTCCTCCCCGTGGCTTTTAGAGTGTAGGTAATGTTCACAAAAAATCTATTATTGGCAAAAGAGTAGTAACACTCAGCGGAATCAACTAGTATGGACAAGAAAGGATACTTCTCAGTAGGATCATGAATAGTTACATTCGCTTCTAGGGAGTCAGGGTTTCCAGCGATCAACCTATTGACCAGGGAGCCGACTGAGATGGCTAGGATCTCAGATTCTAGCTTATAGCCAGAAACCACTATTTGTTCTTCTTGGAAGTAAGCAAATGAGATTACAATAGATGCAAAAAGCATAATCACTATTAACGCTATCACAAAATCCCACGAAAGACTGCCTTTCATCAAATCAATAAAGAAGATTTGCTATTTAATTTTAACCTAGTCCACCACGTCTATGTTAGTCTGCTTTCCACTGGGCAGAAATGCTCTTAGTGTCTCAGGTGTATAGGGGTATCCAGCGATTAAATGTATTTTTCCGAATTTGGAAAAAAATTCCAGATCCGCTTTGCTAGGCAATGCTGGCCCTGGGTGAGAATGAACAGAACCCACGATATCCGGATCCAACGGGACCATGTTCATAAGCAAACTCGCAGAATGTTCGTGCCACCTAGTTCCTGGAATGATCAGCACCTCTGTAATAACATTATCTCTCGCCCTGAGCAATCCTGCGAATTCCAAAGGATAGTTGTTTCTAGCTGCTTGGAGGATGAACTCCAATGTCACTCTCTTTATCTTCCACATCACAGATAGTTTAGGATGATAGGGAATATAATATATCCTAACCCGACTGTTCGCTTTACTCTCAGTGCGTAGCAAATTAGGCCGAGAGAAGCCGAGGCCAAAAATAGTGGGAGAGAGTCAGAAAACAAAAAATTAACAAAAACCACTAGCAAAAGTAAAACTAGAAGATTTGTCCAACGATTCACGATAGAAGAAACGAAATTGAATATCTTCGGTCCCAGCAAAAGTGCCAAAATCATTGATAATGATACTGCCATGAAAAGGCAGGGTATAAGCGATATCCCATAATCCTGGAGTGCAATTGCAACACCGCTTCTAGGTTTTCCAATTAGCCATATAGCCAAGAAACTCGTCATTACATAAACCGTGTTTATCCCACCAACCAATGTAACCTTGTCCTCATCACTCAATGCTAGGAATGAATCCATGCTAACTGCAGACACAGACGAAGTTATTCCTGGGAGGATACCCGCCAACGTTCCCCCTAAAGCCGAGAACAATGCAACATTAAGTTTAACATTAATCTCACTGGTCGGTTTCTGTTTTGGAAGGTGTGCCCCGCTGATAACAGCAAAAAACAATGTTGGGACTCCAAATAACCCAGTGAAGTATGCTACCAAATTATGTCCAGAAAATGGGTTGCTGACAAAAGTAAGAATGACAGACATAAACAGGACTAGAATGGCAAGTGATGGTTTTCTATGGGAAAGCACCAAAAGAACTAGGGAAACCAACAACAATGTGGGGATGATCCAAGTTACGTGATTAACGATCAAGAGAGCAGGTAGAATCACAATCAGCACAAGGGATGAAACAAATCCTCCAATAACTGATAAGAGAAAAGCTTTTTGCCCTTCTCCCCTCAGAACCAACCTGTGGCCTGGCAGACTGGCCACAGCAGAAGATTCGTCCGGAACACCCAAAACAAGACTCGGGATGAAGTCAAAGAAAGTATGAGAAATGGCCGTGCCCAGAAGAATTAGAGAATTTGGAAACAAAGGAACCAGGAGGTTCACATGCAATCCAGGAATCACTCCTGTAACAATACCCAGAAACGTTCCCACTAGCACTTCAAAGATTTCATTCATCTAGAACCAGCTCCAGCTTTCCCTTATATTCCTTAACTGTTCCCACAAAGATGTTTCCAGTTAATTTCCTACCAACTGGATCAAAAACTCTGACTCTATCCACTCCTGTATTAACTTCTCCAAGAGTGACTCCATTCTTCGTCTTCTGCCAAACCACCATACCAACAATTCTAACTCTCTGGTTTATCATATCTTCCGACAGAGACTGAACAGTATCTACCTTATCCCTAGTAAGCTCCAGAACAAGGGTTGATAAAAGGAACACAACCAATGAGCTAGCAATTATAACTTTCTTAATATCCTCAACTCCCTCTCCCCCCATTTTCTGGTCACCTCAACCAGAACATCATCTCCCTTCTTTATTCCTTTTTTGCTTTTTGCTGCATAAATTCCTTTCGGAACACCTACGAGCATATTCCCCCGCACTTCCACAACTGCCCAACGCGAGTCTGAAACCAAGACCTTGCCCATAATTTCTCTAGGTCTGAACACCGTCAGTGCAAGCAGGAATATCAAAAAGGAAACCAAGTAAGCTATGGAAAATCCTGTGCCTGGATGTTTTGGCGTGAACGATAGCAAATAACCAAAGAACACCAAACCACCCAGAAAACCCCACTCCTTCAGAGAGTCATACAACCACAAGATCATACCCAAAACCGTCAAAGCAAAAAATGGTAAGATCTCCACTAACAATCTAGATCTAGAAACCAAGGAAAAAAGAGACAAAACGTAAACCAGGATTATGCTCAAAGCAACAAGAGAATCCCTCATATTATCTCCACCGCGTATTCCTTTCCCTTGCATCCCAAGCTTTCTGGAGGACATCCAAGGGCTGAATAAATGTCCTGCTCAATCCTATCGGGGTTTATGTAATCCTCGCAATTTGAGACATAAACCTTAAACTTGTTTCCATCCTGTTCTATTTTCTCCAACTGACCATCGCAACCAGCGAACTTTGCTAGGTTCAAAGCTTGATCCACATCGCCTCTAACTACTGCAAATGCAATGGTATCTTTTGTGTTATCATTGTAAAAATTCATAAGGTAAACTGCAACACTTATGACTATCACAGCCACCAACAACATTTCCATGCTGGTTTGACCCCTCATAATCTACACCAAGTTAGTTATTTCACAATCATTGTCCGGATAAACTGTTGTGCAATCCTTGGATAAAGAGATTTCATTTCCATTACACGAAACAGCTATATATTGGGGGAGAGAAACTGGCTTCAAGTTAACCCGCGTCCCATTCTGCAAGTAAAAGCTTGCATTAATTGCTTGGTCCTTGATTTTTATTGAATATGCCCCAACAACGCTATCCAACTGGTTGGTATCTATGTACACCGTTTTACTGGATCCACATCCAGATAATGCCAGATCTTCTGCGGATTTTACTATCTTGTTTATCTCTTGAGACAGAACAATAGCTCCGCCAATATCTCTAACATTTTCTTCTGTGTACGATATGAGAGGGATAGATATCGTTGACACGATTACCAGCACTACAATCAATATCAGCACGAACTCTATTGTCACTTGACCCCTAGCCATAAGATATCCCCTAAAAAGATTGAAACCATTAGACCTAATAAGATTATCGGTGTGAATGGGACTGATTTCTGCACCCAAACTTCCTTAACTCCCTGCTTTTTCAGTTCTTTTATTTCCCTCTCAGTCAAACCCTTGGACAATGGGACGACCCCTTTCCCTAAGTACCTAATAAAATTCCACAAATTGTACTCCACTTTCTTTCCATCCACAACTATCTCAGCCAGAACATCTCCTGGGTGTAACTCAGATACTTCTTTCCTTTCCCTGAACAACTTCTTTCCAGAGAATAGCAGATCAAAAAACAGGGAAAATGCCAGTATAAAAGAAAAAGTTGTGAATAATCTGTCCCAGCCCAACTGCAGGGCAGTTGCAATACCCGGCACTGCCAATATCAGCCACTTGTACGGCAAGAACAACAACACAAGGAAGATTAACCACGCGGTGGTGCCTGAATAAAATGAAAATACGGAGTAAATCAGGAAGGAATACCCTAGTGCTGATTTTAAGTTTTTCACCAGGATGTCAATGGACTTTTTTCCTAGTTTAAAGCCAGTGTACACGAGTAACAGTGGGGTAACTGCAATTATACCATTCCAAAGAATTAGAAGGAAAACCAAGTGGTAGTTGTTTATCCAAGAGAATGTGTTAGGCAACTGTACAAGCAACGCATTCAAGGCTATGAGAAGCTTCGCGTCTCCTCCTGCTATCACTCCTAATCTCCAAGCCATATAGAGAATAATGTAGGCCACAACCGCTGATATTATAGAATTAATGAATGGCCACGGAGAACCCAAGATCCCCGACTCGAGAAAATGCAGGGAAAGAGCCAACCCTAGCAATCCAATAGTAAGCTCTTTAGGAATGATTCTAGTTTTTAGATCAAAGTAGACAGCAAGTGCAGTGGCAATTACTGCAATGCCTGCATATATGTGCAGAAACATGAGTTAAGTTACTTCTCTAATAGATAAAAATGTTCACTACTACTGTAACTGCCAGTTGGGTGGCTTCCCACTACTGGGAACCGCAAACTCTCCTGCAAAGCAACCAATAGTGACATTCTGCGTTCCAGGACAGCTAATAAATCCAATGCTGTAACCACACCAGTGGGCTCTAGCAATCGATAGCTGCTCTTCTGTGCCATCACTGGTGTGTATTTTACAAGAGGCAAATATTTCATCCCCAGAAGTATCATTAAGATAGTAGTCTCTAGCCGATATGCAGGTGTACTCCTTCCCCTGATATTTTACAACAACGCCAATTCCACTAGAAGGCAATGAATTGTAGTTCACTAGTTCTATACCTGCTTGTGCACACGAATATTTGTCCTCGTTAATCAAAGCAGATTGCTGGGCAGGTGTGGAAACCTGGTGGGCCACCAAAATGACTATCACTGCTATTGCTAGGACTGCTGCCAAGATTAGCAAGTATTCCAAGGCCCCCTGACCTTTACCTCCAAGCATATTCTCACTCCACTCACTCTAGGAGCTTTCCAAGTATATGATCCCTGTAATACTCTATCTTTCCCTCTGCTCTCTGCTGAATAGCTAGAACATCGTTCACAAGCAAGGCAACAACTGCGGCCAGACCTACTACGAAAGCTAGCAAATACAAATACTCAAGACTGGTCTGGCCGCGATCATCCATCTAGAGTCACCTTACTCTATCACACATGTCAATGAAGTTCCAGACAACGTAACTCCTAATGTATGTTCATTTCCTTGATCATCGTGGATCGTACATGTGGCTGTTGCCCCTGAAACTGTTCCTGTGCTACACTTGGTTTCTATACCTTGATATCTTACAGTAACTGTTGTCAAGTCAGATGGCAACTGATTGTAGTTCACCAGCTCTATTCCTGCCTGTGCACAGGAGAACTTGTCCTGGTTTACTGTAGCAGAGCTTTGGGCTGGTGTTGCTACCTGGTGTGCAACCAAAATCACAACCACTGCTATTGCCAATACCGCGGCAAGGATTAATAGGTACTCAAGGGCTCCTTGACCTTTTCTTCCTAGCATTTAAACACCTCCTGTTAGCATAATTCATATTGATTTATTAAAGGTTTCGTTGGCTGCGGCTTTTTCCTGGCCAACCAGTTGGATTAAATGTGTTTTCAGTATGTACCCCACAACTATAACCACACTAACCACAGCAGATATGATCAACAACTGCTCCACAGATATTTGTCCCCTATCATCCAAAAAATCCAATCGCAAATCCACTCACCACCTGGTATATTATGTATGTGAGTAGCAATAAAAACGGTGCATACAAACTTGCCTTGCTGATATCTCCCTCTCTTATCATGGCAGCAGCTAGAGCAGAGAAAACTGCAGATATGGCAAGGTATGCTTTGAAGTAAAATATCATAGACTGGAACAAAGGTGTGGCCGAAGATCCTGCCACCTTAGCCAGGAACATCATAACCCCAGTTACCAAACCGAATATCATCGGTGCCACGAAGTCGGCCGCAATAACAACAAACATAACATACGTGGTTGTCTTTGCAATCCTCTCCTTGCTTATCCTCTGCATTTCCCTAACATCATCAGCAATGCTCATCAATGCTGTGGCTAAACCACCTCCTGATCTCCTAGCAGATATTATAACCTCTGCTGTTCTCCTTATTATCTGAGACCCGCTCCTATCAGCAAAGTCCTTAAACGCCTCATCAAAAGTCTTTCCTTCCTTCATCTGCAGAAGCATTCTCCTCATTTCCTTGGCCAGTATCCCGTATCTTCCGCCTGCAACCTCCTTCAATGAAGATTCTATGGTTCCACCTGCCTTAAGGCTGGTGGCCATGTGCATCAAAACATCTGGGAGTCTAGCTTCCATTTCCTTTATCTTCTTATCCAACTTGTACATGGGATATCCTATGACCAAATCCAATATCACAAGCGCAATCAAAAACCCCAAAAAGATGTCGTAGAACAGACCTAGATACAGCAATAATGTGCTGGCTAGGAACAACGCAGCTAGTAAAATCAAGTCCGGATCCAAGTCCTCATTTATGTCCTTCACGGCCCTTACGTAGTTATGGTATAATCCAATCTTCATGAACATCACATTGGTTGGGTAACCTTGATTATGTAAAGTATCAACCCAAGCGTCATTGGAATCATAACTATATACACCAGCATCATGACTTCTGGTCCTATTATTCCCTGGAACCCAAGTGTTGGAACAGCATTGAATATCGCTGAGAGGACAGAAAAGAACACTGGCATAACTATCCCTGCCATCATGTAGAACAATGAAACCAAGGATAACCTCTCAACAAAATCCCTCATCCTCATTCTAAGATCAAATGCCACATCATCCGCTATCTCAGATAGAATGTCCGCTAGGTTGCCTCCAATCCTCAAAGCCCTCACAATATGCAAGGCAGCTCTGGCTAGGGAATCAGAAGGTGATCTCTCAGCTAAAGCCTCCAGTGCATCCTCCGTGGTTGCTCCCTTGTCCATATCCTCCAAAACCCTCTTGAACTCCTCGGACAATACTCCATACTCTGCATTGGAGATATCTCTCAACGCATCGTGTATCCCAACACCAGCTCTAACCTCGGTAGCCATGTGCCTCAAAGCAAATGGTAGTACCTTGTCTATGGCAACGCCTCTCTTCTTAGCTGTGGAAGATGGCCATATGATTGCAACGAAAAATGAAACTGGCAACAAAACCAAGAACGTCAAGAAACCATATAGTAACCCATCAAATAGACTAGAAAACACGAATACCAAAAAGACCAAAAACCCAAAAAACAAGGCAGCCAATACCGATGCAACCAGCGATATGGCCAGGTACTGCTTAGTTGACAGCTTTATGTTGGCAGCATCCAAATCCCTCATCAACCTTACAGCAAAATCCTTCTCCGCCAACTTGTCAACTAGTTCGTTTAATTTTGGGATTGCCTTGAATACTCTCCCAACCACCCTAAAGAAGGGATTCTCACTCGCTAGGAGCTCCAACGGACCCCTGGTTTCTATTTCCATTGCTCTACGGCCAGTAACTGCCTCTCTCAAAGCCTTCTTTTTAGCCTCTTCCTCTGTGAATCCTCTGGCCATGTATAGCTTCTTCATTCTTCTTACTATCTCTTCAACAGTAGCTTTGGAATATCCTACCTGTCCTTTCTCAACTACCTTGATGCTATCTTCATTTGCCATACTCACCAGCCAGATATCTACTTATCTCCCTTGACACGCTCGGGAGATCTCTTATGTTGTTCTTCACCAATCTTTCCAAGAACTCTTTTCTCTTCCTTATTTCATTCAAAATTTCAGTGTGAGTCAATCCAGTATACCTCTCTAAAGTCTGGAGGAACTTACTAGGCACACCCGTGGAGTTCAGCTTATCATTAACTGGATCCCATTCATACAGATATATCAACTGTGGTTTACCTTCTAGCACACCAGTGACCTCTGCTATTTCAGTTACTCTCCTTATAGTACCCTTTCTTCTGTCATGTATCCTCTTCATCACTATTATCAAATCTAGGGCAGATATCATAACAGTTGGCACTTTCATTGGTGGGTTGGTCAATCTGACGATTGTTTCCCTGGCATCGTTTGCGTGGACGGTTCCCATACAACCATCGTGTCCAGTATTCATGGCGGTAAATAGCGTGAATGCTTCCTCCCCTCTGATCTCTCCGACTATAACCCTGTCTGGTCTCATCCTCAGGGAGTTTTTAACCAGTGTATTCATGTCTACTTCTCCGGTTCCCTCAATGCTAGGTGGCCTGGTTTCAAATCTAACCCAGTGTTCTATTGGAAGCTTCAACTCCGCAGTATCTTCAATTGTTATAACTCTCTCTGTTGAGGGAATAAACGACGCTAAAACATTGAGCATTGTGGTTTTTCCAGAACCAGTACCTCCTGAAATCAAAGTGTTTGCTGGCTTTGCAGACATTCCCTCCACTGCCAACCATAGAAAGGCAGCCACCTCAGAATCCAATGTCCCATACTTTATCATATCCACGACAGTGAATGGATCCTCTCTAAACTTCCTGATTGTGATGGTGGACCCGTTAAGGCTTATTGGTGGAATCGTAGCATTAACTCTTGAACCGTCTGGGAGCCTAGCATCCAAGAGGGGAACTTGCACGTCTATCCTTCTACCCACATCTCTAGCAATCCTGTCTATTATCGCCCGAATGTCCTCGTCCCTTCCAAAAACTACATTGGTCTTACACATCTCATACTTCCTATGGAAAACGTAAACAGGCCTATTGGGGCCAATGACCATTACTTCCTCAAGATTATCATCTTGCAAGAGCAGGTCCAAGGGTCCGTAACCTATCATTTCTCTCATAACAGTCTCAGCATAGAACTCCTTTCTAGCTGGGGGGATGCCTAGCTCTGGTGTGGCTTCTATTATCTCCAATATTCTTTTCTTATAGAACTGCCTTCGTTCGTTTGGATCAGCAAACTTCTCTGGTGGAACAGTAATAAGCCTGGTTGCCGCCTCTTTTATTGTGTCCAAAATCACTCTCTCTGGTCCTTGAGACCTAGGAACTGGCACTGCATAAATTAGTTGTTTCTCACCTGGCACACGATATATCTTGCATACTCCGTAGGAATCAACCAGCTGCTTGTTCTTTGGGAGAACTGCCTCCATCCAGTCGTCTATGGATAAACTGGGCTTTTCTTCAGCTGGTTTCTTTTTTTCCTCGACCTTCTCCTTACTCGATTTGATTAATTCATCGAAGTATGACATCATTAGTAAAAAGTAGATATGATTTAAATACATAATCCTCAAAAAGAGTTTGTGGGGATGAAGTTGAGAGAACAATTGAGAAAAGCGAGGACATTGATGAAATGGGCAGCACAGGGGAAGATGCAGAAGACCAAAAACACGATAAAATGGATACTTGACAAAGAGGGAAAAACGAGGGATGATGAAGGACTACTTCTTAAAAAGAAGGAAGTGGTTGAAAATCTTAAAAACTTCGTGGGGCTTGCAAAAGACTTTACAAAGGGAACTTTTGCCGAGAGAGAGATCAATAAGATTGAAAGGGAATTGAACAAAGGCGTGCACGAAATTGATTTTCAAAATCTGCATACTTCGCTCAAAAAGCTAAATGACAAGACAATCAGATCGTACCTGGACAAATGGGTACTAGAGAATGCCAAGGAAATTGAAAGGATGATTCGAGACGAACTGGAACTGCCAGATAATGTGGTGATCGGAACTCACTCATCATTAGTAAATAAAGATCAGGTCAAAAACTATAGAGTATCAATTGCTCCTGACCTGGATATCAAGCTGGTAATGGTATTGTCCTTCTTGAAGAACATAATTGTAAGAAACAAATCTGGGCCCCCGGGCTACATCTTAAGGGAGTTACAAGAAAGGGCAAAGACCAATAAAGCGATCGCTGGTGCACTGAGTCAGGCGCAAAAAGTAGTTGACATCCTTGAAAGAGGTAAAGATGCTATTGTTATACATCCACTTGGCTCCAACAGAAAATTAAATCTCGGACCAGAAAAGCACGACTCGTACGTCAGCATAGGTGAAATATTTTCGCATGAATTCGGGCATCAATGGGAATTGGAAAAATTGAGAGAAATGGGAATAAATCCCCTGGAGAGCACGTACCATGAAATTCTAAGTGAAGCCATAGCATATATGTGGGAAGGAGCAAAGGGGCCATATATGCTGGGAGATTCTGCGGATACTCCCCACATGATCGGATACGAGATAGCCAAAAATGCGGAAAAACTGGGAATAAAACCCTCTGATATAATAAAGGGGTTCAAAGACCCGAAGAGAACTGTCAAAGACTTGCTGGAGAGGTTAGCCAAAATTGATGAGTCCGTGGCCAAGAAGATAAAGGAAAGACTGAAAACTGAGGGAATAGATGTTAACTAACCGGTTAGTTTTTTACTCATGTATGGTCCATCTCTTGAATACCCTAACCTCCTATAGTACGGTCTAACACCCACGCCTGAAATGACTAAAATCTTGTCAAATCCCCATTCCTCTCTAGCGATTCTTTCAGCTTCGTCTACCAAAGCCTTTCCTAGTCCCTTGTGTTGTACCTTTTCCACCGTTCTCTCACCTATCTCCGCCTCAGGACCGTACACGTGCAGTTCCCTGATCAAGGCAGTAGTCTCTGTAATCTCCGATCTGAATGGGGAATCTGGCTTTCTCAATCTCAAAAATCCCAACAGAGTCTCCTGGTCATCCTCAAAACTCAAGAAGACTTCTAGACCATTACTGGCCTCATACTCCTCCCGCCTAAGCTCTGGCTCACCAATCTCCCAGCCCTCTCTAATCCGTATCCCAACCTCCCTTGATCTTATTTCTTTTACTTTTATACCTAGTTCCCTAGCTTTGTCCATAACTAATTGCCTCAGGTTTCCGGCGGTGACTCCTGCTGCTATTAACTTTGCGGGAATGTCTCTCTGTATCCTCATTACTCTAACCCACTTTGGAACGTAAGCTAAGGCTCTAGCTATCAATTCCGCTGCCTCTTCATTGTTCAAGGGTCTCCATTTTCCAGATTCGTACAAATCCCAGATTTCCTTGTTTGTATAAAACTCCTTTTTTGCTAGAAGGGTGGGATATATCTTGAGCATATCTGGCCTAAACCTGGGGTCTTCAAACAAAGTCCTGAACGCCTCTAGATCTCTTTCCTTGCTAGAGTATGGCAATCCTGGCATCATGTGATAGCAAACTTTGAATGCAGAATCCTTTAGCCAGTGTGTGGCATCTACAACCTCTCGCACACTGTGCTCTCTCTTAATCTTCTCATATATTTCATCAAAAACTGTCTGCACTCCCAGTTCAACCCTTGTGCCCCCAAATTCCAGTATTCGGTTTATGTGCTCAGGTTTGCAGAAATCCGGTCTAACCTCAAACGTGAGTCCAACGCACCTGTGCTTTGCCCTTTCGTTAAGTTTGTGCGCCTCTTCTATGGTCCCTGATTTCTTATCGTTCAAAGCATTGAAGATGCCTAGAACAAAGCTTTCCTGGTAATCCCTTGGCATTGCTGTAAAGGTACCTCCCATGACTATGATCTCTATTTTGTCAGTTGGGTGGCCTGTTACCTCCAACTGCCTAAGCCTGGCTTTCACCTGCCTGTAAGGATCAAACAGGTTTTGTTTTGCTCTTAGGGCAGCGGGTTCCTGGCCAGTGTAGCTTTGGGCTGCATCTCCTCTAGGGCAATAGATGCATTCTCCAGGGCATGGCCAGGGCTTTGTCATTACAGCAACCACGGAAACTCCAGAAATGCTTCTGGTTGGTTTTTTCTTGAGAAACTCAAATTTGTCTCTCAATTCCTTGGGAACGTGTTCTAGGATATCCGCATCGCTTGGTATCTTTGGAAGACCAAGTTCTCCTGCCAATTTCTGTTTCAATTTATGCAAATCCTCCTTGTCTTTAACTTCCCCAGATAACACTGCCTTAATTATCCTCTCATAAAAATCCATGAAATCACCGCTAGATTAGGGAGAGTAACCCAAGGATTGTGTACACTGGCACGAGGGGGACCGGGATAACTGGGAACCCACGGGATATGCTGGCAAATTTAGAACGTAAGGTGGGCTTAACATAGTATTCCCTTTCCAAACTGGCTTTTATTATTGGAGTATCCAACGATTCAACAACTGCGCGAACCCTGTAATATCCTTCATTTGGGAAGTATATGGGTAGACTTATTTTCTCTTCCTTCCCCGGAGAAATCACAACCTCCTTCTCATATGTCCTGGACACCCCCTCAACCCAGTACGTGATCTTGTACCTGGCTTCTCCTAGGGCTTTGTTGTCTATTGCCAAGGTTATTGTGTTGTTTCCTGCATACAGCTCTGCATCCTCCAAGGGCTTTATTTCTGCCAAGTCCCACGGATTCCTTGTAATATGTATTACAACTATTGCATCCTCTTGCACGTGGTCACCATTCCTATCAGCCACAGTGAATGAGAAGGTGTAATTTCCTTCCTCTGCATCCCTGGGCACATGTAGAAAAGCGTACAGGTACTTGTGGTCCTTTGCATAAGTTATGTTCCACGTCCCATTAATGCACTGCAAATTATCCCAAACAAAGTCCTCTGGAGTGTCCCTATCAAAAGCCAAAATGACTTTGTACCCTGGACCGACCGGCGAAACCAACGTGGGCTTCAAAGGTTCTAGATACACATTAACAGGAGTCACTAAGTGAAGCACATATCCACTGGCCAGTGAAGCCAGGAGCATAATCCCAAATAGCACCAAAAATCTCTTCATGATTTATTTTAGTTTTCACAAGTTTTTATGCGTTTTTATGATTCTTGAGCTCCAGCAACATCCGTATGTACGGGGAGGTTATCCTTGAATCCCAATTGAAGCCAAACTTCTCGGCAACGCTTTTTATCTCCTCCTCACCTAGTTTTCTGTCACCCAGGTATTCAATCTCAACGAATTTTCCTAGCTCGTAAACATCGTCTAGATTTATGGTAACCCTACCTAGTTCGTAAGCCTCCCTGACCTTTCTCTTTTCAATTACTACCTTGTGACCGGCCTTCTCGAGTATGTCCTTGATATTTGGTTCCACTCTGGACTCTATCTCCAAAGCGGTTTGGGCAGTGGAATCATCCACCAATCTCTTGTAGGTTAAGAACCAGTCGTCTCCCCGTTTCCTGATCCTGAGGACTTCCCTCTCTGAGAATGGCTCCAGATAGATATCCACTTCCTCAGACTTGTAGAGGGGCTTTGCCCCCAGGTCACCAAGCTTTTTCCTGACCTCGGCAAAGTCATCTACCTTGAACTTCACTTCCACTTCCACCCGAATCTCCCCACACAAGTTCATGAATGTCTTCCCTTGGTATCTCAATTTCTAGAAGTATATCACCAAGTGGGCTGGATTCTGCTATATTGAATACGCCCTTGGTGGCATCCTGCTTATTCAAAGCCAAGAATGTTCTTCCAGCATGCCAATTTTCCAAGAGAAGGCTCTCTATGGAATCCCTCACTTTCCTACTCCTAATTACCTCCCTGAATCTATCCAGAACCCTAGGATCAGTAGATTCTCCAACAATTTCATCTCCACTCCTAGAAAATTCAACTCCTGGAAAAAGCTTTTCCAAAGCAATCCTGATCTTTTCCTCGCTCTCTGTTGGATAAATCCGGGTTTTCACAAGTATCCTCATCTCTACACCTGGGAGAAAATTATGCTTGGCTTCACCTCAAGGACGCCGTGTATTCCTGCAATCTTTTCATCCGTTAACTCCTTCAGGCTTGGTATGTCTGGAACATTGGTTTTTATGATTATATCATAGTCCCCCATGACCTGGTATATCTGCTCCACATCAGGGATTGCTTTCAAAGCTTCAAGAACATCATTCGTCCTATCTGCCCTAGTTTTTACGAAGACAAATGCAGAAACCGGTCTTCCTAGCTTAGCATAATTTATTTCACATGTGAACCTCTTTATGACTCCTCTCTCCACCAGCTTCTCTACCCTCTTTCTTATGGCCACATCAGAAAACCCGAACTGCCTAGCTAGTTCGGAAAACGAAAGTCTGGAGTTCTGTTTCAGAAGCTGAATGATTCGCTTATCAATCTCATCTAGCTCAATCATAGTTTAAATTATATACTTCGAAATTTAAAACATAATCGTATGCCTAGTTCGAATTTTAACCCTAGGGTTATCCAGGAGAAGTGTCAGAAGGCAGGTATCCCGTTTTGGACCACAACAGAGGTCATAATGGCAGTGAAAGAGAGAGTACGCCCAGGAATGACAGAAGACGAGATAGATGACCTGGTCATAGAAGAATTGAAGAAGAGGGATGAGTCAGCTGCCAGGAAGTACGAAAATTATCACCGAGTTTATGTTAGAACATCTTCTGGAGAATTGGAACCTTTCGACAAGGAAAAGATTGTAAACTCGCTAATAAAGGAAACTACGCTTCCTAGAAGTGTGTGTGAGGAGATTGCAAACGAAGTGGAGTCAGACATAAGGAGGCTAGAACTGAGGTACATATCTGCCCCTCTAGTCAGGGATATAGTGAACTCAAAACTTCTTGAAAGGAGATATTCCAAGGCCAGAACAGAGTACTCCAGGATTGGCTTGCCTCTACACGATGTTCACAACATAATCGAAAATCCAAACATAAAACCCAGAAACCCTGAAGCTATACACAAGGTATTTGGAGACGCAATCGCCGGGGAGTATACTTTGGTGAAAGTGCTCTCAGATGAGATTGCAAAAGCTCACTTATCCGGGTTCATACACATCCACGACATACCTTACTTCCCAACTAGGATAACCTCGCTACAAAATGATTTGAGGTGGTTTTTAGAACACGGTTTATTCATAGATGAAGACACCGCCGTGGCTGGCCCACCAAAGCACTGCGATACTGTGTTCTCCCACGCAATAAGGATACTGATATCCGCGTCCACACACATATCCGGCGGACAGGGGTTTGATTTCTTCAACCTGTTTTTGGCGCCATTCACAATAAACATGTCAGACCAGGAATTAAGGCAGACTATACAGGGATTTCTCTATGAGCTAAACCAGCTCCAAGGGGTTAAGGGAGGCAGATTGGCTCTAGCTGCATTGAACTTCGAGCTGGAAGCGCCAAGCTTCATAAAGAAGGAAAAAGCCATTCTCCCAGGGGGAGTAACATCCACCGACACATATCTAGACTACGAGAGGGAAGCTGTTAGAGTCCTGAATATGTTCCTGGACGTTATGAGTGAGGGGGATTACCTAGGAAGGCCGTTCAAAACACCTAGGATAGTCATAAAGATAAGGGATGGGCCAATACCCAACTCTACCTTATCCAGGTTAGATCATTTCCTAGAAACCGGAAACAACCTCATGATAGTAAATCACAGAGGAGGGAAGGCTAGGGAGAACATTGGAGTGATAGCACCAAACCACACATTGGTTGGGAAAAAGAGGAAATGGTTTGAAACACTGAGAACAGGAGTTATCCAAGAGGTAAGCATAAACCTACCATATATTGGACTGAAGGCAGGAGATGAAGTTGAATTCTTCTCTCAACTTGAAAGGGCATTGAACTACGCAAAGAAGATCACCCAAATAAAGAAAAAGCTAGTAGAGAAGAGAATGTTCTCAAGCAAGACCTTGCCTTTCCTAACGCAATCATTCGAGGAGGATATATACTTCCAGTTAGAATACGCTCCGGGCCTAGTAAACCTAGTCGGACTGGATTCCGCAATAAGCGCATTCAAGGGGTTGGACATAAGAAAAAGTGAGGATGCATACTTGTTCGCTGAAAAGACCATCTCATTTGTCAAAAACAAGTTGGACAGCTTCCTAGAAAACGATGGAGTGTACATGGAACTTGCCAATCTAGAAACCACTGCAGTTAGAGAGAGATTCTCAGCGCTGAATATGAAGAACTTTGGGGTAAGAGATGTCTATTATAATACGTTTACAAACGAAACCCCAGATCTTCTAGGATGGATGAAACTAGAGAAAGAACTACAGGCAAACAGCACTGGAGGAACGTATTTCAAGGTAAGTCTAGAAGAATTCGCTAAGGCGAGCAGGAAAGAGAAAAACATAAAGTTGATTTATGACATGCTGGATATGGCTCCAACTGCATTCATCCTAGAGAAGTGATATTATGAGAGTGCATAGCGTGGAGTTTCAAAGCTTTAATTGGAATGGGATAATATTCGCAAAGATCGCTTGCCCAGGATGCAACTTCAGATGTGGCTATTGCTTTGTTCCAGATATTGTGTTTTCCAAGCAGGGCAAAGATGGAAAAACCGTCATTGAAGAAATAAGGAGAAACCAAGTAATGCATGGTGTCTGTATAACTGGTGGGGAACCCACGATCCAAAAAGATCTACCCATATTCATAAAGAAGCTGCAACTTCTAGGTTTGAAGATTATGATTGAAACAAATGGTAGCAATCCAGAAATGATCAAAAAGCTTGTACAAAGGAAGCTGGTAGACTTCGTACGATTGGACATAAAGGCACCTCCAGAAAAATACGATTTAATAACTGGCTCAAACGGTTCATGGAAACCTATTGAGGAAACCATGACCATACTAGAAAACTGGGGAGGATACTGGGAGGCAATCACTGTTTGGCATCCAGGATTAACTAAGGAGGACCTCCAGAAGATAGCTAATATTGTCCCAGGAAAATGGGTTGTAACCCAATTCCAAACTGGAAAACTGATTGATCCCAAATATAATACGGATGTCTGCTTTGATGAGGAGTTTATAGAATCGCTTGTGGGACCGAGAGAAATATGGGTTAGAACGAAATCCCATGAGAGGAGGGTAAGGTAGTGAGGGCATTCATAGCCATACCCTTACCAAATGAAGTGATATCAGAATGTAAAGACCTGGAACACAAACTCAAGAACACTGGGGTAAAAATGAAACTCGTGGAACCCGAAAATCTACACATAACCCTCAAGTTTCTAGGGAACATAGATAAGAACACTGTCAATAGAATAAAGGAAATATTAGACAGCATAAAATCCAAGCCATTTAAAGCAAAAACAAGTTTTGTTGGATGCTTCCCAAATCCCAACTTTATACGAGTTGTTTGGTTGGGTGTTGAATCAAAGGAAATTGAAGGTATCCAAAGAGACATTGATAGAGAGTTGGAAAAACTCGGATTTGATAGGGAAATAAATTTCGTCCCTCACATAACACTGGCCAGAGTAAAAGAGAAACCAAATAAAAAGCTGAAGGAGTTAATAGGTATGAGAGTAAATAAAGAGTTTGAAGTAGATAGAATATTGCTGATGAAAAGCACCCTGACAAGAGGTGGCCCAATATATGACGTCATTTATGAAAGGAAACTCTAGGATTGCATACCTATTGATTGGGATTATATTTCTAACTAGTTTATCTCTGGCTCTCGTTTTTACGGGAGAAGATGACGAGGGGTATCTAGTCCTATCAGGAGAAAAACTGGTTGCTAGGATAAATCCACAATCCAACAGTTTCTATATAGACAACATTCTCGATTTAAAGTTGTTTCCATCCATATCCGTGTCTGGAAATGAGATGCCAACACCAGAACCAAGATTTAGCAATCCAGCAATTGGTGCAAAAATGGATACTTTTTCCGTAGAGTACCCCGATGGGTTCCTTGACGATGTTTACGCTGATGTAAAGATAGAGGTAACAGATCAAAAGGTGATCCAAACAATAAAATTGGAAAATACGAAGGATACCGATGTACTCGTACAAATATCTCTCACAGATTCCAGCGATATTTTTGAGGTCTACGCACCATTCACGAAGGATGCAAGCAGAAACTATTTGTACATGTCTCCGGTTGAGAGGGGTATGTTCGGCAGGGTTTTGGCCATATACTTTGATCCATATCCCCCAAGTTACCCAGTACCTGTGGAAAAAATTTCTGTGAAGGCATCAAATCTTCTAGTATGGGCTATAAAGATCCCGAAAAAGTCCCAGTATACTTTGCGTCTAGAGTACCTATCTGCTTATCTAGCAGATTCAAATGCCATCGCAGACTTCCCAGTGAAATCTACAGTTGACAAAGAGCCATTCTTGATAGTGGAAACCGATCCCATGCTAACACTCTATCATAAGGAGGATTTTGATAAGTTGGTCCCCGAGCTTGACTTAACGAAGGGTGGTATGGACATACTAAAGGACATAACTGAATATGTAAATTCACTCGGTAGCGGTGATCCAGAATTTGGTTTAACATCATACGTGGACTGGTCTGTTGTCGCATCAAAAACAGAATACAACAGCCTCGAAAAGTCTTTGATATTCAGAGAGATATGTAGAAAAGTAGGAATCCCAGCCAGGCTCGTGCTGGGCAAGAAAAGGGGTGGAAATTACTACGCGTGGGTTGTGGCGTATGTAGGCGGTTTGGAGCAAGTATACGATCCGTTCAATCAAAGGATGGATTACCCGGTAGTGTATGAGGAACCAGAGCCATACTTATGCAAGGACAATATTGCACTATGTAGATTAGAAAGTGTTGTTAAGGTAGGTATCTTGTGCATCGGGCCATTTTGTGTTAACCTTATTCTCGTCGGTGTTTTGATTTTGGTGTTGATAATAGCACTGTTTGGTGTCGTTTTCTACAAGTCAGATGTGTTGGCCAAGTTATTCATGGAGCGCCCATTAACCAGATTGAAGATAGAGGGTAGCTATGACATCGCAAAACCAGAATTCCGAACTAAGGATCCCCTACTCCAGGAAGTATTTGAGTACGTGAAGAGCAAAGCGGGTTTGGTGGATGTTGATGATATAGCGTATGTTTTGGGATACAGTAGGATAATAATCATAAGTGCTATTGAAAAGCTAATTGAGGAAGGTGTACTAGTAAGAAGATAACCTTCTCTCCAATAAGGGGTACAAAGTTCTGTATTCAATCTTATTCGAGTTCATCGCATTTTCGAGTATGGTTCTCCTTCTTTCCAGCTCATCCATAATCTCTCTCTTCGTTCTACCCGTCACATTCGAAAGGTGATCCAGATATCTGGGAGGTATGTCTGTTTCTATGAATGTGTCTGTTTCTGGCGACCATCTAAATATGGTGCTTAGGTTTATTCTATCCAGATAGTCAACTTCAACTATTTCGGTCACTCTTCGTATTATGCCCTTCCCGGGCATATTCATTCTCTGCTGAACAAGAATTATGTCAACCAGTGGTATTAGTGTCTCAGGGACATTCATTGGAGGTGAAGTCAACCTAGATATTGCCTCTTTAGCTGAATTTGCGTGTAGGGTTCCCATGGATCCTGCACACCCAACATCCATCGCAATAAACAATCCTTCTGCCTCCTTCCCTCTAACCTCCCCAACAACTATCCTATCTGGCCTCATTCTCAAGGAGGCCTTCACCAAATCATCTAGGGTTATTTCAATGTTGTGCTTGAAGTCATAATGTGTGTACAGCGGGACCCAGTTTTCCCTTGGGCCTAGGTTCAGCTCTGGTGTATCTTCTATTGTTATCAATCTGGAACCCTGTGGAACAAACCCTAGCAATGCATTGAGAGTTGTTGTTTTTCCAGAACTCGCACCACCAACTATGAGGATATTTGCAGGTCTAACCCTCATACCCTCCGTTGCAAGCCAAAGAAAAGCTGCAATGTTCAAATCCATGGTCCCCTTCTTCACCAGTTCCAATATGCTGTATGGCTGAGGGGTGAATTTCCTCAAAGTTATGGAGGGGTACCTGCTCGCTGGGGGGAGTATCATACTGAACCTAGTTCCATCCTCCAAAGAACCGTCATATATTGGCTTTCCCTGCTTTGAAACCTTTCCTGCCTTCATGATCTGTTTTATAAGCCATTCCAGCTCATACAAATCCTCTATTACTACATTCGTTTTGCATATCCCCCTCTCCCTGTGAGCTATGTAAACTGGCGTCCCTACCCCATTTACCATTATCTCTTCTATTTTTGGATCTTCAATCAGTGGAGTTATTGCCCCAAAAGAGAAAAGAAAATCTATTAGCAGATTCACCAGTGCCTCCTTGTTCGGGGTTCTCTTTAAGTGCTTTTGAACAAACTTTTCAACCTTCTTTCTAACAAGATCCCTCTCATATGGCATTATCACAATCCCCAGATCCTCCACCAAATTTCTAACTTCTGTAATGAAATTTCCCTTTTTCTCATCTATCAAAAAGATTTTTTGTAGATCGGAATCGGACAATGGCTGTGAGATCGCTTCTTTTACTGCTCTGAAAAACTTTTCCTCATCCTCGGTTAGCTCTGGAAAATGTATCTTATACGTATCAATCATAAATATAGAAAAGCAAAAAATACATAAAAACCTAGAGGTTAGGTGATATGGAAATCAGAAGTGTGCTGAAGAGGATAACGCCAGGAAAAACCGAAAGGAAAAAGGATCTGGAGCTAGCAAATAGGATAGTCCAGTTCATAGAAAACAAGTATGGTTTAGAAGCAAGACTGGTTGGATCAATAGCCAAGGGGACGTATCTAAAGGGAAAAAAGGATATGGACATATTTGTGTTGTTCCCTAGAGAGGTTGGTAGAGAGGAGTTAGAAAGGAAGGGGCTAGAAATAGGCAAATCTGTGGCAAAGTTCCTGGGTGGAAAAGCCGAGAAACACTATGCCGAACACCCGTATACTAGGGTTCTATTGAAGGACAGGGTGATTGAGATTGTACCAGCATACAAGATATCACCAGGTGAAAGAATACTATCGGCTGTGGACAGGACACCATTGCATACGGACTACGTATTGAAAAAATTGAAGAATCCAGAGGATGTTATCCTCCTAAAATGGTTTATGAAAGAGATAGGGGTTTATGGCGCGGAAATAAAAACCAGGGGGTTCTCAGGATACCTGTGTGAGCTTCTAGTGATCTACTACGGAAGCTTTGAGAGGGTGATTGAAGAGGCCAGCGTATGGGAACCACCAATAGTAATTGACCCAGAGGATCACTACTCATGCGTAGAAGAGATTCTATCCAAATTCGAAGAGCCTTTGATAGTTGTGGATCCAGTTGATCCAAAAAGAAACGTGGCCGCCCCGGTTAGCCTGGATTGTCTGGCAAAGTTTGTACTGGCAAGTAGGATGTTAATAAAGACTGGTAAGTTGCCCAGAAAAGCTGGAATAAATGTCAAGAATAGAAAAATGCTGGTGGTCCGATGGAAGATATCCAAGGAGAACGAAGAGATAGTCTGGAGTCAGTTGGAGGCTATGGCCAAGAGGATCTGTAGGGCTTTGGAAGATTATGGGTTTAGAGTTATGGACATTGGGTGGTGGACAGACTCCGAAAAGGTAGCAGAAGTGATATTAGACTTGGAAGTTTGGAAGCTTCCAGAAGTTGAAGAGAGAATGGGTCCGAGTGTTTTTGATTTTAAGAACTCTGAGAAGTTCATTGAAAAGTACAAAAAAGTTTATGTGAAGAATGGCAGGTTATGGGCTGAGAGAAAAAGAAAGTACTCCAAGGTAGAGGACGTGCTCAGGGAGACATTGAAACAATCACCTAAACATCTAGGAAAACGCTGGAGGATTATTAATGCTGGTAGGTCAAAAATACTGAAGACCTATTCAAAGAAGATGTGGAAGTGGTGAGTTATGAGAGTGATGGTTGAGGATTTGAGCAAGTTTGAGGGAAAGGAAGTTGAAGTGTGGGGGTGGGTTTACAGGCACAGAACAACAAAAAATGCTGTTTTCATAGTTCTGAGAGATGCTACAGGTATCGTTCAAATTGTGTTTAAACCGGACAATTCTTACTTTGCTTTGGCCGGGGATTTAACAATAGAATCCAGCATAAAAGTTAGTGGAACTGTGAAAAAAGATTCCAGAGCTCCTGGTGGGTTTGAGATTGCTGGAAAAGAATTACAAGTCGTGCACAAGGCAGAGAGATTCCCAATAACAAAGGATCAATCCACTGAATTTTTACTGGATGTTAGGCATCTCTGGTTGAGGAGTCAGAGGTTAAACAAGATTTTGAGAATCAGGGACCACGCAATAAAGTACTTTAGGGAGTTCTTTGCAAAGGAAGGATTCTGGGAAGTACATCCCCCAATCTTAACAAAGACTGGCGCAGAGGGAGGTGCCACTCTATTTGCCCTAGACTACTTTGGGGAGGAGGCATACCTCAGCCAAACTGCCCAGCTATATTTGGAGGCATTAATATTTGTCCTAGAAAAGGTGTACTCTTTTACCCCAAGTTTTAGAGCAGAGAAATCCAGAACAAGAAAGCATTTGACAGAGTTTTGGCATCTAGAGGCAGAGGCCGCATGGTTTGAGAACTAGGACAACATGAAGTTCCAAGAGGAGATGGTGTCTTACGTGATCCAGAATTTGATAGAAAAAGATAGAAAAATCCTAGAGGACTTTAGGGACATATCGCCGTTGAAGGCCGTGGAGCCGCCGTTTGAAAGGATGAAGTATGATGAAGCAATAGAGATCCTGCAGAAAAAGGGGTTCGAGATAGGATGGGGTGACGACTTTGGTGCGCCACACGAGAGGGCACTAACCGAAGACTTTGAAAAACCGCTGTTCGTTTATAACTGGCCAAAGGAGGCAAAAGCATTCTACATGAAACTAGATGAGGATCCAAAGTATGTAAAATGTGCAGATCTAATCGCACCAGAGGGCTATGGTGAAATAATCGGCGGGTCAGAGAGAATATGGGACGTGAACGAATTGATAAAAAGAATAGATGAAGAAGGCCTACCTAGGGAGAACTACGAGTGGTACATAGACCTCAGGAGGTATGGATCCGTGCCCCATTCTGGATTTGGTCTAGGGACCGAGAGGTTCATAATGTGGGTTCTAGGGCTAGAGCACATAAGGGACGCTGTGCCATTCCCAAGAACTATAAATAGAGTGTATCCCTAATCCCCATAAAAACCCCCATATCTTTCTCTCTGTGGTCAACGATCAAATGTGTAACCGTTTTGGTGGCTAGTCTGGTGCCAAGGAGTTTGTAGGTCAATCCAGCCAGATCTGAAACTGCTGAGCACCTAACTTTTATCAGGGCATCATAGGTTGAACCTAGGGAGTAAACCTCATGAACGCTGTCCAACTTTGATAGGATGTTCAGTATCTTGGACCTATTCTGGGCTGGCAGTTCTAAGAACATAACAACCCAGTAGTTCATACCCAACTGTGGCAGATAGTCTGCATTCACAATAACTGACTTCTTCAATAGAACCTGCTCTTCCCACATTCTTTTTAGTCTTTTTGCCACAGTGTTTCTGTGCAATCCGGTATTTGAGGAAATTGCACTCACACCCGCCAATGGATTGGTAAACAAGTGTTCCAATATCTTCCGATCTTTAGAATCCAACTTAACTGGCCCTTTGGTGGTTATCCTCACTTGGTGCAGCTTTGTTAGCCCTATAACTGGAAGAGTGTATATCCTCTTTATCTTAGAACCAAATCTCTGGATTATATCCTCAAGTAATTTTCCTACCTCGTCTGTGGACTTAACAAATGCCAGAGAGGCTATGTCTGACACGCCTGTGATTATGTCTACGCTATAGAACTGGGGGATCTCAAACAGCTCGTCTTTTAGCTTGAATATCTCTGCAGATTTCTTTGGTTCGACAAATATCCAGAGAGGGAGTGAATGCCCAAGCGCAATTGGGTTTACCCTAACTCTATACCCTAAGATCACTCTCTTGTTTTCCAGTTTCTTTATTATGTATCCAAATGTGCTCGGGGAGATCCTAAGCTTCTTGCAAATAGAAGATCTGCTCGACTGGAATCCACTGAACATTAGCTCCCGAAGAACCCTCTTCTCAATTTCGGCAAGCTCCTCCACATTTTTTGTTTGTATTTACACATATTTATATATTTCCTGAACATTTGCACTCATTTTATATCAAATAGTGTTCCGAATTATGAAAAAATTTTTACATTTGCAGGACAATAACTAAATATGGGGGTGGTGCCTATGGATAGGGGCCTCGGACCACCTGTCAAGAATGGGAATGGAATTATAACCTCTGCAGTATCCTTCATGGGATACCTAGTTCTGTATATGTTCCACATCTCCCTTCAACTGACTCTGCTTATAATTGCAGGCATAATAGTTCTGCACCCAGAACTGTTGAGAATAACAGAATTCGTCCTCCTAGTCGGTGGACTAGCAATCCTGGATATCTGGCTAGCTAAGAAGCTGTAAAATCAAAGAAATGAAATTTTTGTAGGGTGCCTTCTGCGTCTTCTATAAGTGCCCCCGCCGGGATTTGAACAGAGGGACCACCAGCGGGTCCCCTCTACCCTCCTGCAACCCATGGACATTAGTCGCCTCCCGGCGATTTGTGGTCTGCGACCACAAGTGCCCCCGCCGGGATTTGAACCCGGGTCTAGGGGTCCGCAACCCCTTGTTCTATCCTGGCTAAACTACGGGGGCATAAACCCTAGGAAGATTTATAAATGCCCCAATTTAAAATATTAGCCACTAATGTTCTAGGTGATTAGCATGGAGGTACTCAGATGTATATCGTGCAAGAAGGAAGTATACGATGATTTCGTTAAGTTCAAGTGTCCAAAGTGTGGACATGAGATAATCCGATGCCTAGAGTGTAGAGCTAGGGGAACAGTTTGGGTGTGCCCAAACTGCGGATTTGAAGGTCCTTAAGAGGTGATTTGATGGGTGAGGTGGTTGCAGTAATAAAGGTTATGCCGGAGGATCCAGAGAAATTTGAGGTAATGAAAGCAAAGGTCGAAGAAGCAGTAAAGGCAGAGAAAATAGAAGAGGAGCCAATTGCCTTTGGTTTGAAAGCCTTGAAAGTCACAGTTGTGGTAAAGGATGAAGAAGGCGGAACAGAGGCAATAGAGGAAAAGCTTAGGAGCATTCCAGAAGTGGCAGATGTGCAGGTAGTTGACCTAGGCAGACTCCTCTGACTCATTCTCAACCCTACTTCTAACCCTTGCCAGAAATGCCTTCATTCTCCTCCAATGCGAGCCCTCCCAGTACAATTTTCCGCACTTTCTGCACTTCCAACCATGATCCACACCTTCAGGGAGGCCCGCCTGGATCGGCTCCAGCTCACCATTACATACTGGGCATCTCCTTGGCCGAGGTTCTGGGGGAATTGTCAAGCCAAGTTTTGCTAGAAAAACCAGCTGGTCCTCCAACCTATCTGGCAAGTGAATACCTTGTATGGACTTATCCCTGGTTAATAGAATTCTACCTTCCGTCCTAGCCCTAACCATTAACTCCGAATCCTTCTCTCTGCTAGCTAGCTCTGTATCGTAGCCTAGGATTCTGAGCCACCTGGCAAGCTTCCCTAGCATCGCATCACAAAGAAACTTCATCAATTTATTCTAGGAAGTTCAAAAATTATAAGCCTATGATAAGACGCCTAGTTTTAAAGAACTGGAGATCGCACGAGGACAGTGAATTCATTTTCTCTAGGGGGACCAATGTCCTAATAGGGAGAATGGGATCTGGAAAAACCAGTACCATGGATGCCATATCCTTTGCCTTATTCGGAACCTTCTCAAATCTCCAATCTAGAAAACTAAAATTGGACGACTGCATAATGAGCAAACCAAACCAAAAAGATAAGGCAAGGGTGGAACTCGAACTAGAATTGAATGGGGACATCTACACAATTATCAGGGAGATAACCAGAGGAAAGGGAACAACACATGCGGAAATAAGAAAGAATGGCAAACTGATAGAAGGGGGAAACGCCAACAGGGTAAACGAAATAGTAGAAGAAATTGTGGGGATAAATTATGATCTTTTCTCAAAGGCAATCTATTCAGAACAAAATCAAATTGACTACTTTCTGCAAATACCAAGAGGAAAAAGGAGGCAAAAAATAGACGAATTGTTGGGCATAGATAAATTTGAGGAGGCGAGGAAAAACCTGGTTTCTATAAGGAATAGATTAAAAGATAGGATCGCAGATAGAGAAGAAGAACTAGAGAGATTGAAGAAGGATAATCTAGAGGAAAAACTGAAGACGTTGGAAGAAGAAGCAAAAAGCCTAGAAAGGGAGATATCGGAGATATCCCAGACCTTAGGAAGACTGGAGAAGGAATACTCTCATGTAAAGGAAACTCTAGAGGAGCTAGAGAGAGTAAAAGAAAAACTGGAAAAATTGAAAAATGAGGAAAATGCGATTTCTGGAAAGCTGATGGCGCTAAAGGAGAGGATAGCCACCTACGAGGAAAAATATGCCAAGTTCCTAGGCGTGGATCTAAAACCAAAATTAGATTCCGTTCTTAAGAAGCTGGAGAGTCTGTCAAAAACCAGGCAGGACTTGCTGAAACAAATATCTGAACTGGATTCCCAGGTATCTGATCTCAAGGGAAAATTAAAGAGGCTGGAGGACATTGAAGAAGAGAAGGAAAAAATGAGTGGAGAACTTGCTAAAGTAGTTAGGGAACTAAGTAGCTACTCAGATGTTTCTCAAGAACTAGAAAAAACGAGAAGGGAAATAGAGGAGGTAAAGAATGCTCTTGCAAGGGCTAGAGCCTCCCTTAAGAATCTAGAGGATAGGGAGAAACAATTGGGCAAAGCCGAGGGAGAATGTCCAGTTTGTGGTCGCCCTCTGGAGGAGCATAAGAAAGCTGAACTCACAACACATGTAAAAGAAGAAATTGAAAGGACAAGATCCCAGATAGCAGAACTGGAGGGGAAACTTAGCAAACTAGAACCTATCAAAGCAGAGCTAGAGAAGAGATACCAAAAACTGGCTGTTCTTCAGGGAAAGAAGGAAGAACTGGAAAAAAGATTGTTGCAGTTGAAGGAGATAAAAGATAGTCCAGAAGAACTCAAATTAAAGATCGCCGAATTGCTAAAGAGAAGAGAAGAGTTGAACAAGAGAGCTGTGGATCTAGAGCCAGAGAGGGACAGATTGTTGACACTAAAATCAAAACTTGAAAGGCTAATGGAGATACAGGAAGATTACTCAAAATCAAAGAGGGAACTTGGAAAGTTGGAAGAAAAGTTGGAGGAACTCAAGAAAGAGAGAGAATCTCTAAAATTTGACAACAAAGCATATCTACAAACTAGAGAGAAGGTAATAAATCTGGCTTCAAGTATTTCATCATTAAAAAGCGAACTGTCTGGGAAGAAGACTCTGTTGGAAGAAAAGAAAAAGCTGGCCAAGGAAATTAAGGCTGGGATTTCAAGGAAGGAAGAAATAGAGAAGGAGATAACAACCTTCAAGACCATCCTAAAGGACATTGGTATATTGGTGTCTGCGTTAGAAACTGGACAGGTATTACTAAGAGAGGAGTTCGTGGCTGCTGTGAACTCTGCTCTAGAGGACATATGGCCAAGATTGTATCCCTACGAGGACTACAAATCACTTAGACTTGCAATAGATGACAAAGATTACTTGCTCCAGCTGCAGAGAAGGGATGGAAAATGGGTGAATGTTGAAGGAATTGCATCCGGAGGAGAAAGAAGTACTGCTGCTTTGGCTTTAAGGGTTGCATTTGCGCTGGTTCTTACTCAAAACTTGAGCTGGTTAATCCTAGACGAACCAACACACAATCTAGACAGAGAGGGCGTTCTGATGCTAGCAAGAACATTGAAGGAACACTTACCCACACTAGTGGACCAGATATTCATAATAACACACGACGAAAACATGGAGGAAGCTGTCTCTGGAACATTGTATAAATTAGAAAGAGATAAGGGGTTGGATGAACCAACAAGGGTTGTGATGGTTAGTTCAGGGGAAACCTAGCGTCTCTTCTCCCTGATTGCTGCTTGGGCTGCTGCTAATCTCGCTATGGGTACTCTGTAAGGAGAACAGGACACATAATCTAAGCCAATTCTGTGGCAGAATTCAACACTCTTTGGTTCTCCTCCCTGTTCTCCACAGATTCCAACTTCCAACTCTGGATTGGCTCTTTTTCCGTCCTCAAGGCACATCTTCATTAGTTTCCCAACACCGTCTTGGTCTATGGTTTGAAATGGATCAAACTTTAGGATTCCTAGTTCCATGTAGCTTCTTATGAATCTTCCTGCATCATCTCTTGAGAATCCAAGTGTTGTCTGAGTCAAATCGTTGGTCCCAAAGCTGAAGAAATTTGCCTCTTTTGCTAGATCACCGGCAATCAACGCTGCCCTAGGTAGTTCGATCATCGTTCCAATCTTGACATCCATCCTAATGCTCTTCTCTGCAAATACCTTCTCGGCCTCATCTAGAATATCCTTCTTCAAGTACTGAAGTTCCTCAACGAACGCAACTAGTGGTATCTCTATTTCCGGTCTCGGATCTTTACCCTTCTTCTTTAGCTCTATTGCCGCCTCCAAAATCGCTCTGGTCTGCATCCTGTACAGCTCTGGCATTGTGATTCCAAGTCTACAACCTCTGTGACCAAGCATTGGGTTAGCTTCCTTCAACTCTTTAACTTTCTCCAAGAGCTTCTCTAGTTTTCTTATTTCCTCTGGATCACCCTGTGTCAACTTCAACTCAGTCAGTTTGACCTCTAATTCAGTAAGGTCTGGTAGGAACTCGTGGAGAGGTGGATCCAAAAGCCTGATAGTCACTGGCAGTCCGTCCATAACTTCCAGCAATTCAATAAAGTCCTGTCTTTGCCTCTCTAGTAACTTTTCCAATGCTCTCCTTCTCTCTTCATCGTCTGTTGCTAGAATCATCTCCTGGACTATTGGAAGTCTATCTGAGCCAAGGAACATGTGCTCCGTTCTGCACAATCCAATTCCCTCCGCACCAAACTCTCTAGCAACCTTTGCATCTCCGGGTAAGTCCGCATTTGTCTTAACCTTCAATCTCTTGAATTCGTTTGCCCAGTCCAATAATTCCTTGAACTCTCCAGATATCTCTGGTTCAACTACCTGTGCCTCTCCCAGGATAACATTTCCAGTGGATCCATCTATGGTAATGATGTCTCCCTTCCTGACCATTATGTCTCCAACTCGGAATGTTTCATGCTCTAGATCAATGTATATGTCGCTACAACCAACCACTGCTGGCTTGCCCATTCCTCTACAAACCACTGCTGCGTGGGATGTCATACCTCCTCTACTGGTTAGAACTCCCTGAGATGCAATAACTCCATGGATGTCATCAGGTGTTGTCTCTGGTCTCACTAAAATCACTTTTTCTCCAGCATCTCCCAGCTCCTTTGCCTCATCTGGATTAAACACAACCTTCCCAACTGCTGCCCCTGGGCTTGCTGGGAGCCCTTTTGCAATGACCTCTGGGTTACTAGAGTAGTCTATCCTTGGATGAAGCAGTTTATCCAGAGAGTTTGGATCTACCCTCAGAATGGCCTCCTCCTTCGTTATCAGACCTTCTTTAACCATATCCACTGCAATCTTCACAGCTGCTTGGGGTGTCCTCTTTCCTGTCCTAGTCTGCAGTAGATACAGTTTGCCCTTTTCAACAGTAAACTCTATATCCTGCATATCTCTGTAATGCTTCTCCAAAAGTTCTGCCAATTCCTTCAGCTGCTTTGCAATCTCAGGCATCTCCTTCTCTAGTTCATCTATGTGCTTTGGTGTCCTTATACCTGCTACAACATCCTCCCCCTGGGCATTTATTAGGAATTCACCATAAAGCTTCTTTTCACCAGTGCTTGGATTCCTAGTGAATGCTACTCCTGTTCCAGAATCGTTTCCCATGTTACCAAAAACCATTTGAACGATATTCACAGCAGTCCCCATATCATCAGGGATGTTGTTTGCCTTTCTATACACTATCGCCCTAGGATTGTTCCAGGATTTCCAAACGGCTTCTATTGCCATTTCCAACTGCTTCCACGCATCCTGCGGAAATTCCTCCCCCGTCTCTTCCTTATACAAATCTTTGTATTCCTGAATTATCTTCTTCAAAGCATCAACACTCAGCTCATGGTCAAAGTGTACTCCCTCCTCTTTTTTGTACTTGTTAAGGATATCCTCGAACTCTTCGTGTGGGATTCCTTTGACAACATTTCCAAACATTTGAATGAACCTTCTATACGCATCATATGCAAACCTGGGATTGCCTGTTTGCTCGGCCAAGCCCTCAACACTTTCATCGTTTAATCCTAGGTTTAGAATAGTATCCATCATTCCAGGCATTGAGACTGGGGCACCAGACCTAACAGAAACCAAGAGGGGGTTGTTCCTATCTCCAAATTTCTTCCCAGTTCTCTTTTCCAACTCATGCATGGCCTGGGTTACCTCTTCCTTTAGGCCATCTGGCCACTTTCCTGTCTTAACATAATCTAGACAAATCTTGGTTATGATTGTGAAACCCTCTGGGACAGGAAGGCCAATCCTCTTCATTTCCGCTAAGTTTGCTCCCTTTCCTCCCAGTAGATCCTTCATGTCCTTGTTACCCTCTTCAAAAAAGTATATCCTCTTCCCTGGCATAGTATCACCTCTCGTCTTTTTAGTTTTTTAGAAACAATGGAG
>JAJRYR010000073.1 GCA_024275655.1 archaeon | reverse complement strand
TGCTATAAACAATTCAAATATGACATCTGCGGTAAAAGTTGCAGTTCTGCTGAGGACAATGTCCCCAGTGGTGTAATAGTGATACAAGAAAACAAAAAGCGTGGTCACATACTGGGCCGCTGAGAGCACTATTATAAATGGGAATGATTTTCGGATTAACCCTTCTTTAGGATCATGAGGAGGTCTTTTCATTATATCCTCTGCAGGCTTGTCCATGCCCAACGCAATTGCAGGCCCACCATCAGTCAGCAAATTTAACCAAAGTATTTGTATTGGTGTTAAAGGCAGTGGAAGTTTCATCAAACTAGTAGTTCCTATCAGTGCTATCTCATCAAAGTTACAGGCCAATAAGTAAACCACGAATTTTTTGATGTTTTCGTAGATCCCTCTACCGTACTCTATGGCCTTTACTATTGTTGCAAAGTTGTCGTCCAGCAATATTAAATCCGAAACCTCTCTCGCAACATCCGTACCCCTCTTTCCCATCGCAATTCCGACGTCTGCCTTCTTCAGCGCAGGGGCATCGTTCACACCGTCTCCAGTCATGGCAACTAGCAATCCTTTCCCTTGCAGTATCTCTAGGATCCTCACCTTATCTGAAGGTGATGCCCTTGCGATCACAGAAACCTTTTCTAGTTCCTTCCTCAACACATCATCAGTCATTTGACTTAGGTCTTTGCTTTCTAGTGCTTTTGAACCTCTCTTCCATATACCTACTTCCTTAGCCACTGCGATTGCAGTGTTTTTATGATCGCCTGTTATCATTATTACTCTTATACCCGCTTCTTCTGCTATTTTTACCGCTTCCCTTGCCTCTGGTCTCGGCGGATCAATCATTCCAACCAAACCAACGAAAATCATCTTTCTTTCTATATTCTCCTCTGTGAGCTTTTCCTTTGGATCGACTTCTCTGTAAGCTAGAGCCAGCACCCTCAATGCCCATCCGGTCATATCCATGTAAACATCTTTTATCAGTTGCTTGTCGCTTTTTGTTAACTTGCGCACTTTCCCATCCACTAGAATTCTATCGCATTTATCTAGAACAACTTCCGGAGCACCCTTCATGTGGGCCACTAGTTTGTCACCAACCTTGTTTACGGTTGTCATTCTTTTCCTTTCAGAGGAAAAGCTGAATTCCGCAACTTCCTTGAATTTTTTATGCAGGTTATGCTTCGTGTATCCCAATTTTTCGCCTAGAACTACCAATGCACCTTCGGTTGGATCACCAATGATGTGGTAATCTTCGTTTCTAACCAACTCGGCGTTGTTGCATAAGAGACATATCCTAGCTATGAGTTCCAAGGATTTCCCGGATATCTTCTTTTTGCCTAGATATACCTCCCCAACTGGCTCGTATCCGGTTCCAGTGACCTTGTATGTTTTACCATTGAACCAGATTTCCCTTGCAGTCATTTCGTTCTTTGTTAGCGTACCTGTTTTGTCTGTGCAGATTATACTCACTGAACTTAGCGTCTCTATACTTGCCAATTTCCTAACCAATGCTTTAGCTTTGGCCATCGCGCTTGCACCCATGCTCAATGTTACAGTTACCACAGCAGGTAGTCCCTCAGGCACAGCAGAAACGGCCAGTGCAATTCCAACCATCAGAGCGTCGAATATACTCAAATGTTCCTCGAAAATGTATAATACAGTCACGACACCTATCAGCACCACTAGAACTTTCGTCAACCAAAGAGATAGGGAATCTAGTTCCCTTTGCAGGTGAGTGGGGCGTTCTTTCTCTTTTTGCACTCTCTCTGCTATCTTTCCCATCTCCGTGTTCATCCCAGTTGCTACCACAACACCCTTTCCTTTCCCATATACCACAGTACAACCCATGAAGGCCATGTTTATCCTGTCTGCTAGAGGAGTATCCTCTGGCAGTGGTTTCGTGGTCACTGAGACGGGTACAGATTCACCAGTTAGGCTGGCGTAAGATACTTTTAGACTGACACTATCAATAATTCGAACATCAGCTGGGACGATCATCCCCTGGTGCAGCAGGATTATGTCCCCAGGGACTAGCTCCCTGGCATCAACCTCTTTTGTTTTACCATCCCTTATTACCAGTGCTTTTGGACTTGCTAGTGCTTTGAGGGCCTCTAGTGCCTTACTGGCTTTGTATTCCTGAATAAAACCGAGCACTGCGTTCAGGATTAGTATCGCAAAAATAACTCCAGCGTCAAGTATCTCCCCAAAGAATAGGGATACTACGGCAGCAAACAGAAGTAGATAAATGAATAATCCTTGGAACTGCCTTATAAATATTATCAGGGCAGAATCAACCTTATCCTCTTTTAATTCATTGAATCCATATATCTCTAGACGTTTCCTCGCTTCCCCCTCTGACAATCCTGTGAGCTTTGTTTTCAATTTTCGTATGACTTCTCTAGCACTCTTTGCCCAGGGTTTTTCCATAATCTCTTAACATATTTCTAGGATAAAAAGCAAAGGGTTATATACTAGTGTTCCCCTATCCTAGTGTTCGTGAGATTAGCCTATTTCTTGCTGGTTCTCGCGGGCAAAAACTAAAAAGGTGATAAGCATGCAAAGAAATATAGGAGATTTGAAACCCAGAGACAAGAGTATAGACCTTGTTTTCAAGGTAGTGAGCAAGGGAGAAACAAGAGAGGTAACTTCCAGATTGGGCGGTTCAACACACAAGGTTTCCGATGTTTTGGTTGGAGACACGACTGGAACAGTGATACTAACTTTGTGGGATGATAGAATTGATGAAGTAGAAGAAGGTAAGTGTTACAGGCTAGAAAACGGTTACACGTCTCTTTTCAAGAATTCCTTGAGGTTAAATGTTGGGAGATATGGAAAACTAGAACCTAGCGAGGAAGACGTAGATGTAAATGAGGACAACAATGTATCAGAGAAAGAGTTCAGTTTCGGGTTTAATAGATATTCTAGGAGATATTGAGGGCTAGGCTTTCCTAGAACTCACACTTCTCCCCACCCGGACAACCCCCAGCAAACTCCGCTTCAGCAGATACGTATTTTTCCAGTTCGTGCTTTAGCATCGGTCCTATGTACAGCACTTGCTTTTCTTTGCTCCCGTATCTGTACACAGTTATCCCTTTACATTTTAGTTTCCACGCCAGGAGGAAAGCTTTCTTCACGTCACTTGGACTTGCATCGTTTCTTAGATTAATCGTCTTTGAAACTGCATTGTCCACATATTTCTGGAACGCTGCTTGCATTTTTACGTGCCATTCTGGATTAATATCCAGTGCAGTTCTGAATAATCTTTTTAAATCATTGGGTATCTCTGGGATGTCCTGGAGACTACCTGTCCTGGCAATTCTATAAATTAAATCTTTTGAGTACACACCTTTCTTTCTTGCCATGATTTCAAAGAGTTTGTTCACCTCCAGCAATCTAGCTCCTTCTAGTACGTTCCTAACGAATGCCACAGCAAACAAGGGTTCTATGCTAGAACTGCATCCAGCGATTATGCTTATGCTTCCAGTTGGAGCTATAGTTGTGACTGTGGCGTTTCGCATGGTTTTGTATTTTCTCTTCCAAACGCTCTTATTGAAATTTGGAAAGCTTCCCCGTTCTTTTCCAAGTTTTCTAGATTCATCCCTAGCCGTCTCTGTTATGAACTTCATCAACCGCTTGGCAAGTTCTATTGCCTTCTCCGAGTCGTACTGGATTCCCAGCATTATCAGCATTTCTGCCCAACCCATCACACCCAGGCCAATCTTTCTATTTGCGTGAGCCATCTCTTCTAACTTGGGCAGAGGGTACTTGTTTGCATCTATAACATTGTCCAGGAATCTGACTGCAGTCCTAACTGTTCTTTCCAGGTTGTCCCAGTCTATTTCATCATCTTTCACAAACTTGGTCAGGTTTATTGATCCTAGATTACAAGACTCGAATGGTAGCAATGGAACTTCCCCACAGTTTCCAGTCACAAACCCATTGAAAATTAAAGTGTGGTTCACTAGCTGGGTTGTGTCGTATACTGCTTGTTTTCCCATGTGTTCTATGGATTTAACTGTTACAAGAAATAGTTCCCTCTTCCTGCTTGGTCTTTTGTTCCTCTTCTTGAACCATTTCCAGAATTTTTCGTTTTTCTCTTTTTGAATAAAGCCGATCTTCTTCATAAATTCTATAACATTATTTCCATGAATTCTTAGAGAGTAGGTTTCACCGCCCACATACTCTGCTGTTTCACCTGTTTTGAGTTTGTGCCTAAATGTGGACTGGGATTTTCTAGATTCCTTGTATATTCTAGACATTATCCCTAGGTTTATCAAAAGAATTTGCACGTCCTTCAGCAGATTTAAGCTTTTGGATGTTAGGGCTACGTAACACTCTCTTCCATTCTTCCCCAGCCAAATCGTTCCATCTGTTGAAAATAAACCCCGTAAGTATCCGACAACAGTTTCTTCCTTACCTCTCCAAATTACTTCTGGGACTTTCAACTTTGTATCTTGGGGGAATCCATACTTCTCATTTAAGAGTCTTCCCAACCTTTGACTTTTCAATCTGTTCTTCTCTTTCAGTTTTATGACTTTAATAGGTTTACCTAAACCTTCCCTCTTTATAACATCATTAAAAGCATACCTTACCTGTTCAAGCAAGTCTCTATCGTCCCAGACTTCCATGTATGCAGATCCTTTGTAGAAGAACCCGTCACCAGTTATTGCACCTATCAACAATCCTAGAGTGTAGTAACCCTCTGTTCCAAATTGGCCTTTTCCAGACTGTATTAAGAGTTTATCTCCCGGCTTTAGAGCAGATAATTCTACCTTTTCTATTTTGTACTTTCTCCCTACTTTCTTTGCTCTAAAGAATGGATGGTATGATGTTACCTTTATTTCGAACCCTTCTTTTGTTTTTATCAAGTATACATCCTCTTTGTCAGAAGTTTTGAAAACTGGAACCGCTGGGGCTATGAATGTTCCAACATCTGTGTAATCTAAAGACAGTGTTCTAGTATCTGCAGTTACAGATAAACTTTCTTTTTTCTTGTATAGATCGTAGACTTTTACCCATCCCTTGTGGGTTGCGAGCCTAGTATCTCCAGTTACGCACGGATTAGTAGCCTCAATCCTTCCTAGTCCCTTTAAGGGGTGCCTTCTGTTTATTTCATCAATGAATATCAATCCTGGATCCCCTGATTTCCAGGCGCTCATAACCATCATTTCAAAGACATCTCTAGCATTTAGCTCTGCGACTTTCTTTTTTGTTCTAGGATTGATTAGCGGATATTTATCTCCAGATTCTACTGCTTTCATAAACTTGTCTGTAACTGCCACAGAAACATTGAAGTTTTGTAGGATCCCTCTTTCTGATTTTGCTGTTATAAACTCCAGAATATCTGGATGATCTACACGCAGAATACCCATGTTTGCTCCTCTTCTTTTTCCACCCTGCTTTATCACATCTGTGGCTTTGTCAAATACCTCCATGAAACTTACAGGTCCAGAGGCAATCCCCTTCGTTGACCTCACAATATCTCCTTTTGGCCTTAGCCTTGAGAAGCTAAATCCTGTTCCTCCTCCACTCTGTTGGACCATTGCCATCCATTTAACTGCATCAAATATCCCTACTATGGAGTCTTCCACTGGTAAGACAAAGCACGCAGAGAGCTGCCCTAGACTAGTCCCAGCGTTCATGAGTGTTGGGGAATTCGGGAGGAATTCTAGGTTTACCATCAATGAATAGAACTCTCTTATTCTTCCCTCAATTTTATCCCAGTTCCTTTCAAGCTCCTTTAAGAATCCCTTCCAGGTTTTTTTCATCTTACCTTGGGCATTTAGCCTAGTGTATGCTCTAGCCAGCATGTCTATGTCCCAGTAGTTCAACCCCAGCCTCTTTATCAGTTTGATATCTTCTGGTCTTGGATCCTTGTGAACTTTCTGCTTTCCGTTTTTGTCAAACACACTTGGCAAGTAGAGCGCATCTACCAGCCCGATGTACTTGGCCACCCTCCAGAACATCTCTCTAGGAGTTTCAATCACATTTCCTCTGTCATCCTTTAGCAGATACCTTTTTCGCAGTATCTGGATAGCGTTTAAACTCAGTTTTAGATCGTCCTTCACCCCAAAGAATTCTTTTGCTTTCCTTATTTCCGCCCTTTCGTGCCTGTAAAGAATATACGCTTTTGCAACATCTGGATATCCCAAATCCATTAGTGTTTCTTCAACCACGTCCTGAATTTGTTCTACATGTGGTAGGTTGTATTTTTGCTCCAACTTTCGTATAACTTCTAGTGTGATTCTCTCATAGTCTCCCATTTGTCCTTGGGCTTCGAATGCTTTTCTTATTGCATTTTTTATCTTGTTTGGATCAAAATCAACAACTCGCCCATCCCTCTTTATTACCTTTTTTATCTGCATACTAGAACTAGGGATTTCTAGATTAAAAATAGTTATTACCAGTGGGGGCCAGGGCCCCCAAATGGGGTCGCCGAGATTCGAACTCGGGTCACCGGCTCTTCCTGGGGAGCTCTCCCTCACCCAAGGGAAGAGGGTAGAGGGAGAAACCGCAGGTGTCTCCCCTCCCGAAGCCGGTAGGATGACCTGGCTACCCTACGACCCCACTATTTCTGTAATCTGTTTTTCAATTTTGTCTAGTTCTGGAAGCGCAAGCACCACTTTATTATAATCCCAGCCCTTGATTTCTATTACAAGAGGCGTCTCCCTTGTAGTTTTTAGCCAAAACTCTTTTTCCCACTTCTTGTTTTTCCTGGTGTAGTAAGTTCCTGCCTTTACAATGAATGGAATAAATGTTCCTGGGAATCGTATGCCAAATGATTTGTATGGTATTCTTTTTATGCTTTGTATCTTTTCTAAGGGTATCACTAGCGATCTCTTTAATGCTAGTAAGGATTCAAAGAATGAAAGGTCTAGCACCAGTTTATTACCTCTCTTTTTTACTCGCATGTATCTCTTTTTAGAACACATGGAATAAAAAATTGCCACCAGGTTTCACAAGGGGCTAAGAAACCCTGTTGGGGGAGAGGGAGCTTGGCCCCTTTATGTGCCTGATGGCAAGTGCCGGCGGCGGGATTTGAACCCGCGACCTCCGGATTTCCCAGGTAGAGGGTCTAGGAACAAGCCCTTAACAGGCCTTATGAGTCCGGCGCTCTAACCAGGCTGAGCTACGCCGGCGTTGCTAGAAAGCCCCGGCCGGGATTTGAACCCGGGACCTCTTGCTTACCAAGCAAGCGCTCCACCAAGCTGAGCTACCGGGGCGGGCTATTATTTTTTGAGAAATAGTATTAAAAAAGTTACCTCTTCATGAGCAACCAAAGCAAGAACAAAATCAGAATTATGAGGGTCAAGGTTATCCAAGGATGCCCATGGTGTCTTCTGGGGGCACTGGGGGCGGGGCCAGGTGCCCTTCCACCGAGCTGTTGGGCAATTGCAGAAACTATCTCGTATGCGTCATTTCTAGGTACTCCTGCTTGGATTAGTTCTCCGGCTACTTCATCTACACTCTTTCCAGCCATTAGTTCTTGAGCAATCATTTGTATTATTTGTTCCTCCTCGCTGGGCATTATATCACCTTAATTGAGTGCAAAACTACTAGTATTGCAAATATTGCTATACCAAGCAGAACACCAGCAGTAATTATTGTCAACCATGGATTTGGCTCGTAGTACTCGGGCTCCAATTCTCTTTTTCTAACAGCAGTTGGGTGATAAATCATTTTCGCTTTGTTCATAAGTTCCTCTATCTCATCACTTGGCAATCCAGCTTCCTTCATTATATTTACTATTTGTGATTCTGGTATGCCCACTGATAAGAGTTTTGAGATCTCTTTTACTATCTCGTACTCTGTTACCCCTTCAATCTCTTCTTTTTTTGCTGGTTTTGCTCGCCTTTTTGTTGCTACTCGCTTTGTTGTCTTTTTCTTAGTAGTCTTCTTCGTAGTCTTCTTTTTGGATGTCTTTTTCTTGGCAGAGGTTTTCTTTTTCGCTTGTTTTTTCCTAACTTTCTTTCTAGTTGCTCTTTTCCTTGCCATGGAAAAGAAAAAGAAGGTGAAATATTTAAAGGTTAGCCCTTAACTACACCCAAGGGCTCTACTCTAGCAACCTTTTTGCTTATCCCTGCCATTGCCACGGAGTCCACCACCAAGTCTACATTCTTGTAGGCCTCTGGAGCTTCTTCTGCCAAAACCTTTGAGTGCGTGGCCCTAGCAATTACTCCCTTTTCTGCCAATTTCTCTTTTATCTTCTCTCCCCAGAATTCTCTTATTGCTTTCTTTCTGGACATCTGTCTTCCGGCACCATGGCAAGTGGATCCGAATGTTTCCATTTCAGCAATTTCTGTTCCAGCTAGTATGTATGAAGCAGTACCCATTGATCCAGCTATCAGTACAGGTTGGCCGACATCTCGGTAAGCCTTTGGAATTAGCTTATTTCCTGGCCCTAGTGCTCTAGTTGCTCCCTTTCTGTGAACCCACAGTTTCCTCCTTTCTCCATTGACTTCGTATTCTTCGAGTTTTAGTATGTTGTGACACACCTGGTACAGAGTTTTCATACCTAGTGATTCCCAATCTTTTCCAAAAACGCTTTCGAAAGCCTCTCTAACCCAGGCAGCCATTAGTGCTCTATTGGCAAAACCAAAGTTTGCCGCCGCTTTCATCGCTTTTAAATAGTCTTGAGCTTCTTGGCTTTGTGCTGGGGCATAGACTAGTTGGGAGTCCGGCGTGGTTAGCCCATATCTTTTCATGGCATGGTTCATTACCTGCAGGTAATCCGTTGCCACCTGGTGGCCAAGGCCTCTGGAACCGGAATGTATCATGACTAGAATCTGCCCTTTCCACAGCCCATATGCCTTTGCAATCTCCTCATCATACACATCTGTAACTACCTGCACCTCTAGGAAGTGGTTTCCAGCACCCAGAGTTCCGAGTTCTGGCTTTCCCCTCTTTTTTGCCTTTGCACTAACCTTACTAGCATCTGCACCCTCTATTTTCCCTTCTTCTTCCATGTGTTCCTTGTCATCCTCTGTTAACCACCCTCTTTCAACTAGCCAGTCCACTCCAGTTTCTAGGACCGCATCTATTTCAGAATCACTTAATTTCAGCTTTGAGTGTGAACCCACTCCAGCCGGAATCTTGTGAAACAATGCATCTATGAGTTGGTTCAGCCTTGGTTTTACATCTTCTACGCTTAGATTTGTTTTTAGTGTGTAGATGCCGCAGTTTATATCGAAACCAACGCTCCCAACGGATATTATTCCATCTTCGTAATCGTACGCCCCCACCCCACCTATTGGAACACCGTAGCCGGTATGTATGTCTGGCATTGCCAGGGCCCCGACTACACCAGGAAGCATTGCTAGGTTCGTTAATTGCTTTATTGCCTCGTCCTCTACACCGTCCACAACTGCCTTGGTTCCATAGAGATAGGCATCAATTAGCATCCCTTCCCTAGATTGTCTAGGGAACTTCCATTTCACATCTCCAACCTTTTGCAATTTTTCTTTCCACATATCTCTCACCTCCAGAACCCAGTATGGGATGCACCTTGGCTATCCCATTTTTATTCTATTTGGGAGGGACTTATATTAATATACTAGAGGGTTATGTTGAGCTTTTCTGCCCACACCCTCACGAAGTGTTCTATGCTTCTGTCGTATGTTCTCTCTGCATCTGAGGGAAATAGACAGCCGGGTATCTCTCCTCTTTCTCTGTGATGTCTTATGCATTCACAGCAGATTCCTTTTCTAGGGCAGGGTTCATAAGTGCAACCACAATCCTCCAAGTTTTTATCTCTTCTACACTCCATACTCTCACCTATAGGTCTACAGTAATTCTGGCCTCCCACCCTTCAGGAGTCTTTTTCACATAAAAGTTGTGCAGTGTTATTGCCTTTACATATGCTTCCACTAAACTCGGATCCCCAGGTTGTCCAAAACCCTTACCTCTGGCGATTAGCTTGTCACCTTTGTTTTCTACGCTCACGGAGAAACCCTTGAAAAAAAAGTTTTCAGTGTCTTGTAGGAAGAGTATCTCACTGAGCCAGTTGTACACTAAGTTTTCTGGATTCTCCCCTTCTGCCTCAATATCTAGTTCCCCAGCCTTTTCCAGCTTTTCTAGGTCATACATTAAGCCAACTAGTGCTTTTCCAGCCTCTACAAGCAATTCTTCTAGGCTCTTTGCCTTCACTATAAATTCGGCATCCCCCGTAATGTTGTCTAGGTACTTGTATGGCATTTGTATCTCCCTTGAAGCAATGGCGCTGGGGGAGGGATTCGAACCCTCGCGGCCTTGCGGCCACCGGCTCTCAAGGCCGGCGCACTACCAGGCTATGCGACCCCAGCGTGCATTATATTCTGTGAGAATGAGTTAATAAAAATAGTGGGGGTTGGAAAAGGGGTTTTAGACTAGTGCCTTCATTCCTGCCATCCCTAGCATTCCCAAAAATGCAATCGCTATAACCATTAGTATTCCCATTAGCAACCAGGCAATCACTGCCCAGATCAGCCATACTAGTATTGCTCTTCCTAGAGATAGCTTGTGTGTCTCTTGAAGGACCATTGTTAGTGGGTAAAGTCCGTATATCCATACTAGTGTGCCTAGCAATCCACCGATAAAGGGTATCCAATTAACGATACCCCAAATGAATGTCACTGGTGCCAGGTACCAAGTTAGATCTGTAGTATGCTGACTGAAGTCTGCCTTACCTCCCAGTAGTTTTGCAGTTATGAACAATAGCACTGATCCAATCAACCAGCTGATTACTAGTAGTATTGGCAGACCTATCATTGCTAGTATCCATGTTATGAAACCTGCTACGAACCCTATCATGCTGAATGAGAACACCATTCCAAAGAATCCTAGTATCAACCCTGCTAGGAATCCTGCTAGTATCACTCGTATAAATGCATCTTTCCATGTGCTCTTGCCCTTCACTTTTTT
>JAJRYR010000072.1 GCA_024275655.1 archaeon | reverse complement strand
TCCCAAACTTTTCACCAAGCCCCCATTTAAGCATGAGTTTCATAGCTTCTCCAGGATATATATCCAATTCCGCCAACTCCCTTGCAAACTCCTCCCGCGATAACTGTTTCTTTTTGAGTTTCTTTTCCAGTTCATTTAGCTTCTTTTCTAGGGACTTTACAATCTTTTTCTCATCCAGGGCATCCTCCAGTGGTATCCTGCCATCACCAGTAATTACCATTTTCCATAACTCCTTTATCTCAGGACTACCAAATTTTTGAATATACTCGTGAGCGGTCTTCCTGTCCACCATTGCCAGTATGCGATCAAATCTTTTTACCAGTTCTTCCCTTCCTTTGGCATCTATCATTCCAGAGAAGGGAGTCTCTATTTCGTGGCTCTCATTGATCATGAAAGCAACCTGGTTCATCCTCTCAATTTCGTGCTTCAATCTGTTCATTGTTATTTTTTCAAGCGCTTCCTTTCCCTCCTTGCTCAGTTCGCCGGATCCATACATCTGATCCAGGATCGTTGTCATTCTCCAGTCAGCAAGGGTTTCCTCTGTTTTGGCCAGATTTTCAGCTTTGTGCTTCCCAGGTATCCACTCGCCCTTACCTTTCTTAATGAGAACCAGCATATTCTCCAAATCTTTTTCAGTTAGATTGGGATTTTCCTCTAGCAGTTTTTCCAGCTTTGAGATGTGCTCTGGCTTCTCCTTGCCTTTAAGCTTTTCAATAAATTCCCTAGCAGGAGATTTCCTTTTCATAACCATCCCCTAACCTTTACTCACAAAAACAATTAAAAACCCTATCTTCGTTTTACTTCTAGTGGTTACTATGCCGGCTACCCCACCTTTTCAAGTTAAAACCGAGGGAGGGAAGAAGTATCTAGTTGTGGACTGCCGTGCATGGGAGTATGGAACTAGCGTTGCCGATCACCCGGCAACCATGGCAATGGCAATAGACCTTCTAGGCATAACAGAAGCAGACATCTTGGTTCTCTCTGAGTTGTACGATAGGGTTTATGATGAGGATCAAACTGCAATGCTAAAAGAAATTGCAGACCTGATTCAGAAGTTTAGGGTTAAGGGAGTTTGGGGTCCAACCTATCTGGGTGGTAGATATAAAGAGTGTTCCCAGTACTTGAAGGCCAGACACGATTTTGTTGTTAATGTTTGTTCTGACTTGCTGAGATCTGATCCTGTTAGGGCGTATTTGAAGGTCCTGGAGGCAATAAAGGTCGAAATGGAAAATGCAAAGAAGGCACCAGCAGATTTGAAGAAGTGTTTCCAGGACTACCTCACCACCTTGAAGTTCATAAAGATAAACATGGAATCGCTCACTTTGATTCAAAAAGTAAGACAGTACGTTACAAAATTGAAGAAACTCCCACCTGGGAGGCAGATATACCACGTGTTCTTTGAGGCCCAGATAAAACCAGCCTTCATAGGATCCAGGATCTTGCTTAAGATTCCAGAGAGCATTGAACTTGTGGATCAGTATGAAGTTCAAGGGGCGCAAGTGAGCATTTACAGGCATCCAGAGAGAGTGGACTACCTATACTACATAAATCCGCCGGAGTACTCTCTTTCCCCAGAGGAATTCTTCCTTGTTTCAAAAACGAAGGAGATAGTTTCCACGTATCATCCAGAGGGATTGGAATTTACAGATCTAGCTACTAGCGCGGACTACTTCAAGAAGATATATGAAACGACCATTGCAGATCTTGCTAGACAGCATGGGATAAAGGTTTCCAGCGATGATATAAAGAGACTCTCAGGCATTGTTGCCAGGTACACTGTGGGGTATGGATTAATGGGGCTTTTACTAAGCGACGAGAGATTAACTGATGTTTACATGGATGCCCCACTTGGGCTTAAGCCAGTGCACGTAGTTCACGGAGATTATGGTCCCTGCGAAACGAACGTTCTCTTCTCCGAGGAAGAGGCCCAGAGCATCATATCCAGGTTTAGGAGCTTGTCCGGAAGGCCCTTTGATGAGGCCCACTCTGTCTTGGACATGGACCTAGATCAGTATCACACTAGAGTTTGTGTTATAGGTCCACCACTGTCCCCTGATGGTGTGGCATTCGCTTTGAGAATTCACAAGGCCACACCCTGGACACTTCCACAGTTCATAAATGTAAAAATGGTTTCTCCAGAACTAGCCGGGTTGCTATCCTTCTTTATAGATGCTCAGGCATCAACGCTGGTGGTTGGTTCTAGAGGTGCAGGTAAAACCAGTCTCATGCAGTCTTTAATGCT
>JAJRYR010000008.1 GCA_024275655.1 archaeon | reverse complement strand
GGTGTAATGTCTTGCCAAGTTCCAGAGTTAATAATAGTTACTCCTTTGTAGTTCGCGTATCCATTCTTATGAACATCACCAAAATGCATGATATCCGGAACCCTGTCTATAACCAGGTAATCTCGCTTCTCCGGAGCTATTGGTGGTTTTTCCCCATACACCACATGGAGGTGTCTTCTCTTCAACGCCTCTATACCTAACTTCTCTGGCTTTGTGTAATCAAACCCAGATATGTGCGGCACATATGAGTGTATGCTCTGTCCGTGATAGATCAAGAACTCAACTTCGTGCAATGCAACATATGCGGGAGAGCCCGCGAGATGTACATTATCAAACTTTGATATGTTTGGCAAAAGCTCTTCAGGTATAGCTGGTTGTGGGTCGGCAACCCTCACCGCATCGTGATTTCCAGGTATTATTATCACATGTATGTATTCAGGGATTTTCTCTATGAATCTTTCAAAACCAGCATACTGCTCGTATATATCCATAATCGCCAGCTCTTCCTCCTGTCCAGGATATATTCCCACACCATCTACTAGATCTCCTGCTATGGTAATATACTTCACTTTCCCAGCTAAATCCTTCCTTGGCCCCTTCCCATTCAACCAATCCAAAAATTTGTTGAACACTTTCTCCAAAAACAACTTGCTTCCGACATGTGTATCAGATATCATAGCCACTGCGACATCATCCTTCGTTGTTTTTGGGTGTTTTGGAACAATATCCGGTTGGATCAGATCCCTGGCTATAAACAAGTCTGTGTTTGACAACCTGCCGTCCACAGCCATAACTTCATCTGGAAGAATACTTGCTGCCTTAGCTATAAGCTCTTTTTCATTTTTAGGAACCAACACAGTTAGTTGATCCGTCGGGTCCTCAATTACAAGCAAGACGTGTCCAGATCTGGACACCCTCTTTTCAGTTACCATTCCTATTACTCTAACAACATCAGAGTACCCTACTTTCTTCAAAGTCGCGATATCCTTAACTGCGCTCCCTCTCTCTTTCAGAATTCTAGATATTCTACTGAACCTATCTCTAAAATACTCCAAAAAATCGTCAACTTCCCCAGAAGACTCTGATTTTCCAGTAACATCATACTCATCAAACAACTTCACATCTGCATCTATTTCCTTGGCCAAAGGTTTAAAATCAGTTGGAAAGAACGCCTCTATCGGTGTTTTCTCGTCCTCCCTTTTTATAAGATCTGTCTTTGACTCTCTAATTTTTACGTCCTCCAGGTTGAGGAACCTTTTACCTTCATTTTTCTCCAAAACCTGTTTGGCATAAGTCAATGGATCTGGCTGGCTAGCTATGTAATCTAAAGCCTCCTTGGCCACTAGCACGCCTTTGCTTGCAAAAAAACCAGAGATATCCATGTAGATATATTTTAGACAAAGCAGTATATAAGGTATCCTGCCTGTGAAATGCCGATAAATTCAATATTCTACAGTTTATAAAGAATTATAATGGAAATTAGAATGGAGGGGATATGTCCCTGGCTGGTTCAAGTATCTGTATTAATGCTTCTGCCACAGCTGATTTAAGATCCAATGGATGAAGCCCCTCAATATACGCCTTTTCTAGATCTTGGTATGATTCAAAAGTTATGTCTCCTCCATACTTCTCTGGTCTATGAACCTCCAACTTGCCCAACTCTGGGAAAACTAAGAACCTGGCTATTTGCATTATAGGGTTGTCCTCCACTTGCTTTGCAGGGCAGTATGCGTTCTTTATCTTCCTTCTTATCTCCTCTGGGGGGTCATTTACTGCCACCAGAGTATCTGGTTCAGAGGAACTCATTTTAGTCTCTGGGCCTTTCAATGAAACTATCAAAGGATGGTGTAAGCATATTGGTGGCTTCCAACCTAGCTGTGGCAGATACTCCCTAGCAATCATATGTATCTTTCTCTGTTCTATTCCACCCACTGCAATATCAACTCCCAGATACTTTATGTCTAGAGCCTGCATCAATGGATATATTATCTGAGAAACCCTAGCATTCTCAATATCTCTCGCCACTTGCTGCATACTCCTCAAAGCTCTGTTTATTGTAACTAAACCAGCAAATTTGAAAACATCAGTAACGTAGTTCTTATCCATCTGATAAGAACTACCAAGAATGAATTCAGCTTCTAGGCCTAGGGCCCTGAACACCTTCTCCCAGTATTTGCTCCACGCTCCTATCTCATCCAGGCTCCCTTTCCTGTTAAGCCATGCATGATAATCTGCCAGCAGAACTTTTACATGAAACCCAGCATCTTGAAGATCCTTTAATTTCCTTATGCTCATAAAGTGGCCCAGATGAACTGGTCCGCTGGGCTCATAACCACAATAAGCAACTGGTTTCTCCTTCTCTGAGAGGATCTTGTTTAATTCCTCCTCTGTAATAATCTCCTCCAGGTTTCTGGTTATCATCGCAAGCTTGTCTGCGTTAACCATCTAAATCATCTCACTTTATCTTATCCTTTATTGCTTCCAAATCAGAGATGACTGCCATTATGTCTGGTCTAGCATGAAATGGTAGGTTTATGTCATTAAGGGCATCATCCAAAAGGTAAATTGCTTGAGCGATATTCACTTAAAGTTCCCTCTCATCCTTGCTGGCTTCTATCTTTTCCTTTGCTTGAGATATGTTTGACCGTATGTTCCTGGGGATTGAGGTATCATTAATAAGGTTGTCCATCATATTAATTACAGAAGCAACGTCTTTTTTCAAAGAAGCCTTCATTTCCACCACCTCGGTGATTTGATGATATGGTTGACTGCTTGGGAAGCCAAAAGATTGCTCGTTGGAAAGGGCCGAACAAAGTTTTCGCCAGACCTTGGCATATCCTGGGATTATGCCAATGTTAATGAAGAGGGTGTTGTTTTCCCTACAGGGGATTTTCTAGGTAAGGACACACTGAAACGAATTGCCAGAGACCCTTCGCACGTGTATTTTATTAAGAATGGGCAACTATTTAAAGCTGTTATCTTTGACAATGGGAATGTTTACAAGTTAACACCCGTTCAGGGTGGGGCCCCAACCCATGAAATAAACGGAATCAGAATGCACAGAGTGAAGGACACCACTCCAGACAGGGCAGTGAAAAGGATTTTTTACTATGTGCATATTGGCCCTAAAGACTACGTTCTAGACATCTGCACCGGGCTAGGGTACACCGCCCAAGAAGCAGCCAGGAGGGGGGCCAAAGTAACAACAATAGAAAAAGATCAAAATGTTCTGGAGTTATCAAAGATCAATCCGTGGTCTATGGATTTCTGGAAGTTTGTGGAGACTGGGAAAATCAAGTTAATTGTTGGGGATGCTTTTGAGGTTGTGAGAGATTTTGATGATGGCTCCTTCTCAACGGTAATACATGACCCACCCAGATTCGCAATGGCGGGGGAATTGTACTCCCTAGAATTTTACAGGGAACTGTACAGAGTCACAAGACCTGGTGGGGTGCTATTCCACTATACTGGGAACCCTGGTGAGAGATTCAGGAGGAAAAGTGTCTCAAAAGGAGTAATTGAGAGACTCAGGGAAGCAGGTTGGAGGGATGTAAAAAGACTAACAGAGATTCAAGGTGTTCTAGCAAGAAAACCATCAAGAATTGCATAGCCACGCAAAAAGGAAATCTTTCAATTTCTCAATATCCTCTGGATTCAGGGCACTTATGACCATATCCACGTCTACCAAGGATTTGGACTCCAGGTCTGCCTTGTTTGCAACAACCTTGACATCCAATCCCATTTTTTTCAGAGACTCCAGTAACTCCAACTGCTTTTCCAGTGGATACCCACATGTCTCGCTCGGGTCCAGGACAAATAATACTTTCTTGGACAAGTGCTTCAAGGCTGCCAAAGCCTGCTTTTCTATCTTGTTCATCTTTTCAATTGGTCTGTCCAAAAGTCCTGGTGTGTCCACCAACTGTATCTGGTTATAACCCTTTCTAGCGTATCCTACCAATATCTGCTTTGTTGTAAATGGATAGGATCTCACTTCAACCTCGGATCCAGTCAGAGCTTTCAATATGCTAGACTTCCCAACATTCGGATAACCTGCTATTATTATGGTAGGCATCTCCTTTATCTTTGGCAAATCCTCCAACTCTTTGCTGGCTTCCTTGAGGGTATCAAACGCGTCTCTGTTATCCAGCAATAGGTCCTCTATTCGGGCCTCAAATTGTTTTCTCAATGCCGTTATCTCACCTATGTCAGAACTCTTTCTCATCTTCCTACGATAGGTTCTATCCAGCTCTCTTATCTTATTAGATAACCAATCTATTACTGCCAGGGACCTCTTAATTTTAGGTATATCTACCTTCGCAGATATTAGGTCTTTGTAAAAAGGAGGAATTCTATCAAAGTTTGCGGAATCCTTAACTATCTGCTCTAATCTATCTGCCAGAGAACTTGCTAAAGCCTCTACTCTGATTAATTCTCTCTTTTTCTTGGTTGATTGTTTGTTGTATCCAAATGTTTGCCTTGCTCGCTTTTTGGCTCTCTCTATACTGGCCTTAATTAGTTCCTTTGGATCTGGCACAAATGGTAAAAAAGTCATAATATGGTTCTCCCTGCTAGCTTATAAAAAAGTATCTTTTTATTTCAGAGAAACCAAAAATTCATTATGTACAGAAAGACTGGTCTGTTGTTGGCTCTGATAATAATGTTATTGTCTATTTCCGTTGCAGAACCATACACTGCTAGTGATTGTAAGGCAATAGAATCAGAGATCAAATCCCTTGAGGCAACATCTGGGAATTACACAGAGCTTACAATGTACGCTTACTACTCAAAGCTAGCAGATAAGTATTTCCAACTAGGGGAGTGTTACCAAGATATTGGAATGTCTGGATCCGCATACTTTTCTATGGCTGGAAACTACTACGAAAAGGCAGGAGATGCATACTTTGCTGATCCGGCCAAGCAGTATGAGTATTACCTATCTGCAGGAGATGCGTTCTCACTTGCTGGTGAAAAGGGCAACGCCCTCAGGTGCTTTGAGAAGGCAAAACAAGTACTATATTCAAATCCCGACATACACGCAAACCCAGCATATGTGAACCAGAGGATATATGAGCTGCAGAATCCACTAGGAGTGACAACAAAAAACAATGAAGGAATAACATTTGGTCTAGTGCCCATCGCAATAGGGATTCTTGTCCTGTTCGGTGTGGTTCTAACGTTTTATTACATAATGAAAAAGTACTAGAGATGGGATGAGCATGGAAATAAAATCTAGAGATCTAGCCGGAAGGATAGGCAAGCTAAAGATTGGAAAGAAAAAGGTAGAGACTCCCCTAATTCTACCAGTGATAAACCCAAAGAAACAAGAGATAACACCTAAAGAAATGGAGAAAGAATTCGGAGTAGAAGGAGTGATAACTAATGCTTACATCATCTGGAAAGATGAATCACTCAGAGAACAAGCCCAAAAGAAAGGGATACATGAGTTGTTGGATTTTGATGGGTTAGTCATGACTGATTCTGGCGCTTTCCAGCTCATGCAGTATGGAAAAGTAAAGGTCACAAACACAGAGATAGTAGAATTTCAGAGAGACATTGAAGTGGACATAGGTGTAATACTAGACATCCCAGGGATAGGGGATTTTGAAAAAATGAGAGAGAACTTGGATACCACAATCAAAAGAGCTGAAGAGGTTAAAGACATGATCAAAAGCTCAAAAGTTCTTTGGGCTGGTCCAGTACAGGGGGGCGTATTCAAAGAACTAAGGAAAGAATCCGCAAGGAAAATGCTGGAGTTGGGGTTCAATTATTTTGCGGTTGGATCTGTGGTCCCCCTCTTAAATGAATATAGATTCAAAGAAACATTCGACTGCTTGGTATGGACTAGGGAGGTAATCCCAACAGATAAACCAGTTCACTTCTTTGGTGCAGGACATCCAATGATGTTTGCGTTTGGCGTCGCACTTGGGGCAGATGTTTTTGATTCCGCTGCTTATGCTCTGTTCGCTGAGAAAGGAAAATACTTAACCGTGGATGGAACTAGGGATATTTCCCAAATGAAGGAGCTACCTTGCTCTTGTCCCATTTGCTCAAATCACTCGGTGGAAGAACTAAGGAAAAACAAGTCCCTGCTGGCAAGACACAATTTGTATGTAACCATGGAAGAGATGAAGAGAGTCAAAGAATCCATAAGACAGGGCACCCTCTGGGAGTTACTTGAAAAGAGAGCAAGAGCGCATCCTCGGTTATATCAAGCATTCCTTGGGTTCCAGAATTATCTGGATTACCTAGAAGAGAAAGATCCAATATCCAAAAAACGGTTCTTCTATCTTTCAAAGGAGAGCGAATTGAGACCTGAAGTATACCGCCATAAGAAGAGACTGCAGCAGAAAACGATCACAAAGAAATTTGTGGATCTGGCGCCATTTGAAAGAGTGCCAATAGAAGTGAAAGACATGTATCCCTTCGGGCAAAGAGAGGTCCCGTGGGAAGAAGATGCAAAGCCGAGAGATGTCAGTGATTGGGACATTGTAAATGGAATAATAGGATACCTGTACGGATATTACGATATACTGCCAGAAGACGCAGTAATAGAGAGAAGCAAGAACACTGGTAGGATAAGAAACGTTCTTGTAAACAAAAAACTCTGGCTGGTTCTGAGGGCTAGTGATTACATACCTATACTACATGGTATTGCATGGGAGATGGCAAAGAGGGGTGGTTGGAAAGTTATAGTCCCGGATGGTGCCAGCGATCATGTTAAAGATGGTAAGAGCACTTTCGCCAAATTCGTGATTGATGCAGATGAAAAGATCAGGCCGGGATTGGAAGTATTGATAGTAAACGAATCAGGGGAATTGCTGGCAACTGGGACTGCCAAAATGTCCGGAAAAGAGATGGTTAGTGCTAGGGAGGGGGTTGCGGTGGACACTAGGAGGTTAAAACCCGAATATGCTCCTGATAAGATCTAGTATCTTCTCTAGGAACCCCTTGGGCTTCTCTCCACCACGAATTCTCTCAAACTGGCTCACACTATCACTACACAGTTCAACCGTACCGTAGTAAGATTGAGACACGACCGCAATTCTCCAAACACCTGGCGAATCAAAGTGGAAGGTCTCTAGATCCCTCACTGCGGAGTATTCAAATCCATCGTCTACAACATATATATTTGACAAATCTGGCCGGTAGATCCTCAACTGGAAATCTAGAAGGGTGTTGTCAGCCTCTGCAACAAGCTTTCCTTCTTTCCAGACCCATGCTTTCAGCTCTGCCGGCTCACCAGAATCCACATAAACCTGGGTGCAAATGGCCAGGGAAAAACTGGCCAATAAAACCAGTGGGAACAAAATCTCAAATACTCTCATTTCCCTCTCCCCCAATAGGTTTCTGTACTAGGTGATATTTATTGTTTTTTATTTTCCCACTCTTTAACTTTCTTAATGTACTCTTCTTTGTCGTAATTAATCCAATCAGATACCTTGTAAACCACTACTTTACCACTCTCATCCAGTGTTACCACTTTCTCTATCCCTGCATTTATTAATACTCTCTTACACCTGTCACAGGGATGACTTGGCACTGGGCTGCCATCTGGCTTTTTACCGACTATATACAAAACCCCACCATAAACCTTTGTTCCATTCCTGGCAGCATTCACCACTGCATTTTCCTCAGCATGAACTGCAGGGCAAAAATCATATCCTGAATAACTGGGAATATTGGCTATATCCTTCAAACACCCCACTTCTTCACAGTTCACTGACCCCCTAGCTGGGCCATTGTAACCTGTGGAAACAATTGCATCATTGACAACAATTATTGCTCCGAATTTTCTTCTTAAACATGGGGATCTGGCACCAACCGCCTCTGCAATTCCCAAGTAATACCTGTCCTTATTGGGTCTCATCCCCTAATCACCTCCAAATTTTCTACCCCAAATGAAGAAACCTGGGAATCCAAAGAATTCTTGCTTATATCTAGCGTATTTCTTAACCAATACTTCCTGGAGTGTGAGGGCAACCGTCCTTATTCCCACTATGTCGTTCTTCTCAAATTTTCTCCAAACAGGAGCAATACTGTCAAATACTGGCGTGTACACGCCAAAGAAACCCCCTGGTTTCAGCAAATCCACTAGGCCATCTACCTTATCCTCTGGATCCTGGAGATCCAGGAAAATGGCATCCACACCATCAACTCCTTTCTCTGACAGTATTGCCTTCGCATTCAAAACATCCTCATTGAAGAGAAAGACATTATCAAACCCAGATCTCTCTACATTTTTAACAGCAACATCATAGAAACGCTTTTCCTTTTCAAAGCTATACACCTTTCCAGGATAGACCATATTTGCAAACATCAGTGTTGCTCCAGCAGAGCCGGTTCCCGCCTCTAGGATTGTCTTTCCTTTTCCTAATCCCAACAATGCTCCAAACATCGCTGAATGATACTCAAATATGGGCTTTGCCCCACAAGGTAAACCCTGAATAATATCACACAGAGCGGGTTCCAGAATCAGGAATTCGTATCCCTTGTGTGTTCTCGCTAATTTTCCAATACTAACATCCTCTGGTTTTATGGTCCCCTTGTTTGTGTGAATAGGCTTTGGATCCCTTTCGTTCCAGTCCACTAGAATTCTCTTTCCTTTTCTATCTACAAGAACCAATTGCATATACTTGTTTTTGATGTTGGCATTTAAAAGTCTTGCAAAAACCTTTTTTATAACATAATCCTAAATAAGTATACCTTCTGGTGATGTTCCATGAACATATACTCAAAACCATACTACAAGTATTATATCATCGTTCCCTTGGTCTTGGCTGTGTTAAGTATAGTTCTACTTCCATTTGTTCCAAAGGGTGTGGATTTAACTGGTGGTACTAGTATCTCTGCTGTTGTGCCAAACACAGTAGATATCAGTGAAGACCAAATAAAGACAGAACTAGCAGATCTGGGGCTGAACGACCTAAGAGTTAGTGTTGCAGATAACCCACTAAACAACCAGCGGATGTATATCATAGAATTTTCAAATGTTCAAAGCGAATTAAATCAGACTGATGTGGTATCTGAGATAAAACAGAGGTTGAGTTCACTTCTAGGTGTAAGAGTAGAGGACATAACCGTACAGGAGATCGGGCCCGCAATAGGTAAGAGTTTCTGGGAGAGTGGTTTGAGAGCCATGGGCCTGGCATTCCTATTTATGGCTGCCGTTGTTTTCTTAACATTTAGAGAGCTGGCCCCTTCCACGTACGTCATAAGTGCTGCCATCTTAGATGTGTTGTATGCTCTCCTAGGGATGGCAATCTTCAAGATTCCGCTTTCCCTAGCAACCATAGCTGCACTCCTTATGTTAATAGGATACTCGGTAGATACAGATATATTGCTGACTAACAGAGTGCTAAAAAGAATAGAAGGCAGTGTAGACGATAGATTACACTCTGCAATGAAAACAGGAATAACAATGTCTCTAACAACTATTGGGGCGCTAGCCGTGTTGGTCTTTGCTTCTTGGATTTTGCACATACAGACACTTCTATTCATTGGTGCAACATTGATGTTTGGGCTTATTGGTGACCTTGCATCTACATGGATGATGAATGCGGTGATTTTGAAATGGTGGGCAACACGAAAATCTTAAAGGATTGGAGAGTGCGGATTTTTATTCTCGCACTAATATTCCTGGGAATCATTCCCTTAGCATTAATCGGGCTAAGATTTGGTATGGACTTTTCTGGTGGTTCTCTAATATACCTGCAGCTGGAAAAACCAGTGGATGAAGCAACCATGGACACTATGGTGTCCATACTCCAAGCTAGATTGAATGGATTTGGACTAAAGGACATAAGCGTGAGACCCGTTGGAGACCAATACATAATGGTCTCTGTGTCTGGTGCCAGTGGTAGTAATCTAGATGCAATAAAGGATGTCCTAGCCAAGCAAGGAAAATTCGAAGCAATAATAGACGGTCAAATTGCGCTTACAGGGGAGGATATCATACAAGTCAAAACAGACCCGCAAAGTGGCTACGGGTGGTCTGCAAGCTTGCAACAGTGGAGGGTTCCCTTTGATTTGTCTGGATCTGGTGCTGCTAGGTTCGCAGATGTGGCAGAAGGCAAATGCAGAAAAGTCGAGGGAGAGATAAAGTGTGACAAGATATACATGTTCATAGACAGGCCAGAGAATGCTGCGATACTCATCCCAACAGCACTATACAATAAAGAGAAGTACATGTATCTAGTCCCTGGAAACCCTAATTCTGGGTACATCAGTGTTGAGGATCTGGAAAAAAATGCAATGGTAAAGATTATCCCAACAGATAACATAACAAACGCCATCATAAATGAGTTGAAGTCTGCAAATGTTACAACCGTCATAATTCCCGAAAATAGCACATACTACATCGAATTGTTAAACCAGTCTGGATTCCAAGTGATTACTAAATCAAAGGTTGGGGAATACTGGCTGTGGGATGCAACAGGGCTAAAATCTGTACTAAACCTAACCCCAGGAGTCACCAGTGGGGAGCCTGTTACAACTGCTGTCATAGAGGGACATGCAACAAGCCTGGAGGAAGCTAAAAAAGAAATGACAAAAATGGTAGTCATCTTGAGATCAGGAAAACTACCTGTGAAATTGAGTATAGCAACAACAATGGAAGTATCTCCCACACTTGGAAGACAGTTTCTCGGTTATGTGGGATGGATAGGATTGCTCGCTTGGGTAGTTGTTGGTCTGATAGTGTTTGTGAAGTACAGGCATCCAAAGCTTTCTGCACTGATAATGGCAAATAACCTATCTGAGATAATCATAATTTTAGGGATAGCCGCGATAATTCGCTGGGAAATAGATCTCGCTGCTCTTGCTGGAATTATTGCTGCGGTGGGTACTGGCGTTGACCACATGATAGTCATATCAGATGAAATACTAAGTGGAGGAAAGAGGAAGGAGGAGACTTCATTCTTAGGGAGGATAAAGAGAGCGTTTGGAATAATCTTTGCTGCCGCAGCAACAACAACTGCCGCAATGCTTCCATTGATAACCCTTGGGTTCGGTCTGATGAAGGGTTTTGCGATCACAACATTGATAGGACTAGCAGTTGGAGTATTGATAGCAAGACCCGCATTTGCAAGGATATTAGAAGAGTTTTTATGATGCCAAGAAAACGATTTTTTCTCTACCTACCTTCTTCTTTTTGACTTTCCCTTTCCTCTTCAGCTCCTTCAAAACCAAACTGACTTTTGCCTCAGACCAGCCCGTGATTTTAACCAATTCTTTCTGTTTTATGCTACCATTATTCTCTTCTATTATGCTAAGTAGATACTCCTCATCTGTGTGTTTTACAGAGCCGTGTTTGCGCCTAATCTTGAGTAGAATCACCGCGCCTAAAATAAAAACAAACACCGAGAGGATAACTATCCACCATAGGTCTGGTATCTTTTGTTTCTCTGATCCATTAGTAATGAGACTTATATCGTTAGTTTCAGGCAATTCACCAATTCCAGGTAAGTCCATTTTTGGTAATTTTTCATAGTCTAGTTTTGGCGATAGGAGAATATCATATCTTTGATCACTTGAAATAATATCCACTGTTTCATTGGAATACAGGTTTGTCCCTGGCTTGTAAGCTACAACAAAGTACTTCCCCTTTGGTATGGGCATATCATAATACGCAGTATCATCTGCCAATTGCCGAGATAACAACTCTCCATCAATTGAGTAAACAGAAACCACAGCATAGGGGATCTTCTCCAGAGAGATATCATACACGTATCCCTGAAGGGCTAAAGAAAAGGGGATAACTATCACCAAAATAAAAACAACGTATCTCGTGATTGCCATCCTAATTTTTTTCTTTTTCAGATATTAAAAGATTTTTGTGTGTCTTTTTAGGAAAAAAATTAAGTATAAACTGATATAAAGCAAAATAAAGGTTGAATAAAGCTTTATTTAAAGGTTAAAGGATGATAGTTTTTTAAACATACGAATTTGAAACTATTACGGAGGTGATAAAATGAAATGGAAGGTGCTGGCTGTTGTTGGCCTGGTACTGCTTGGGTTGTTGGTTGCAGTGCATGCAGAAAAGGGCATAACACTATCAGATGCACCAGATGTTGATATCCCAACAGTAAATGAAAGTACAACTAGCAACACCACTCATGAAACTGAAGTTGAGGTAGATGTATCCACAACAGTGATGCACAATGAAACCGATACAAATGTGACACATGAAACTAGCGTTAGTGTGGAAACAGAGGTTGAGAATGAAACAAATGTAGAGACAGAAACAGAGGTCAGGCCTCCAAAGGTAAAGCTACCAGAGAATGTTTGTGCAAGTTACATCGTGAATGTCACAAGGGCAAGAGTCCTAGCTAGAGAGCAGTTTAGAGAGAAAGTTGGAAAAGAGCTGGACATGATTAGAGCAAATACAATCCTAGCTGGAATGAACATAGTGATAGAAAAGGGAGAGGAGTATGGCGCAAATGTGAGTGTTCTAATAGAACTGAAGAACGAGTTTGTGGAGATTATGAACAGTTTGAACGTGAGTGCTGGTCCAGAATACAGAGAGAATGCAAAGCTATTGATACAAATTGCCAGACAATTCAGAATGGAAGCGCACAAGATCCCAGAGTTGGCTGAACACAGCCAGGAGATAAAAGAGGCCGTAAAGGAAGCAATGAAGCAAGAAAAAATGAAACACCAAGAGGAGATAAGAGAAGGTCTTGAATTGGCAAAGGAAGTTGGACTTGCAGTCTTCGACCTACACATCTGCCTAGCACAAGAGAAATTAAACAGGTTCTACAACCTGGGGTTCAACGTAACAGAGGCACAAGAAATACTGGATGATATAAAGGACATGAGAGATGATCTGGAAGCTGCATATGACTCAGGAAACAGGACAGAGGTCGCAATGGTAAAAGTAGAAATTGCAAGGATGTGGGGAGAGTTCCACAGGGCATTTGTGAGGCTAAACAGCAAAGTCATGAAATATCAATTCGAAAGAGCAAAGGAGAAATTAACTCAGGCAATGAACAAGCTACAACAGATGGGTGTGGATACTAGCAAAATGCAGGAAAAACTGGAGAAACTGGAAAGAATGACAAAACACCTAGAAAACGAAAGTTCACTAGAAGAGTTCAATGAGAAATTCAATGAGCTAAACCAGGAAATCAAAGGAAAGGCAAAAGTAAAAATACCTGCAATACCAAAAGGACCAGGGGGTGCATGAAATGAGATGGGAGCTAGCATTGGTTGCCGTCCTCCTAGTGGCCGTAGTCATGGTCGGTTGCATTCAGCAAGAACAAAAGCCAACAACTGCTCCAGAAGTCGCTCCAAGCGAACCTACAGAACCACAAGTCACAAGCGAGATAACAATGGAAAACATAAGCAATGGTAATGATCTAAACGATACCAGTGAGATCGGTTATGTGGAAGAGGTTGAGCCGTTCTAAAATACAACCCAATCTTTCTATCTTTTTCTATTTTACTGTTACTGACTTTGCCAGGTTTCTAGGCTTATCTGGATCGTGCCCTCTAAATACTGCAAGATAGTAGGATAACAATTGCATGGGTACCACCCCAACCAACGCAAAGAACTCTTCTGCCCTAGGAATCCTTATCCAACAATCAAATACTTCGTGCTCTTTGTGAGCTATTCCTATCACATATGCTCCCCTGGCCTTAACTTCCATTGCGTTGGAGATTATATCATCCCATGTTTCATCATCCGGTGCTATTACTACTACTGGTGTGCCTTCCTCTATTAGTGCTATGTGCCCATGTTTCAGCTCTCCACCTGGGAATCCTTCCGCATGTGTATAAGAAATTTCTTTTATTTTCAACGCCCCCTCAAGTGAAACGGCGTAGCTTACCCCCCTACCAATCACAAACATGTGCTCTTTTTCTACTAACTTCTTTGCTAGCTCTAATATTCTGGTTCTATTTTCATCTCTCACCAATTCATTTATCTCAGATATTGCAATTCCAAGGTTCTCTCTTCCTTCTTGCAACTTTCCAGAGAATGCATATGCTATCATAGACAACAACGCTAGCTGACTAGTAAATGACTTCGTCGCAGCAACACCAATCTCCGGACCTGCAAATATCGGCAACACCCAATCCGAAATCCTTGCCAGTGTTGAGTTTTCATTGTTTACCACGGCCATTACCTTTGCCCCTTTTCTTTTTGCTTTTTTGACGGCATCTATTACGTCTGCTGTTTCCCCAGATTGTGAAATTGCAACCACCAATGTCCTATTCGTTAGATAATCCTGGTAGTAGGGAAATTCACTAGCATAAACAACATTGATGTGCCTCTTAGCTACCTTTGAGAACACATATGAGGCAACCAGCGCAGCATTGTATGATGATCCTGCCCCCACAAAGAATATACCATATGCTGATCCAAATATCTCTACTGCCTTCTCCAGCAGGTAACTGGGATAATTCTGAATTCTGGATAACGCCTCTGTTTGCTCAGTTATTTCCTTTAACATATAGTGAGGGTATCCTCCTTTTGATATGTGTTCTGGTTTGATATGTATTTCTTTGATTTCTCGTGATACTGGTTTCCCGTGTAAATCTGTTATGGTACACTTAACACCTGGTTGGATAACTGCTACATCCCCATCCTCTAGGTAGATAACTTTGTTCGTGTGTTCAACAAAAGCCACAGGATCGCTGGAAACAAATATCCCGTTTTGAGACATGCCCAAAACTAGTGGCGAAAAATTTCTTACAGCAACCAATGTCTTTGTTCTTGAATCTATTATTGCTAAAGCAAACGCTCCTCTAATTTTAGTTAAGGCAGAGTAGACAGCACCAATAAACGGTTTTGTTTTCATTTCCTCTTCAATCAAATGAGGTATTACCTCAGTATCAGTTTCAGAAATAAACTTGTGGCCCTTCTTCTCCAATTCTTTCCTAAGTTCAACAAAGTTTTCAATTATGCCATTGTGAACCACAGCAATTCGCCCATCACAGGATAGGTGGGGGTGTGCATTCTTTTCAGACACCCCACCATGTGTTGCCCATCTTGTGTGGGCTATACCTATGTTAAACGGGGGGAAACTTCTTACATTTTCAAAGTCGCCTATCTTCCCAACTCTCTTGAATACAAATATCCCATTGTCAACTAATCCGGCAACTCCCCAAGAATCATATCCCCTGTACTCCAGTTTTTTCAGGCCGTCAACTAGTAAGTATCTAGCGTCCTCTTCTCCAGAATACCCTATTATGCCACACATGCAGAGATTTTTATATTTACTAGTGTAAAAACATTATGCCTATGATGACCTGGGCTCCTCTGAAGTGTGATGAGACCACGCAGGTCTGAGGTGTGTTACCCCCAAAATCTGTGTGTCCTTGCAAAGGTTCTCTCTGCCTCAATTATGTCCTTTATTAGAGAATCCAGATCCTTGTGCATCTTTCTCAAAATCCTGGCTGCTGTTTCCGGTCCCACGCCCCTGCCAGCCAGAGCAATTATTGCCTTTTTACCATATGCTCTTATCAGATTTGCAATCCTAGTTCTCTGGTTTTCTTCAGCGTCTGCCAATGTGAGCATCTTTCCCCCGCAAACCGGACAAGACAATTCCTCTGGCAAGTCTTCTATTCTCTTGTACAGCAAGTGCCCACAGTTCAAACACTCCAATCCAACGTACTCTGACATTATTCTGGACTTTACTATGCTTATGATCTCCTCAGTTGGCCTTTCAGCCAAGAAATACCCAGAAGATGCAGACAGGAAACTTGCAAGCTTGGATGGTTTGCTGGATATCCATTCTTTTATCTTAACCTTTCCTTGTTGTATATTCTTTATCAAATCCCTTGCTCCATCCACATCCAGTTTATCATGGAAAACTTCCTTCATTGCCTCCTCGTATACTGGAGAATTTACCATGGCATCTATTAATCGTCTCATACTAAGCCGGGTATAATCAACTTCTTTCCCTAAAAGCCCAAATCTTCTGGCCACGTGAATAAATCTATTCTTGAAGATGCCTGATCTAGACAGGTGAGATGCCAAAAAGTGTTCTAAACTATCTGGTGGGGTTTCCATCAACGCTTTCTTAACTAATCTGTAATCGGCGTCTACAGATATCCGGTACGCATCGCTTCTCACAGCTATGGTTCTTCCAAGTATCAAGCTCGCGTATGCTGAAATGGTTTGGGCCAGGGTTTGATTTATCAACGTTCCATACGGGCAATGCAAAATTGTAACTCCCTCCACATACTCCAGAATAAGCTCCCTAGAATTGGGATAAAACTCTAGTTTCTTCCTAAATTTTTCTATTTCTTTACTTGTCCCCACATCTAGGCTCTTTGGGAGGTTGCCCCCCCAGGACTTACTTACATTGATTGCCACTTCTTTCGGTACTGGGATGTCCTCCCCAACCCAATCTGGAATCCCTGCCGTAAAGTCTGTGGCTGGCTCGACTATGACTTCCCTATCTGTTATGTCTATTACCCTCCAAGGTGTTCCCTTGGTTATAAAGACAGCTCCTGGATAGAGGTGATCTGAGACAAACACCTCATCCAAACCTGCCACTGTTTTTCCAGAAAGTCTATTCACTACCCATATTTTTCTCTCATCAGGTATTGTCGATAGGTTTGAGAAATAATATTTGTATGCAGATCTTCTAGCTTTGAACGTCTCTTCATCCAACCAGATCAGCCTTTCCTCCTCCAATTGCCTCAACACAGAAAGGTACTCATCCCATGTTAGATCCTTATAAGGCCATGCTCTTCTAACCAAATTGAATGCTAGATCTATGGGAACCCTTCCTTTATCCAAGCTCAAGCCGATTAACTGGTGGGCAAGAACATCCAGCGGCTTCTCATATATCCTTATCCTCTCCAATCTGCCTTTCTTTGCAAAGTCAGCAATAACTCCTGCTTCCAATGCATCCTCCTCATCGTTTGCTAATATAATTCCTTTTGGTTCTTTTTCAATGGAGTGCCCAGACCTTCCAATTCTCTGGACCAATCTAGTAACCTGCCTGGGGCTCATGTACTGTATAACCAGATCGACGCGACCAATATCTATCCCAAGTTCCAAACTACTGGTGGCAATCAATCCTTTTATCCTGCCATCCTTAAACTTCTTCTCAGCGATCACCCTAACATCCTTTGATAAGCTAGAGTGGTGAACAGATATCTTGTGCGCCTTGTCCCATGCAGCATATCTACTGGAGAGAAGTTCTGCCATTGATCTTGTGTTCACAAATGTTAGAACCGCACCATGTTCCTCAACCAGCTCGTGCATCCTTCTAAGCCTAGCCACTATCACCGGATGCAACTCTAGCTTTTCTGCCATCTTCCTATCTTCTGGCGTGGGTTTTGGCATCTCAACGCTTATGTTCATTTTTCTAGGCTTGTCTAGGGTAACCACTGTGTCCAATCTCAAAAAATTTCTAGCTGTCTCTAAATCACCTATGGTGGCTGAGAGGGCAATTGTCTGGAAATTCGCCCTCAATCGCAATCTCTCTAATGCTAATGCCAATTGACTGCCTCTCTTAGAATCCAGAAGTTCATGAAGTTCGTCTACAATGACCCACCGAACATTCGCTAAATGCTTTCCCAAAACCTTGGCTGGAAGCATACTTTGCAAAGTTTCTGGGGTCGTGATGAGTATCTGGGGTGGTTTCTTTGTTTGCTTTCCCCTCTCTGCTTGGCTAGTATCGCCGTGTCTCAGGCTGGCGGATATCCCCAACCTTTCTGCCCACCAGAATAGCCTCTCAAATATGTCCCTGTTCAATGCCCTCAACGGTGTTATGTACAGCACAGAGATTGGTCTTGGTTTTTCTGTCAGGATTTTAGAGAGAACTGGAAGCAATGCTGCCTCTGTTTTACCAAAACCTGTCGGCGCAACAATTAACACATTATCTCCAGAGAGAACCCTAGGGAAGGCCTTTTCCTGGATCTCGGTTGGCCTAGGGAATCTTTCTCTGAACAGTTGAAGAACCCTCGGATGCACAGAGTGAGTTTTAGATTTTCTGGTTTTTAGGTTTTGCCTTGGCAAAACTATTAAACCCTGAAACATACAATGAATGCATGATGAGACCTGAAGAAATGGCTAGGTTGGCTGGGCTCGCTCAGTGCCTAGAACCCTTAATGGAAAAAGACTACTGTGCTACTCCAACATCCAGTCTTGGGCCGGGCAAAACCTCGCTAGATTTCGTCATAAGTGGAGTCAACACTCTGCCCCACTTCTTGGAGCTGGGTAGAAGGATTGAAAAATATCAGGGGCAACCACCTGTCTTTTACGATCTAGTTCACAAGAGCGTGGTTGCAAGTGAAAAAAACAGGTACGGAAAAACAATAAACTTCGGTATAATGGAGGCTTTATTCCCCACAGTGGTGGCCAGAGCTTTGTCCAAGGATAGTTGGGAGGCACTGGATAAAGTCAGCGATGTTCTACGATCAACCTCTAAGGAAGATGTGGTGTGGGAACAAAAAACAAGAAAATTTGCATGGGGAAAAAGCTCAAAACCAGCAAAAAGAGATTTTCCACTAGTTGATGCGGAGAACGTTTATGATTACTATGAAAGGATTATTCCAATAATAAAGGAGGGGGGGCTGAGGAACCACCATTTTTACATGGAACTGATTGGTGGAATGAAAATGACTAGAAGATTGCTGTCCAGCATAAAACCAGACGCCCCTGTTTTCCAAAGTTTGAGTGATGTTCATAGGGAGCTTATAGAAGAAAAGGGGTTGCAGAAATCACCAGGGATTGTAGCTGATTACGTTTGTGTTGCTCTGTTCCTGTACTTAAGTGATAACCCAGAAAGACAAATCATTTGGGTATGATATACGTGGCTACTGTCCTCTTACCCTCTATAATGGATTCCAGCCTTTCTGGGTGATAACCATTCACCACTATTGACTGCACTGGAATTGATTTTATCTCCAGCAGTTTTTTCTTCATACCTCCAGTTGCATCTGATGTTTTCTCGCATTCTATGGATTTAAGTTCGCTTATCATAATCTCTGGGATCAGCTTCTTGTGCTTGCCGTAAACACCATCCACATCTGTTAGGAATACCGCCATTTTTGCTTTCATGTTCCTAGCTAAATGCTTCATTATTTCGTCACTGGATAAAACTTTCATTCCCTTCTTCGTTTTCACCCAGTCCGCATAGAATAATGGGATCAGTCCATGATCCAACGCCTCTTCAGCTGCTCTAGCGAGAAGTTTCCCATCCACCTTATCAAAGTACAATGCGGAATACCTCATTTTGTATACTGGTAATCTCTCCTTGTAAAATATTCTGGCCACTTTATTTATCATTTCCTCGTACTCCAGATAGTTCCTAGAATAATTCAATTCCGTACATTTCCTTCTGGTTTTTATCGTTAGAACATGGCCTATATGTCCTCCACCCAGAACAATAACGAACCTTTTGTAGGGCCAGTATTTCCTAATGACCTTGGCTATATCCCGAATTAGTTTTCTATTTAATCTTTCATTTCCTCTCATCTTCGGGTTTAGCACGCTCCCACCTATCTTGATTAAAATTGTTTCCCCTTCTCCATCCATTACTCGCTTGTACTCTCTTAATGTTGCTAAGAACCCCTTGGAGAACAAGTTTGGATCCTTCTTCCCAAGCTCCAACAAGTCGTCTATACTTATCTCCACAACATCCCTAACCTCTGGACCCTTCTTTATGTCCTCTAGATCTATGCTCTCAGGGTATGTGTAGAGATAGAATATTCTTCTATTGATTTTTGGTGGTGAAACAGACACCAGCTCTTTCTTGAAAACGAATTTTAGCTTGTCTGGATCTATATTTACTCCTAGCTCTTCCTGGCATTCCTTAACTATTGTGTGCATCGGGCTGTGACCTGCAGGTATATGTCCAGAAGAGGAGAAGTCATACCTCCCATCTGCCCCTCTTATGCTAGTTATCAGCTTTCCTGCCTTGGTAAAAAGAAAGATTCCAACTTCTCTGTGAAGAACGCCCTTCATATGGGCAATTAATCTTATGGTCTTTCCAACGACTCTGTCCTCCCCATCTACCACATCTATCTCTTCGAACGGGTTGTGGGGTATCCTATGATTCTTCTTGGGTTTGTATATGATTATGATGTCATACAGTAGTTTCATATACTTCTTGTTTCCTTCAGTTACCGTCATTTTCTCGATCTCTGATAATAACCTGCTCCTCTCATTCTCAGGTATGTCATCCCAGTCCTGTCTGAGAGCTAGGGAGAGGATGTTTTTGTTTATCTCATCCAAAAATATCTTTCCTTTCCTGAATATCCTAGTAACATCTAACCTGCTCTCTATTGTATCTATAAATGCCTTGACCTTCATACTCTGGAGGATATCATACAAGTACTTGCCACTTATCTCAGTTGTTTCCTTTCCCACAACGCTCTTTGCTTTTCTTCTTAGAATGTAGTGTGGGCTAGATTGGGATTGGACAACGATTACCGCAAATCCTCCTTTTTTGAGACTTCTGTACATTTTCTTTAGAATCTTCCTAGCCACCTTTTCATTTTCAATTCCTTTTATGTAATAGATGGCATTCAAGCATAGAAGAACATCGGATTTTGGGATAAAATGTGCTTTTTCAAATGGTTTTAGTATGACCTTATTCAGGCAGTCCTCAAATCCCTTATCAGCTAGTCTACCCAAAAACAACTTAAACATTAATTCGGAAGGATCGATGTAGTTCACCCTGGTGTTAAATCCCAAGTTGTGGAGTTCATCAATTATTTCCACATCAGCATCCCCTGAACCTCCCCCAATGCACGTTATGTCCACTGTTCCATCAGACAAGGCCTTAAAATGCAGCTTGCACTCCCTTATCAATTGCTTTAGATATACTACAACATCCCTCTTTTCTGTGGTCCTCCTCAGATAGTCAAAATACCACTTGTAATCCCTAATGTACTTTTCACCTATCTCCATAAAATCCCCTAGATGCTGAGCATTTATGGTATTATTACGCAATTAAAATGTTTTCTCCGTCAAACGCCGTTTAGCTCTCTTTCCAGCCAATTCAGGAAGTCTAACAGAGTTGGAAAAACCAGGTCTGCTCCCGCGTTCTCCAGATCCTTCTCAGTTCCAATACCTGTAAGCACACCAATAGCCAGAACTCCTGCGTTTTTTCCGGCCAAGATATCCACAACATGGTCTCCTATGAAGACAGCCTCGGTGGGGGCTAGGCTTAGCTTGGAAAGAGCTAGTAGGATTGGCTCTGGATCTGGTTTCACCTTCTTCACATCTTCCTGGAACACAGCAACGTCTGGGTTTATTCCTAGGTGCTCCAGGATTGGTTCTGTCTCATTTCTGGCTTTAGTGGATATTATTCCGGTTTTTAAGCCATTTTCTCTGCAGAAATCAAACAATTCCGTAGCTCCCGGAAACGGTTCGCTCTTTAACGCCAATTTTTGGTAGATTTCATGGTATCTAGCCCTAATTTCCAGGCATTTCTCTAAAGGAAGCCCAAATAAGTCTGGAAGAGCCTCAACAACCCGCCTCCCTATTATTTTCTCCTTAACAAATCTTTCCGTGACCTGAATTCCATATTCTGCTAGTGCTTGTTTCAGCCCCTTTGCTACTAGATCCACTGGCATTATTACCCCATCAAAATCCGTAAGTACTGCTCTGATCATGCACTGCTTTACCACATAGGCACATAAAAACCTAACGAAATTGGGGAGAGAAATTTTCAAAATGTAATCTACAAAATGTATTATAAAATTATATCTTTGTATTTTATATTTTGCAATAGTATCTATACAATTGATATTTCATAAAGAATATTTTTCGCAAAAATATTTAGTCATCAAAATATAAAAAAGGCAAATTCTAGGTTTATTTTAGATGAAAAGAGATTTTTTTGGCTATTTTGCTATAAAAAGAGAAAGATTCACCTATTTTTCTGGTTTAGTTCTTTATTGTTGGTTGTTACAAGATTTAAAGTTAAATTTTGGCTTTTCAGAAAGCCGCAAAAATTTCAATGGAAAGCGTTGAGTAACCTGGGTTCTAGGGTGAGTAAATTCTGGTAATCTCTAAGAGTGCCAGCTCGCTTCTGTTCAGGCTTTCATCGATTATGGACCTAAATTTCTCAAGGGAGGGCTTACCGTTTAAATCCCTGGCAAACTCGTACCTCCCTCCCCTGGATTCCAGTAAACCCATGCGCTTAAGCCTAGACAAGTGGTAAAGAACTGTCTTCTCATCTATCCCTGTTCTAGAGCTTATTTCCTCGGCAGTGGTCGGCCTCCCTTGCGATAGGTTAAAGAAGAATAAGGCATCCAGAATATCTAAGATTGTCTCCCTAGAATCCCTAGGATTCATCAATCCCAAGGAAAGGGCAAACCAGCGAAGCAAGCTTTTTTTGGTGAGTGCTGAGCCCCCCAGTCTCCTCATCTTCCTTATGGTTATGCTGGTTTCTATCTTCTCTGACTCTGGGAACATATTTATATTTGCTCATCCCTAATTTAAAATGGTGATACTAATGAAGATTAGAACTAGCTACCTCCCAATAAGGCTCGTGATCGAGCATAAACAGCCAGTTACATTGAATGTGGAGGTCAAAAACACTGAAGAAACCACGCGAAACTTTACTGTGGTGGTTTCACTTCCAAGTAAGCTAGGATTTGATAAAGCCGGGCTCACAAAGGAGCATAGGGAGAGAATATACGACTTGGGGCCTGGTGAGTGGGGTTTAGCAAAGTTTAAGATCTGGCCCAAGTTTGGCCTAAAACCAGGGGTTTACGATATAGAGATATACATAAGGGAGCACCCACAGGGCAGATTCGATAAGGACATAGCTATAGCTAGAACCTCGGCTCCATTAAGAGTTATATCTGCAAAGGAGTGATATTATACATCAACCCCAATAATCCCACCATTCTAATTCTTTTGATTGTTTTCCTGGCCAACCTAGGTTAAAGGAGGGGAATGTGCTGGTATTAGGATATGATGTATAATGGATCGCCAGGAAAACCCCTGCGCTTTCATGCACTATTGTATAACAGCTATAATCATTATACATGAAACCAAAAAGAATATAAATCCTGGGTGAGTTTGTATAGTATGCCCAAGTACGAGACCACGATAAAGATACGGGCCAGAGAAAGAGTTCCAGATCTATTAACGATTCTAGAGGGCTTGTTCTACAGAAAGCCCGAGCTAGCTAAGAAAGCCCTAGAATTCATTTACATGCTAATAGAGAGGAAGAGAATCCCTGCAAGTGAATGGGATTCTGTGAAGGACAAGTTGGGGCTCACTCATCAGGAATACTACACCATGATTGGCAAACTCAGGGACTCAGGAATGATTTCCAAGCAGGAGGGGGAATGGATAATCTCCAGGCAGTTTGGAAACAGAATGAAGGAGATGGCCGAAATCTGGGAAAGTTTTGTAAAGAGGTGGGAACATGCCTAGGTTTAGGTTGTATGCCAGTCTAACTGGCGCTGAGATGATTATTGAAAGAGATGGGAAGAGCGAAACGATTCATGTGGAGAGACCTTTCTTTGAAGACGTCTTGCTAATCAAATGGTTGGGAGAGAAGTATAGGATAGAGAGAAAAGGTGTTCTAATCAGAAATGGGAAGATAATGAAAAAAGGGGAATTTCTAGGGCGGTTTGTAGAGATTCCAAGCATATTCACTAAAATATTGGTTTATTCCAAGGCAAAGAAGGAATTTGAGATAGAGGAGAGGGATTACTTCTTCGGTCAAGAGTTCATAATAAAGAGGAACGAGAAG
>JAJRYR010000071.1 GCA_024275655.1 archaeon | reverse complement strand
GGGATACAACTTGCATTTTTTGGTAAGTACAGCGATACTGCTGTCGGAGTGGAATTGGATGGGAGAAGAGCAGAACTTGCGAGAATCAACACCAAAATTTATGGTGTGGATAATGTGGAGATTATTGTAGGAGATGTATTTTCTGAAGATGTGATAGAGAGAGTAAAGGACTCTGATATTGCATTCTCTGATCCTGCTAGGCCATATAATGAGCAGGTTAGGACACTGGACTCGTGTGTCCCAGACCCGAGAGGGATCATACGAACGTATTCACAATTTATTGACAAATTTGCATTTGACCTGCCACCACAAATAAGGAGGGAAAGAGTTGATTTGCCCACACCAATTGAGTTTGAGTACATCTCCCTTGACGGACAACTGAATAGAATGACAGCATACCTAGGCGAGTTGCACAAAGCAGATAGATCCGCAGTTATATTGCCGAGTGGGGAAAGACTGGAATATGACCCAACAATACCCCGGGAATTGGAAACATCTGAAATTAGGGAATACGTGTACGATGTGGATGGCGCAGTACTGGCGGCGGACTTGTTGCCGGAACTTCAAGTGAAAACTGGAGCCAGTCTAATGACAAAGGACAAAAGAAGAGCGTTGTTCACCAGTGACGATGAGTTTAGTACGACTTTGTTTAGAGCGAGATATCTCGTTGTAGGGTTAGTTAGTGATTGCAATTTAATACCTGAACTGAGAAGAAACAAGATTGGAAACGTGGTGATTCGATATTCAATCTCACCGTCTAAATACTATTCAGAAAAACGAAGAATTGAGTCTGAGCTGCATGGGGACAGAACCGCATACTTGTTTAGATACAATGATAAAATTCTGATTTGCGAAAAGTTTTAAGCACCTGCTTAACAACAACCATGATCAAAACCATTTTTGGGCCGTACTGTTATGCACTTGCCGTTCTCACATCTACATGTGGTGCACGGCAAACACACCATGGTACAGTATACATTTTTGCAATCTAAAGTTATATTTTCAACGCTGGACTTGGGCACGCATTGCTGGGCGCCCGGATGACAACAACTTGGCACGTGCACACAATCGGAATCTGTTTCACATTCTGCTGTTGCCTCATTGGTTTCATTTTCCTGCGGTTCTCCAACCGTGATTATCTTTGAAAACCGCAGTTTAGGTTCTTGTGTGATGTTCGCTGTGGGATCATGGAAATACACACCAAGCAAAGATACGTTGTATTCACCAGAATCCAACCCGTGTACTGTAGCGGTTACTTCATATGTGCACATGCATCTGCATATCTCCCCCGTGTTCTTTTCCAGTATAACAATATTTGTATTATTCCTTTTCACATCTAGGGAGATGTTTGCACAGCAGTAGTATGGTAGTATGTGAATTAAATTAAACCCATCATCATTTGGGATTATGTCTATGCTTTCGGACTTGTTGAATTCTACTCCTACACATGATGCTGAATATGTCATAATTACTGGTTTGGAAGGCGTGCTTTGATTTTCTGTAGGTACTGTTACGTTTGTTTTATTTCCTATATTGGAAAAATTTCCATTCGGTTGTGTAATGTTTGTTGGCGTTTGGGGTTGGTAATGAGTACATCCAGTAATGAAAATAATCATCAAAACGAGCAATACCCCAACGAAAGTTCTTCTTATCATGCCACCACCTACAACTATAATGTTAACAGAATTTAAACAATTATTCATATCTCAGCGCATCCACAGGGTTAAGTTTTGCTGCTGCTCTTGCTGGAAGTAGTCCAGAAATTATACCAACTAGAAGGGATACACCTAGAGAGAGAATTATGAGGTCTGGTGTCACAATCATTTTTAGGATATTTGATTCCAAAGACTGTCTGGCAATTATCTCTACTGCCTTTGCGAATATAAGACCTAGGGACAATCCTATAATACCACCAGTCAAGCCGATCAATCCAGATTCTAAGAGGAACAAAGTTAGAATCTCCCTATTTTTTGCTCCAATGGATTTTAGTATGCCTATCTCTCTAGTCCTCTCTATGACGGCCATATACATTGTGTTCATTATACCAACAGCACCAACAAAGAGTGAGATTGCAGCAATACCTAATGTTACCATACTTATTAGCCCCAATATTAGACCAGCCCTTTGAAGAAGGTCAGCAGATGTTAGAATCTGAAAATCTTCCTTTCCGTGTGCATTCTTCAGTTTTATCCTTATTCTTTCAGCAACTTCTTCTACATCCTCCCCGCTATCAACCTTCACATAAATCATGTTTATCTGATTCTTGTCTCCAAACAATTCTTTTGCGGCCTCTATCGGAATTGCAATTGAGTTATCATCCATTCTATTTCCTATTTCTCCTAAAATACCAATCACTTTAAATTTGACTCCATTTATTTCGATGTAATGTCCAACATTTATTTTATCGGAAAACATATCTTTCCAGACCCTATAACCTAAGACTGCTTTATACTTATCTCCTTTCTTAAAGCCTCTTCCTTCAATAACTCTGATACCGTGGAAGGCTTCCAGAAATTGATCTCCTTTATCTGCTGGAATCGCATAAATGAAAGTATTTGATGTTTCTGTTTTGTATTTTACTTCAGCAGTTTTGTATAGTGAAGGAATGGTGTATTCCACTCCTCTCACATTTTCAATCAAATTAGCATCTGAATCTTTCAAGTAAGAGCCCAGCATGCTCAATATAGGGGAGATACTCGCTTCCGATCCTGGTAAAACTATAATTGTGTTCGCCCCCATCAGTTCAAACTGCTGGGAGACGGCAGCGTACATTCCCTGGCTTAAGGAAAGTAAAGATGAAATTGTCGCAATGCCAATCACTACACCCACTATGGTTAACCAACTCCTGAGCTTTCTATGTTTCAGGTTTATTATTGCCAAGGATATGAAGTCCTCAATCACTTTACTATCCTCCCATCTTTGATTTTTACAATTCTTTCAGCTCTTTTTGCCACGTACTTTTCGTGAGTAACCATAACAATTGTTCTTCCTTCTTCATGCAACTCATCAAAAATTTGCAATACTTCTTCTCCGGACTTTGAGTCTAGATTTCCAGTAGGTTCATCTGCTAGGATTATATCTGGATTGGTGATTATTGCTCTAGCTATTGCAACTCTTTGTTGCTGACCACCACTCAACTGGTTTGGCCTGTGGTGTAATCTCTTTTCCAGCCCAAGCCTTTCCAGGATCTTTTTTGCTCTTTCTCTTCTTTCTTCCTTAGGGACATTTTGGAATATGAGAGGAAGTTCAACATTTTGCAGAGCATTTAGGCTAGGGATTAGGTTATAACTTTGGAACACAAACCCGATTGTCTTTCCTCTTACTCTAGCAAGCTCATCCTCGCTTAATGTTGTGATGTCTTTCCCCTGCAAAAACACTTTTCCCTTTGTGGGAACGTCTAAGCAACCTATTATGTGCATCAGAGTTGATTTTCCAGAGCCGCTGGGACCCATTATTGCAACGTACTCTCCCTTTTTTATAACTAAATTTATTCCTCGCAATGCTGGAACTTCCACACTCTCGCTGGGTTTATATACCTTCCATACGTCCTTTAGTTCTATGACTTTCACTTCCTAGTCACCTTGTAGATAATCAAACCCACAATAACAATTACGATGACTACTCCCATAATGACACTAGTCTCTAGTGGCTTTTGGCTTACAATTACGCTCACAGAAAAGTTCTGAGTGTATTGATTTCCATCTTTATCGAAGTATACTGCTTGTAATTTTATTTCATGCTCCCCCGGTTTGTCCAGCTTTAGCCTGAACACTGCTGTGCTGGAATCCTCGGGATCGATGCTTCCCAGGTAGATTGTTTCGCCGTTTGATATTACCTTAACTTCTTTTGCCTTCCCAGTTCCACTGTTCTCGAATTGAACTGACATTTTGAATGGTGTTCCAGCATATAGAAAATCTTGATCATACCCAACATCTGAGAGGCTCAATCTAGGTATCCCTTTCACATTTATACCGATAGGTATGCTGGTTTCCTGGAAGTTTCCACCAAAGAAATTCAAATAGAGGTAATATGGTTTTTCCTCTGCATCCTCGGATAAAGCTAAACCAAAATCAAAGCATTTTGTTTCTCCTTTATTCAGATTTTGAACGAACTTTGTGCTACTTCCAATTACTACTAAGTCTTGAGAGATTTCACCTATTTCGCTTGTGGCCAATTCTTGAGTTAGACCAAAGCTTTGACTTTTTTTGATTCGGTAAGTGAAGAGAGATATGTAGAAGTTCCCCAGATCTGCACCAAGGTTCTTTATACACACGGACATTGTAGTTTCTTTTCCTGGTTCGGGGGGAGACTTAAACTCAACACTAGATACCTCTAATCCAGGATATCCTAGAATGGACACAGACATAGGTATGGAGTACTCCGTTGATCCGTAGGATACTTCTAAAGTCATGGAGTATGTCCCAGTTGTTGCAGTACTTGATGACTTGAATTTGAAGGTTAGAGTCTCTTGATCCCCAGGATTAAGTACATCTATATACTGGCTACTGGGGGCTAGGGGAACTAGAGAGTAGGAATTGCTATTCACTGAAATCTTTATATCATTTACTGGGACGCTTCCTGTGTTCTTTATTGTGGCTCGTATTTCTCCAGATCCACCAGCTAGGATCTGGTTTGGATAATCCAGATCAATAACTTCTACCCTCTCTCTATTTTGGACATTTATACCCAGAGTTCTCGTGGTTTCAACTTTGAAATAGTCCACCCTATCTTTTGCATCGTTCCACTCTCCATAGTAATATGTTATCTCATGAAGAAGGGAATATTGACCGGGTTTGGCGTCTTTAGCCACTTGAAGGTAATAGACAACCGTTGCAGTTTCTAGTGGATCCAATCTTCGAATGAAGCCAGTCGTTTCATTCCCAGAAAATGGCCAGGTTGGCCTGAGTCTGGTTGATATATTGTAGAAGGTTTGGGAACCCATATTTTGGAGAGTTACTTCCACCCTCACGACTTGTCCTGGCATCGCAGGATCGGGATATGTTTTTGCGAAGTAAGGATGGTATATTGTGTTGGGGGTATCTCCTAACACCATAGTAGCGAGAACCAACAAAGACAGCAACACATAAACCTTTTTCATTTACATCCCTCCGGAATGAATATATCTTCAATTTTCTTGTTGAAAAATTTGGCAATTTTGAAGGCCAGCTTGAGGCTTGGATCATACTTTCCCTTTTCTATTGATATTACAGTCTGTCTAGTAACTCCTAGTTTCCTGGCCAGATCCTCTTGAGTTATTCCTCTTTTTTCCCTTAGCTCCTTAAATCTATTTTTCATATCTTACCCTCATAGTACTTTGTGAATGTGAGTTTCAGGAGTAGGAAGAGACCCAAGGAAATTTCTAGTCCAGCCAGCAATCTATCATTTGGTTTCATAGCCGCTAGTGAGAATATGCCAATCATCATAATGATCGTGAATGTTCTTGACGCCATATCAGATGAGATCCTGTGGATTTCAATAATTCTTTCGTCTAGTAGTGGTTCCTTTACCAGGGATTTTAAAAGATAGAGTAATGAAAGGCCGGCAAGGAGTAGCGTAATGGCGAGCCAAGGATACCCAAACCAAGTCAGCAAGAAAAAACCAACGAACACAACCAGACCAGTAATCCTTGCTATTCTGGAAAAATCAATACTGCTTAATTCCATATGTAAAGTTTACTTTACATCCATATAAATGCTTTTCTGTTTCTAAGTGAGAGATCTCCCCAAGTTTTTTTAAACCTTATGGCCAAAATTAGAACCATGAAATCAAATAGGCAATTAGTGGACTACCTCGTGAGGTACGGTTACATAAAGAGCGACAGAGTGAAAAAAGCGTTTCTTGCTGTGGATAGGAAAGACTTTGTACCAAGGGTTTATCAGGGTTATGCTTATGTTGATGATCCTTTACCAATAGGCTTTGACCAGACAATATCTGCTCCGAGCATAATCGCAGAGATGCTCGAGTATTTAGAGGTACAGCCAGGCAACAAAGTGTTAGAAGTAGGGACGGGTTCCGGTTATGTTACTGCTCTTTTGGCAGAATTAGCAAAACCAGGTTATGTGTATTCAATAGAAATTGTACCTGAGTTGATTGAACAAGCCAGAGAAAAATTGAAAAAATATGACAATGTTCACGTATTTGTGGCTAGTGGTTGGGTAGGTCTACCAGAGTATGCGCCTTATGACAGGATATACTTGGGTTGCGCGCCAGATGTTCTCCCAGAGGAGTTATTGAACCAGTTGTCAGAAGGTGGAAAAGCAATATTGCCTTTAGGTAGACCTTATGCCCAGAGGCTGGTTCTGGTGGAGAAGAAAAATGGCATTCTAAGGACCAAGGACCTAGGGATCTCAGTTTCATTTGTCCCCATGATAAGGAGGTAAATATGGGCAGGGAAGTTGCCGTGGATGCGGTGATTGTTGAGGCTGGGAAGGTTTTGCTAATTTTGAGGGATCATGAGCCCTTTAGAGGGTTCTGGGTTTTGCCAGGAGGACATGTTGAGGAGAATGAAACTGTGGAACAAGCAGTGGTTAGGGAGATAAAGGAAGAAGTTGGACTGGATGTGGAGATAGTAGGTCTTATAGGCATATTCTCTGATCCGTCAAGGGATCCCAGGGGGCTGGTGAGCGTGGCGTTTCTAACCAGGCCCACGGGGGGGCAACTTAGATTGAATAGAGAAAGCAAGGACGCCAAGTGGTTTCCAATTGATGCGTTGCCGGAGAACATAGGATTTGATCACGAGCTTATTCTGGAAACCGCAAAGAAGTTATTGAGGAAAAACAAAGAAAATAGTAATGATCACTAGAAGACCATATGTGGAGAAGAGGATTTCTGAAATGTCCGATGGAGACAAAGTTAGGATTACTGGGGTTGTGGTGGATTCCTTTGAGTCAGAAATAATACTAGATGATGGTTCTGGGGTCGTGAGAGTCATTCTTCCAGAGCCAAAACCAGTTGATGGCCTGGTTCAGGTTTTTGGAAAGGTTTTTATGGAAGGCATGGATAAAATCATAAAAGCAGACATAGTTAGAGAGGTTAACGGTTTAAATATTGGGGTGTACAAAAAACTAATGAGCTGGGAGGGTTGATTATGGAGATTACATTCAAGTCCGCCAAAGAGTTTCAGAAATGCATATCCGCAATTTCCGCACTGATAGATGAGGGGGAGTTTTTCCTAACCGCTGAAGGATTGAAGTTGAGGGCAATGGATCCCTCCCAGATTGCAATGGTTGACTTTCTCTATCCTAAGGAGGCATTTGAAACCTACACTGGGGAAGATGAAACATTTGGAGTAAACATGGCAGATTTTGAGAAGATCATGAAAAGAGCAAAGTCCGATGAAAAGCTAACTTTGAAGACAGATGATGGTAGGCTGGTGTTAATATTTAAGGGCAAAACCATGAGAAAGTTCGTTCTTCCACTATTGGATCTAGGAGGCACACTTCCTAAGGAGCCAAACATACCATTTGATGCAACTGTGGGCGTGTACTCAAATTTTTTGAAGGACTCATTGAAGGATGCAAGCATAGTATCCTCCCACGTGGTTTTCAAGGCAACCCCTGAGGCTTTTTACATAGAGGCTAGAGGGGACAAGGGAGAAGTTAACATAGTCGCAGAAAAAGGCCAAGATATAATTGCAGAACTAAATGTTTCCCAGGAAGCCAGGGCGATGTTCCCGCTAGGTTATTTGAACGACCTCGTTAGCTCAGCCGAGTCCTCATCCATAGTTGAAATAAAGCTGAAGACTGATGCTCCTTTGAAAATGAGTTACAGAATAGGAGAGGGAAGAGTTAACTACTATGTGGCACCTAGAATAGAGGCTGTTTAATC
>JAJRYR010000070.1 GCA_024275655.1 archaeon | reverse complement strand
TTGGATTCTATGTTCGTGTTGGACATAACAGTATTCAACCAGTCAAGCCAAGTGCTCGCCTGATTATCATACTGTCCTAGGGTCGATGGCACCCCGTTTATGGCAGAGTTCGACACGAAGTTAGCTACCAGATTCCTAGATTCCAGATCATTTGACTCATTTTGAACATACGCGGTGGCCAGGTTTACGAACTGTGATCTAGCATCCTCAAAATCGTAACCGGCTTGGGCTACAGCAGTCAGATCAGAAACACTCTTTGCAAATGCTTTCTTCCATTCAGCCAGCTTTTCAGAATCTATCCACGAGGACAGTATCCCGTCCTCCAATCCCTTCAAAGCATTGAGATCCTCAATAGCTGTACCTATGGCATCGTCTAGGTCTCTAGCCTTCCCCAACAACTCCTCCGCACTTGGCCTAAGCTCATCAGGGAGCTGGGGAACGTAACTCTCGTAGAAACTTATCTTTGATTGGACGTTTCCTTGGAGGAGAACGAGATTGTTAACTAGTTTATGGGGATAGCCCTCGTTTGATCTGGCTAGGTACACGAACTGTATCGCCTGGTGAAGCTTCACGGCTTCAAACGATGCGTCATCAAGTTCTTTGGAATACTTGCCATCCTCCACCCTAACAGGCAACCAGTAGTTATCAAATTCTATGACGTAATAACTGGTATTGTCCACCACTGACGGAATGGCAGGATTGCTCTGGGGGATCGTCTCCAGATCCAATGCCTTTTGGGCTATGGCGGTGGCCTTGTTCAAAGTGATCTGAGAAAATGCTCCACCAGCTAGGATCAGGAGGACCAGAACTGCCACACCTACAATGTAACGCATAAAAGGATTACATTTCACAAATATAAAAACCTAGGTGATGACATGCACTGGATCGTGCTGGTAGAACCGGAGGGATCAGGAAACATTGGGGCAATAGCCAGAGTAATGAAAAACTTCGGCTTCCACAACCTGGCGCTGGTAAACCCAAAATGTGAGATAGGTCTAGAAACCAGGAAATACGCCATGCACGCCTGGGACATAGTTCAGAAAGCAGTGGTTCTGGATAGGTATGATAAAATCTTTGATTTAGATGTGGATCTGTTTGTGGGGACCACTGGGAAGGTGTTTAAGGAAACAAACACTAGCAGAGCTTCCATGACTCCTAGGGAACTGGCCAAACAATTGGAAAAGACAAATGCTAAGCTTGCCCTAGTATTTGGGAGAGAATCTTCTGGATTGACCAATCAGGAATTAAGGAAGTGCGATATAGTCCTAAACATACCAACAAGTGAAGAGTACAAAGCCATGAATCTCTCACATGCCGTGGCAGTGATACTTTACGAGCTTTACCTAGCGAGGGCAAGCAAGAAAAGAAAAGCGAACAGAAGAGAGATGGAAAAATTAATGAACATATTTGAAGAACTGGCCAAGAACAAGAGACTAGGATTGAGAAATCCAGAGAATGCAATAAAGATGTTTAGGAATGTCATGTCCAGGGCAATAGTTTCCGGCTCTGAGGCAAAAGGTATTATCATGGTCCTTCGAAGGGTCCTGGAGGAACTGGAAAAATGCAAAAAGTAACAAAAAATGAGGAAAAAGTTTTATATACTAACTAAACGCCGATTAATATACAACTACATACACAATGGGGGGGTGAAAAATGAAAGTCTGGGAGGTATCCGCCTCTAAACTTGACGATGACGACGACAAATATGTGGATTATCCTTATTCTGATGGGGGTTATGTAGACACGTGGACAGACACATATGGGGATCTAGGTTAAAAGGAGTGAGAAGAACTTGAGAAAGCTAAGTAATGGTGGCGTAGCTAAAGACGAGCTAGACTTATTATTCTTAAGAGTTGTAAGGCAAGATGTCAAAAGGTATTTGGGGCTAAAGGATAAAAACCTAAAGCAAAGTTTGACGGAGTTATTGCGTAGCAAACCGGAAACACTTCTCAAAAAACTTAATAGTATCCCAAACGACCCAAGAAAAAGGGGAATAATGTTACAGGTAGTATATGTTGAAATCTCAAGTGAGCTATTCAAGATTATCTCCAATCTCTGCGACAAGTACAATTTGGATTTCATCGATTTAGTATCTGAATACAGCACAAGCAAGTTAACAGGACTTACAGACAAAACAAAAAAGCGAAAGGTGAGTAAATCAAAGATTAAAAAATTGCCCAAAGAATTACAGATTTATGTATCAATACTCTCCAAGCTAAATCAGTATGAAGAAAAAACAGAACAGTTCTATCGCACCAAAAAACAGGATAGTTTCTTGATCCCAGAGTTATACTATGAAGAGATTAGGAAAAACCTCCTCTTTCTCTTGAACCCAAGCAATGGTAGATGGGCCATTGTAGACGACATATCTTTCCTAAATCCAGAGAAATGGGTAAGGAGAGCATATTCCCCAGATGTCGTACAGGGGGACCTCCTGATTTTACCTAAAGAAATATTATCAGATGAAGAAAGAGAATTCTTTAGAGCCCTGGTTGCTAATGGTGTGATATATCAAAATAGGAGGATTAAGATTGAAAGCCCTGATTTAACAATCCAACCTAGTCTTCTGAGCATAGTGGTAACTACATACTGCAATTTTCGCTGTAAATATTGTTATGAAGAGGATTTCAAACCGATGCGTCCAGATCTGGAAAATATGGAACGCACAATATCTCGGCTCTTTTCTAAGTACCCGACTATAAAAACTGTTTCATTCTTTGGTGGAGAACCTCTTCTGGAATTCGAAGCTATACGAAGGCTAACATTCAATCCTTTCATCTATGGATTGCCAAAGTCCATTCAAACAAATGGAAGCCTAATAAATGAAGAGATTGCTAGGTATTTTAAGTTGCACAAGTTTGGAGTGGGTATATCATTAGATGGCCCAGATGATTACAATAAGTTAAGAATTCTACCAACAGGAGAGAACACATATGAAAAGATACTGGAAGGAATTGATAAACTCAAATATGTTGGAGTGATGTTTGGTCTATTATCTACATACACTAAAGACAGTGAAGGTTTGGAGAAAGAGTATATTTCATGGATATCTGAACTTAACCCAAGCTCGTTTGGAGTTAATGTAGGTGTCCACAGAAAATATTTGCCATCCTGGAGAAGCACACTCAAATTTTTCCAAACAACTTTTGAGGCCTATGTAAACTCAGATATATGGACAAAAATCAGGTACAATACATTTTTATATCACATAGATGTCCTGCTGTTACCCCCAAAGGATAGATCCCTCATGTTGTTTAGAAATCCGTGTGGGGCAGGTAGAAGCCATATAACTGTGAACCCAGATGGAAGCTTATCTCCCTGCCCCGAACTCTTTATGTTTAAATCCTATGATCTAAATTTCTTTGATAAGTTTAAACCTGTATACACCCGTGTCGTTGAAAGCATGTGTCCGGCTTGTCCATTCAGATACATTTGTACTGGGGGTTGCCCAGGAAAGTCAATAGTGTACCACGGGCGGATAAACAAACCATTAGAAGAGCTATGTAAATTCAGGAAGAGATTCTTTGTGTGGTTAGCCAGTAAACTGTATGAGGATAAAAAATACCTGGAGGTGTACAAACATTGGAAAAAGAATTTAAAGGTAAACCAAATTACCCTGGAACCGTAAAGGGTTATTTAGTGAAGTCACTTCAAAATATCTCTAGATATCAGAACCCAATTTTCTACACAACCGATTTCACGATAGATCACACTTTACTAATTGATAAAATAAGGGGCTTGGTAGTAAAAAGAGGTAGTTGGTCAACACATGCGGCAATAATTGCGAGAGAATTCAGAGTCCCATCAGTAATTGGTGTTAATCTAGATGATATCCCAGAAGGAACGGAGATAGAGTTAGTATCTCCGAGCAAGTGGTTCAACGGAGATAGAATAAACAGTGCAAAAGTAATTGTACACAGGCAAGGAAACCCTTAAATTACAGAAAAACCTTATTCTACCATAAACTCTGAGGTGATTCTATGCCAGAAGAAGAGATAAAACAAGAAATTCAAGAGGAACCAGAAGAGGATGAATCCCTTCCATTTCCAAATGCAAGGGTTGTTGCTGTAATGAAGAAATACTTGTCCAAGGACAAGATGATCAGAAGCGAGGTCAAAAAAGCGATGAACAGGTTCCTTGAAGAGATCGTTGCAGACGTGTGCAAGAGAATGGATGAGTTCCCATATGCAATGATAGACTACTGGATGTTCGAAAAAGCAATTGAACCATACAAGAGACTAGACAAGCTGGAGGCAGAAAAGGAAAGGCTAGTAAAGCACCTGGAGGCAATAGAGAAAGACATAGAGATAATGAAAAAGGACATAATGGAAAGATAACCCTCAACCCAACAAGCTCCCTCTCTCCTCATTCTCTATACCATCGCTCATACTCTTTATGCTTTCCCACAAAATAGAATCTTACGGTTCTGAGCTTTTCAAAAAACCGGTATACTATCCTATATTGGCCGACCTCTGCAACAAAGAAATCTAAACCATGCTTCATGTGCCTGCGCTTTGGATTATCCAGAATCTGATCAATCTTTTTCCTGATTCTTTCACGCATATTTTCTGGAAGTTTCTTCCAATATACCATCCAAGCCTCATCAAACTCAGCTTTAAACCTCACTTAAGGGCCTCCTCGTAACTTAGCACTCTTCTCCTCCCTTCTTTTATTTCCCTATCTATCCTATCTAGTTTTCTCTTGACTAGCATCTGCTCGTCTATTAGTCCCATCTCCTCACCAAATCGGAGTATAGCATACCTAATGGCCTCAGATTTCGTTTTAGCGAATCCCAATTTTATCATCTGCTCAAGTATTTGATCTGCTACTCCACTTATGGACACATTCATGCAACCACCAAACTAGCTATCTCATAGAGCATATATAAATTTTGCGTTATTTTTATGCAAATTTTGCACAAAAATTATCCCAACAAGCTCCCTCTCTCCTTTTTCACAACCTTCCTTGTTTTTACGTCTATCTCCAGGTATAGTGTTTTTAGGTTGTTTCCCACCACTAGAGCTTCCCACTTGTCTGGCTTGGCGCTTATCAACACCTGGGCTGGTGTCCCTGAGTACTCCCTAGCCACTATTCCCAGTATCTGTGCTATATTATCCCTTCCTTCTAGAGACATCTTTCGGTAATACCCCTCTCTCAAGGGGTCCTGGACAGTACTGACCTGGACATCTGATTCCGTCACGGTAACGGAAAATACCTTGCCAGTATCTGGATTAAAAAACGCTAGAATCCACTTATCTGCACTGTCAAGATGGGTTTGATTGAGCAGTGCGGAGGACAAGTAAAATCCCTCGCTAACCAGCTTTTTGACCTCCGGAATCTGCATCGCCCTCTCGTAAGCTTCACGGATTTCCATCACAACGCCTCCAACGAGTTGATAAATTCATGGACTGCTTTTTCCAGATCTATATTAACTATTATCTTAAGTGGCACCCCTTTTAACACCGCTAGGCTAGACGCCATTGCTCTATCCACATCCAACTGCCTCCTGATGTCCTCCTCTGTTTGATGCAGTCTCTTCCTTTTTCCGGTATCCTTTGCCCTCCTCTTGATTATCTCTTCTGGGGGGGCCTCTATTACAATTATCTGGGCTAGGTCCATATTCGCAATTGCCTTGCTGGATACTCCTGGAATGTAACCGTATGGGGACTCCAAGGCCAAATGTGTGTCTAGAAGTATGTCCCCTGGCATCTCTCTTATCCTTTGAACCACCTTTTCCTGGAGATTTATCGTCTTTTCTATTGGCAGGAACTTCATCTCATCCCTCATTACATTAACTCCCATATCCTTCAGTACCTCCAGCATCAGATCCCCGTAATTTACCCACTTTATCTCTTTTTTCATCTCTTTTAGTGCTCTCCTGATGACTGTGGACTTTCCAACACCTGAAATCCCCACAACAAGAAACACCCGTGCCATGAACACCACCGGCAATCTATTTAACATAGCGGGTGTATATATTAGTGAAGGTGTGCACATGAAACCCATACTAATCAAAAAGGTATTTGTTCCCCACAAGGACAAAAAATTTGAATCACGGATAAGTGTGTACCTAATACCAAAGCCCAGCAATGAGTTGAAGAGGTTGCTAGAGCGCAGAATGCATGGTCCCTTGGAGGATATTCATAAAATACCAGGAATAAGGGGGATAGTTGGGAGGGACATACCCACCAGCGAAATAAGGAGCATAACGAAAACAAGATCTGGAAAAAGGATGTACATAAATCTTGGAAAACAAGATGAAATGAAAGGTTTGATAATAATACACGAAACAGACGAGGGTGTTGTTGTGGGGCACGCAGATCTCTCACAGCTTGGGGAAGAAGTGGACAAGCTAGTGGAAACCCTGAGAAAACTAGAACACCAAGAATGGGAGAATGTCCAAGACGAAATTCTGAGGTTATCACTTGAATTGGGCAGACTCAGCACGGATGTTGGTGGAAAGATAAACGAGGAGCTAATAAAAGAAGTTGACAAAGCGCTGAAAAAAAGAAAAAATACCTGATCACCAGATCTTCTTCACCACAAAGTTCTTGCCCTCTACCCCAACTTTGGGATACTGAATGGCTACCACTAGATCTGATTTAACCTCACATTTAGTCCCCAGGCCGCTAGGCACATCCACGGATATTGTATAGGCCGATGATTCATTTATCTGTTCAATGAGGGATTTTATCGGCTCTCTGGGGTCTCCCTTGATCCCTATACCAAGCAAGCAATCTACTATGCAATCAAATCCAGAAATCGTGTCAACAAACTTCTGTTTCGGAATTTTTGACCAATAATACCTGGCCGCTTCAGTCTTTGGAGGAACTACTGAGTATACCTTTGCTTCGGGAATTAGCAAGGCCGCTGCATATCCATCCCCGCCATTATTTCCTGGACCGCAGACCAAAACAACAGATTTGAAACCTCTCTCCCTCATTACCCTCGTTACTTCCTCGGCTACTGCTTTCCCTGCTCTAGCCATCAGCTCAATTACGCTCTTCCCAGATTTTTTCTCCTCTTCTCTCATCTCTTCAGGGGTTACGAACCTCACTTGCGCCCCTCCAGTTCGGAGTACATTTCCACCAACCTGTCCGTCCAAATCTGAATTGTGTTTTCCTCTGCCGTTTTTCTAGCGTTTTTCCCTAGTTTCCTCCTCAACTGTTTATCATCTATTAGAACCCTCATCTTCTCTGCTAGGTCTCTCTCATCGTAAAGCTTGAAGAGCAGACCATTCTTTCCATTGATAACGGTTTCTGGGATGGCAAGATAATTGGCACCCACAACTGGAAGCGAACACGCCATTTCCTCCAGTATAACTAGGCCCTGGGTCTCTGCATCGCTGGCTATTACTCCAAACAAAGCCTCCTTGAACAGCTTTATCTGATCCTCCCTCTCAACGAATCCCGTAAATTTTATTCTATCCTCCAATCCCATGTCCATGGCTAGAGACTGTAGTTTATCCAACAACGGTCCCCTGGAAGTTATGACCAGGTCCACATCCTTGTACTTGTCTTTTATCAGGGAGAAGGCCCTTATCACCACATCAACATTCTTCTCGTGGCTTAACCTGCCAGAGTGGATTATGAAATCATTCTCCAATCCAAATTTCTCTCTAACATCTTTGGACCTCTTCACTTGATCAAACTCTTCCAGCTTCATTCCAGTCCTCAAGAGTTCTATGTCCGTGGTTATCCCGTGGTCTCTGAGGAGTTGAGTTATTGCGTGGGAGGGACTGAAAACCAACGGGAACCTGTTATAATACCATCTAGTGTACGCCCAGGCTATTGCTTTTCCCATTGGCACGAGAGGACTGTGTTTTCCTCCTAGGAGGTAGGGAACGTAATCTGCTATGGGGGTGTGGAAAGTGGTGACTGCGGGTATCTTGAACTTCTTCCCTGCCTTCCAGCCCTGGTAGCCCAGGGCAAATGGTCCATGGGTGTGGATGATGTCATATTTGTTCCTTTTTACCAGTTTGTAAACTCTAGGACTAGGAAGAGCCGCCCTGAACTCGGGGTACGGGAAGAAGGTTATGGACTTGAATCTAAAAACCTTCGCCCCCATCCAGCTAGTGGGTCCAGGAGCTGGAGCAAATATATCCACGGAATGTCCTTTCTTCAACAACTCTTCTGTAAACGCATTCACGCTAGTCACTGCTCCATTTACCTGGGGTACATAGGTCTCTGTAAAAAATGCGATTTTCATGCTCTAGTTTTACTCACTGGAATTTAAAAATGTAGATTAGCAAAATGTTTTTTAAGCTTCGCCCCAATTAACAAATCATGGCAACCGTGAGAACGTACATAAAACTTTGGTTTTCAAGTGAAGGGGCAAATCCCAGCGATATAACCGGTAGGTTGATGGGGCTAGGATTCCAGCCAACAAAAGGCATCTACGATTACGTTTACTACTGGAGAAAAAAGCCAGATATGGATGAAGTTCTAGAACTGGCAAGGCAGGTGCAATTAACACTCAAAGGTGCAGGGGTTTACTACAAGCTAGAGACCCTAGGCCTCGAGTAGTTTCTTCAATTCCAGGGCATCCTCCTCCAGGTTCGGACTTTCGCAGATGGCCTTGCCGCCAATCTTGAATTCTTTCATGTATTTTACTAGGATCTCGAATCCTGGTTCTGCTCCATCCAAGAGGTTCAAATGGTTCAACTCCCCTTTCTTTCCATAATTTATCCCAGAGAAATGCATGTGCAAGTTCCTCAAAAACTCTTCCCCTAATCTATGCTCAATTTCAGAAAGAACTTTGTGGTAGTTCACGGTTCC
>JAJRYR010000069.1 GCA_024275655.1 archaeon | reverse complement strand
GAGGAATAACTTCTTGTTTGGGGACTGAACAACGTACTGTCTAGCTGGAAATCTATGCAAGTACTTCTTCAAGGTTGGATGTTCAAAGTCGTACATTATTGGGGTTTCAACCTCTATTCCTCCATAGTCTATTACCCTCTTCGTAACGTATTGCTCTAGAAGGGATTTTATGAGCCTTCCCTTCGGGTAGTACCTCATATTTCCGGGATCACTGGCGGGTTCATAATCTACTAGCTCTAACTCATGCATTAACTTCACATGGGCTGGTTCCTGATCCACCTTCCTTACTTTCTTCATTTCATAGTGTGCAAACTTCTCTAGATTGGGATATTTAGAAAAGTCAAACCCCTTTATCTCCTCGTTCTCCATTTTAATCTCATGCAAATTCCCATCCAAGTCTAAAATGTACCAGTATGATTTTGCCTTCTCTTCCGCCTTCAAAGCTTCGCTAACTTCCTCCTTAACTCCCTCAGCTGTTATGGTCCTGGAAAGCTCTGAAAGTGGATGACCCTTGACCTTTATGTCAAATGCTTTGTAGTATCCGAAGGGAGCCCGGTGAACCTCAAACTCCTTAGCTAACTCTTCTTCCATCAGATCCAAAACCTTAAGAGCAGTATCGGGCTTGGAGGGCTGATTGCTTAGGTGAACAAATGGGTAAATGATTACTCTCTCTGGATGGACCTGGGAAGCAACTTCCCGTACAGCTTCTACTGCCTTCTTGGCAATTGCCTCTTCTTTGCCTTCATCCTGCTTCTCCACTGAAGAGAGGACTACTAGTGCTTCTTCATACCTTCTAAGCTTTTTCTCTTCCTCAGATAGATCCGGGGCACTCTTCAATGCCTTCTTCAGGGGCTGAAATTCAATAAAATCCGCGTGTAATAGGAGTATTCTCATAGATTACCACCCGGTCATAGTCCTCTTTATTTTTGAAAAAGCAATTTTTAAAGTTTCCTAGGATAAAACCCAGAATTTTATTAACTGGGATAATTAAAAACACTAGTGAACAAAGGTGGAATAAATGCAACCAGTAAGAGGAATGAAGGACTGGTCAGGAGACGAAGCATGGAAAAGAGAATACGTACTGGAAAGAATAAAGGATGTCTTTCAAAGCTATGGCTACGAACCATTGGAGACCCCGGCAGTGGAATATTTCGAAACCCTGGCAGCAAAGGGTGGGGGAGGAGAGGAAATAAAGGAGGAGATATACTACTTCAAGGATAAAGCGGATAGAGAACTTGGATTGAGGTTTGACCTAACAGTGCCGACTGCCAGATTCGTTGCAAGCAATCCAACAATGCCAAAACCGTACAAGAGGTATGCTATCGGTAAGGTATGGAGGTACGATAGGCCACAAGCTGGGAGGTATAGGGAGTTCACACAGGCAGATATAGACATATTTGGATCCCCTAGCATCTGGGCTGATTTGGAGATACTAGAAATTGCAATAACTGTAATGAGAAAACTAGGCTTCCCGGAGTTCAAGATAAGGGTTAACAACAGGAAGATCCTTGAGGCAATGGTTCTTGCCTCTGGCATTCCTGAGGACAAGGTCATTGATGCATTCAGAGCAATAGACAAATTAGATAAGATTGGCTGGGATGGTATAACTAAAGAACTGCAGGCTAAAGGCGTTCCAAACTATGAAAAGCTGGTATCCATAATAAGAGAAAATAACTTGGAAAAAATTAGGGGAGAACTGGAAAAATTTGATGTTGGGAGAGCAGGGTTAGAGGAAATTGACGGATTGATGAAACTAGTCAGAGAAGCCGGACTGGAGAAATGGGTAGAGCTAGACTTAACTCTGGTTAGAGGTCTAGAATACTACACTGGAAACGTTTTTGAGATTAAAGCTGGTGGCCAATGGTCCTGCGGCGGTGGTGGCAGATACGACAAGTTGGTGGAGATTTATGGGGGAAGGCCAACGCCAGCAATAGGCATAAGTTTTGGCGTGGAAAGAGTAATACAACTCATGGAAGACTCTGGGTTGTTCCCAGAAAATTACAAGCCAACGGTTATGTACATAGCTCCTATACAAGCAGAGAAGGAAGCATGGAAGATTAGGCAAAAATTGATTGAGATGGGCATAGCTTGCGATATTGATCTCATGGAAAGAAAATTAAACAAGCAGTTTGATTATGCAAAATCCAAAGGTTACAGGTGGTTCCTAATCATCGGAAAGAAAGACCTTGAGGAGAACAAGATTAACTTGAAAGACCTGGAAACTGGGGAAGAGTGGAAGATTGGCCTGGTAAATTTAGAAGAGATTAGGCAAATACTAGAGAACTCTAGATAAGTCCTTCTCTTTTCAACCTTTCCTTAACCCTATTTGTAATCTGCTTCATCCGCTCTTTATGTGTCTCATCAATTCCTGTACTCACAAAAGATTCCCCAGCAGCTTTCCTAATCCTTGCTATAACTTCAGCTTCAGAGAGTAATTCTCTCTTTTCTTCCTCAGTTGCGTTCTTCAAGATTGCCACTGCGTTCTTTCTCCCAACTAATCTCTCCAGAATTTCTGAATTCACTGATGTGACGTCATACTTGCTAACCGGTGTTTTTAAGGCGCTTTCATACAATTTTTGAGCTTCGAGGAAAGTGGACAAAGTTAGCGCTGCCTTTTCTCCAAAAACATCTCTCGTTGTTTTTATGCTTTCTCCCCATCTCTCTATCATATCTTTAATCTTCTCGGCACCACCATAAGTGAACCCTGCAGTATTCATCTCTCTTGCTCTCTTCCGTGCTGAGTTAGATTCTTCAATTATCCTTCTTAGTTGAGTTTTAACGTCAACTGCATTCACTGGAGGTCTAGGTTGCTTAATTTCCCGCAGATCTTTAATTTTTCTATCCTTGCCTTTGATCTTTATAAGATCCTTAATGGTTCTCGGTTTCGGCACAACACTCGCCAGTAGAATTAACAATTTCATAATTTTTAAGAGTATGCTAGTTAGTTAACTACTTCAAAACTCTTCTGGCATCATATCCTAAACTGTTTTCTAGCTCTACTCCTAGCTCGAAGCAACTTATTATATTCTTCCTCCCCTTTCTTGGTCATGGATACTCTACCTGCTTCTGACTTAATTATGCCATCTCTCTTTAACTCACGAATTGCTCTTCTCCACTTCTCCTCTTGCCTTTCTCTAATCTCGGGGAACTTCTCCATTAGAGGCCAGTGAGCATGAGATTTAAGTATTTTCTCAATGAGATTATCCTCGGAAAGGCCTTGGTTTTCATAGACGACGTGGAGGAGCCTATTCTTCAAAAATAACCACGGTACTCTTTTTAGGCTCGCATCCTTAATTGATGTGTGTAAATGCTCTGATGTGAACAGTAGATCCCTCTCAAGCTTTCTCAAGTTTTTCATATCGTCTGGATGGAATAGGTATGGCAAACTCTCCCACAACTCCAATGGAACAGGATTTATGTCAATGTGAACTCTCCCCTGTCTGAACTCATGGATCAAATCCTTATTCCTATCCGCAATACCATAATCCTTTACTAGTTTCATGTACACCTCTCTCCACCTGGTTGCATCCCTCCCGACAACTCTCTCAAAATCCGCCATGATTTTATCTGCAAGTCTCTCATCCTCTAGGTCAATTGCTCTCCCCCCACCTACGTAAACAAGTAGTAGATCCACATCTGGTAGGACGGCTCTGGAGCCAGGTTTTTTCTTCCATGTTTCCTCAACCCTGCGCAAAACATTGTACTCCCCATAGAAAGGATAACCTAATCCAAACACGGAAACAATGAATGGAAGCTCACCAAGCTTTTTTGCTATTCTCTTTATTTTTTCCTTAAATTTTTTCAGATCCAGCTTCTCATAGTAGTTTGAGATTTCCTGCCAAGTAATTGCCATGGTCTTTTTGTTGAATTCATGGATTAAAAATTATTTACTTTAGTACCTTACCGGTTTCCAAATACCATAAATACAGATCTAGCTCACCTAGGCTAACTCCTAGTTTCCTGGCAATGCCTTCTAGTAACCTTTCAATCTCTAGATATCTTTTTCTGGTAAGTGTTTTAGGTCTTTCTATCAACCCCTCTTTAACCAGTAGATCAATTATGTGAAAATCAATTATTGCAACATCCAGATACCCAATATTCCTGAGAAAGTGACTAGCCTCTTTCATCCCTAGCCCTTTCACATTTTTCACAAGCCAGTCCCTGGCAGATTTTCCATCGGGAAACCTTGCCAGAATTTGCTTGAGGTCATGTGCGAATTTTCTGGCTTCAACTATATACCTAGCCCGAGTATTTGGAAATCTATGACCCAGTTCCCTTAATCTCCTAGCTAGCTCTTTTT
>JAJRYR010000068.1 GCA_024275655.1 archaeon | reverse complement strand
CTCGTTCCAACTGCTAAACTTATAGAAGAGGCCAAGAAGAAACTGAAGAAAACTGCGTGGGGTTTGTATACATACAGAAAAGAGAAGGTCAAAAAACTGAACGAAGTTAGCAAAGCACAACCCCTAAATATAGACAAAGCCACGCAAGCTGCAGAGGTGGAGCTAGCCAAGAAAAAACTCCTAGAAAAACTCAAACGAGCACATTTCAGAATAAGCGAGAAAAGACTAAAAGAAATCGCAGAGAAGATTATTAAATTGTAACAGATCATTTCCCAAATCTTCTCTGCCTCTTTGGAAAGTCCTTGACAACGAACTCTAAATCTTCTTTTTCAAATTCAGGCCAGTACTTATCAAAGAAGTAAACTTCAGAATATGCAGTTTGCCAAAGCATAAAATTGCTCAATCTCTTTTCAGCGGTCCTAACTATAACATCTGGATCTGGCTGGCCGGCGGTAAATAAGTAATTTGGGTAGCTAAAATCAGAAATATCCTCCTTCTTCAGCTTTCCTGCCAATACATCCTCTACTATTCGCCTAGTGGCATGAACTATCTCGTACCTCCCACCGTACGGCATTAAAAAGTTTATTGTGTGCTTCACGTACCCCTTAGTTCTGTCCATAACTTCCTTCAAAAGAGGGATCAATTCTTTCGGCAGTAAGTTTATTGCCCCAAGTATATTCACCCTAACCTCATGATCGTGAACTAGTGAAGACTCTAATAATTTCTTAAAATATTCTTGATAAACTTTCACTAAATGCTTTAATTCTTCGGCCGTTCTCCTTGTTAGATTCTCAGTGGACAGAGCATAAACTGATACAACAGGAATACCGTAATCTACAAATGCCCAATTAAGAAAATCTGCCAATTTCCTAGCTCCAGCATCATGGCCTTCCCAAGGTTTAAGACCGTTCTTCGTGGCCCACCTTCTATTTCCATCTGGTATCAATGCCAAATGTCGAATTGCTGATTTCACTTATGTTCCCTCCACTAGTAAACGTGAGTAGATTATAACCACACCCATATTTAAATTATGAAAAAGATTTATTAATTCCTAATGGCAAAACTAATAAGCCTGGGCCGGTAGCTTAGCCAGGTGGAGCGCCCGGCTGATAACCGGGAGGTCAAGGGTTCGAATCCCTTCCGGCCCACTTCATACTAAGCTGATTCTCAATTTCTCTGGCGACCTCCTTTTCAAATTCTATCATTTTCTCTTTATCTCTAGAATCCAAAGTTCCAGCAAACCCCCCCAGAGAACCATCCTTTCTAACAACCCTATGGCATGGAATTACTGGAGAAAATGGATTTCTAGCTAGGGCCTGCCCAACTGCTCTGGGACTCGTCCCTATTCTTCTAGCCAGTTCCCCATAGGATACAACCTCACCTAGGGGAACATCCAAAGTGGCAAGATACACTCTTCTCTCAAATTCTGTTAAATGATCCATATGCAATCTATCCACAAGGCTTATCCTGAGCATCTCGTTACTCAGGGACCTTCGCACCTTTCTCAAGATACCCTCCGCCTCACCAGTCAATTCGTCATTACTGGTGTATGTTAGCAAAACTCCTCTCCGTCTAGCGAGGTCCACTCCCTTCCACACTCTCTCATAAACACTATCTAGATCAAAAAAGCTATAGGCACTGGCAATAATCCTCCCATTTCCTGCATAGACCAGCGCTAGAATTGGCTTTTCAGAATCATCTTCAACAAAAACAAACTTCATATCTCTTCCTCTCTCCTTTCTTTCCAATTCCAAATGAGCTTTCCTTCCTTGGGGAGTCCCAGATACACGGGAACTTCTGGTTCCTCTAGCTCCTCATACGCCTTGTACCTGGCATACCCATCTACGAGGAAATTGTTGTAATACGCTACAACCAACGGTTCACTCATCCCAGAAAGAATCATCCTCTTCTGAAATTCCACCCTATACCTGTCTACCCTGTCCATCTTATCATAATCGTATGTGATGTCCACAAGCTTCACAATTTCATATCTCCAGTCAAACTCCAAAAGCCTCTTAACATTAATACCAGATAATTTACTCTCCAACAAATACTTGGACACTCTGCCCCCAACATTCACCGCCTGATTTCTATCAAAGAAAACCAGTCCCCTCTTTAGTATCCTTCTAATCCTGTGAATTGGGATCTGGGAACCCTCCTGAGTAATAAGAAACCCAGGTGTAATCTCTGAAACCTCAGAAAAAGGAATTGTTTTATTCGAATTTAAAACTCGATCATAATACTCAATATAGAAATCACCGGGTTTGAACCTATTGTCCCACTTTATCCTGTTCAATATCTCCACTATCTCCATATTCCATCAACCTTTTTTGACCAGGTAGATTCTTTCTTTCTATCGGCCCAAAATATTCATCAAACTTACGGGTGGTTTCCAACAGTAGGGTGTTTCTGAACTTCCTTGTTTTTATAAACCCCTTATCTTGTAACTCCTTGATGTGATCATACGCCTTATTTCCTCTTATCTTAACAACATCGCTCTGCTTTATTGGCTGCTTAAATGCAATCAATGCCAGGGTTCTAAGCACCGCTTTACTCATCTCCAGCTCGCTAGCCAGGTCTTTCACGTAAGGCAAAAACTGGTCCTTAACCTGCATTTTGTACTTTCCACCTTCTATTCTGACTATCTCTATTCCAGGTCTGGACTTGTATTCTTCCATTAACTCATTAACTATTGCCAGCGTCCCAGCCAAATCCATCTCGGCAATCTTCGCTAGTTTATCTATGCCTAGGGGATTCGGACTCATGAACAGCGCTGCCTCGATCAAGCCCTTCTTATTCAACTCACTCTGCATGGCCGTTCACTCTTATGATTATATCATCAAAGAAATCCTCCTGCCAGAGATATATCTTCTCCTCATTGGCCAAATGCAAAACAGGTATCAACGTCTTTACCACGCTCTGTCTATCATTGCCTGGAACTATCTCTGAAAATAGCACCAAACCACTTTCATCTGCCTTTTGATTTATTGTCAACCACACAAGATTCAACCGTCTCTCAAATTCCTCATCATTGAAGAAGCTATCCTTCAACAGTTCCATGGGATTTATATCCAACCTTGGTCTGATCCCCTTCTTTGATTTCTTTCGTATCTCCTTCTCCATTACCTCTTCTATAGCCTTAATTAGATCGTCCAGTGTAACTTTTCTCCTGGTGATTCTCTTCACTGGTGGGAGCTCTGGTATGTCCACCTTTGGCCTGTCTCTACCGTCCAGTTCCTCTCCCTCGTCCTCTTCTTCCTCCCTAGGGAAGAAAATCCAATTATCGGACTTAAACCTCAACAAGATCGAACTGGCTAAGATAGCGTTGGCTGGAACTCTGAGGTTCATCTCCTTCATTGCCTTTATCCTCTCTGCAAACTTCCCCGCCAGCACCTCTATATCTATGTCCCAGGGATCCAAGCCCGCAGACTTAACAGTATCTATGAGCAAAGTCTTCCAGGTGGGCTTCTCGACCATCTCCACTATCTTGTCATATATGTTGTCCATAGCGCAAACCTTAAATACACTGGGTATGTTATACTAACGAAAATCTAGAATTTAAAGGTGATACAGAATGGAACGAGTCCCTACGGGCATTCCAGGCCTGGATGAATTGATACAGGGAGGCTTTCTAGTGGGTAGCTCCATACTAGTAGCTGGTGGAGCAGGATGTGGAAAAACAATATTTGCAATGCAATATGTATACAAAGGCGCGGAGTTGTACAAAGACCCGGGGATATACATAACTATTGAGGAAGGTCCGAAGAACATCTGGTGGAACATGACCTCATTTAAATGGAACATAGCAAAGTACCAACAAGAGGGTCTCATAAAGATATACAGGATGAACCTGAGAGACCCAAAGACTTTTGTTAAGGACTTTGAAACTGAGATTGGAAGGATAAAAGACATGGTTTCCGAAATAGACGCCAGAAGGCTGGTAATAGACTCCACGACGTCCTTCGCCATATTCATGTCTGAACAGTCTGAGATCAGATACAACCTGTTTAAGCTTGTGGATGAGACAAAGAAACTGGACGTTACCACTGTCCTAACAGCTGAAACATTCGGGGGTAGGGACCAGTTCTCAAGGTTCGGTGTTGAGGATTTCATAACTGACGGTGTGATTGGCCTTTACTTCAGGCCACCCATGAGAGCATTGCTAGTGAAGAAGATGAGGGGAACAGCCCATGATCCAAAACCCCACCCACTGATAATAGGACCAAATGGGATGGAAGTAAAACCACAAGAGCAAATACTATGGGATGCACTCAAATAAAATTTAGTAAACCCTGAAATCAATGACTATCTGGTAAACCCTGGGTTTGTGGGGTCTCACCACCTTCCTGTTAACTATTTCTACCCTTCTTCCCAGTTTTTCAGCAACAAGTTTAATCTTATTCTCTGCATCGGAATACAAATCATCCTCTGGAGCAAACTGGTAAAAATGGACTATCCCACCTGGCTTAGCCAGATTAATGGCCTCCTCCAAGAAGTCCTCCCCACCCTTTGGGAGAGGCATGAGCACCCTATCACACTTTGGTAATTCCCTAGCAACCTCTTTAACATCTCCCTGGATTGGGATTACCTCACCTTTCAGTGCATTCATCTTTATGTTTTCAACCATGAGGGAGTAGGCATATGGGTTCAACTCAACAGCAAATATCTTCACATTTCTGCGTTTGGCTATAACCAAGGGGAACGGTCCAACACCTGCAAATAATGCTGCAATCACTTCACCATCTTTAACCTGATCTGCAATCCTTTTCCTCTCGGTGGAAAGTCTCGGAGAAAAATAAGCTCTCAAAACATCTACCTTCATCTTCACGCCATTTTCCTTATAGATTGTAACAAACTTCCTTTCACCCGCGATAACCTTGAGTGGTGCAACCCTAAAAATGCCTTGCCTAGGTCCAACCTTCTGGCACACGGTTTTCACGTTCTTATGCACCTTCATTATAGCCTGTGCAATTAATTCCGCCTTGTCCTCCAATGACTCTGGAACCTGTATTATAGCAATGTCTCCAATTATATCAAAGCTGGTTATCAACTGCTCAAGCTCATCATTGGTCAGCTTGTCTTTCAATGCTTCTCTTAAACTGTGTGGTTTTCTCTCCTTCCTCTTTCCCTCCCTTTCCACGCACTCGAACCCCTGCGGGCAACTCTTAACTGGAAAATAAACGAAGTTCTCATCCTTCTCTACCGCATATTCATCGCTAATTACCCCTAGCTTTGCTAGCTCCTTCCTAGTCCTCTCAGCCAACTCCTTCTTGACTTTTACATACATCATCCCTATCTTTTTGGCAAGAATGGTTAAAAATGATTACCACGTAAACATCCTCATGGAGGACTTCATATACACATATTTCATAAAACCGATAATAACTGGTGAAGGCTACAATCCAGTAAACACTATAACTTACGCTATCGGTTTCCTACTGGCAATGTTTCTAACGAGAAAAGTATTCGAAAAACTGGAAATAGAAATAAACGAAAAATGGTTCAACGCAATATTTCTCATAGCAATTGTAGGTGGTTTACTCAGAGCAGCAGAGGACTGGGTAACCTCAAGATACGGTGTATTGCCGACTAGGTTCTTATTTGTTACTCCTGGAGTATACTTCCTACTGGCTGGTATCGTGCTACTTGTGGCGTATAGGGAGAGGGAGGAGTTCTACGAAAAAATGGAAAAGGTGAACAAGGGCCTAATTCTAGTACTGGGGTTTGCGATTCTGTCTATGATACTGACAACAGGCGTACACAATGTTGGGCAAGTGTTGCTAATTGTGGTTCTGACTTTTTCAATCGGGGAAGGATTGTTTAGGTTAATGAAAGCCAAGAAACTAGCGCAGAATGGAGATAGGTGGTTGATAATCGGTCAATCCCTAGATGGGTTTGCAACTGCAATCGCCCTATCAATGGTCCCAGGTTACTTTGAACAGCACGTTGTTACAAATGCCTTAATTTCATCCACGAATCCATTTGTGTATCCAATCGTGAAGATCATAATTGCGTTGTTATTTGTGTATATGGTGAATAAATGGAAAAATGAAAATGCAAAGTGGAGTTGGATACTGAGACTGTTTGTTGTAATCATTGGGCTTGGTCCAGGAACCAGAGATACAATCAGGCTGTTGCTGGGGGTATAAATGCTGTACCTAGTCGGTTTAGGCTTGTGGGACGAAAAGGATATTACCCTCAGGGGACTGGAGATAGCAAAAAAATCAGATAAGGTTTATTTAGAGGCGTATACCAGCTACCCGATGGGATTGGACAAGGATAATCTAGAAAAGCTAGTGGGAAAGCAGGTGATAGAACTCACAAGGGAGAACGTGGAAGTAAAACCAAAATTCCTGGAGGAGGCTAAAAATCTAGATGTAACCGTACTTGTTGGAGGGGACCCTCTAGTTGCAACTACTCATCACGATATAATCCTGAGGGCAAAAGATAGAGGAATAGAAGTCAAAGTTATCCATAACGCGTCCATAGTATCAGCTATAGCAGAGACCGGGTTGCAGATATACAAGTTTGGGAGAACAGTGACAATCCCGTTTTGGACGGAAAACTTCCAACCCACAAGCTTCTACGACCAGATACTGGAGAACCTTGAAAGGGGACTCCACACGCTAGTTCTTTTGGACATTGATCACAAAAACAAGAGATACATGACAGCCAATGAGGCATTGCACAGACTCTGGGAGCTGGACCGGGGGAAAAACATAAAGGAAGTAGTGGTGGTAGCCAGACTGGGATCCCCAGATAGGGCAATAAAGTACGGCCCCATTCAGGACCTTATGAACGCGGATTTTGGACCGCCTCTCCACGCAATTGTTGTCCCCGGTAAGTTACACATCCTCGAAAAGGATTATCTGGAGAGGCTTTGATGGAAACCTTTAAATACCTGATTATACTTAAAACACATGCAATAACGGTTTTCGAGGTGATGGGAAATGAACAAGGCTGAATTGATTGAGGCAATTGCAAATGACTTGGGTGTAACAAAGAAGCTAGCAGGCGACTTCGTGGATGCCTTCATTTACGAGGTTACAAAGGCATTGAAGAAGGGCCATGAGGTCAGACTAGTTGGTTTCGGAACCTTCAAGGTCGTTAAGAGAAAGGCAAGAACCGGAGTCAACCCACAGACAGGACAGAAGATGAGAATCCCAGCAAGAAAGGTTCCAAAGTTCGTCCCAGGAAAGGAGCTAAAGAAGGCAGTCTAAAATCCTTCTCAACCCCCCACCTAATTTTTATATTCCTTTTTCTTTTGTTTTATGGGATCTAGAATGGATGCTAAACAGAAGTATGAACTGTGTCTGAGGATAACCAGCGAGGCCATGGAAAAACTAGAACTGATCAAAGACACAGAGCTAGCAAGAGCCCTGCTCAAATTTGCAAAGGATTATTACGAGGATGCAAAACACTATGCCAGCAAAGGTCAATACGCTACTGCACTTGAAGCAATAGCATACGCTCATGGATTCATAGATGCTGGTGTTCTATCTGGGTTGTTTCACATACCTGGTTACCATTTGAAACCTGTGGAGGGAAATCAATGAAATTCTGGAATGTCCCAAACACAATAAGCGTTTTCAGGACCGTGCTAATTCCCATCTCAATAATCCTTTTGTATTTTGGAAATGTTGAGCTGAAGCTGATTGGAGTAATCCTCATTCCACTAGCTTTTGCTCTAGATGGTGTGGACGGATTGATGGCGAAAAAATTGAATCAGAAAACAACTCTTGGGAGTCTCCTAGATGTGCTTGCAGACAGGATTACAGAGTACATGCTGTGGATATTTTTCTCAGGATTGGGGTTAGTTCCATTGTGGGCGCCATTGATAGTGATACCTCGGGGGGTCGTAACTGATGCCATAAGGGCACATGCAACTGCCAAAGGCATAAGTGTCTACGATTTACCAAAAAATAGGATTTCAAGGTTTTTGGTTTCAAATAGAATTCCTAGAATTTTGATGGGTCTGGGAAAGGCTGTGTTATTCACTCTCTTGGCACTAGTCCTAGTGGGACTAGCCATCCCAAGTGATGTGGTATTCTGGTTGGTTGTGTTTGTGGTGACCCTAAATCTAGCAAGAGGTATCCCAGTAATACTAGAGGCGGGAGAAGTCATCGGGTCGGCCGAATAGTCCGAAACCGGACTGCAAGAGAGAAAGAGAATACGTGTATGCATTTTCCACCAAATTGTGATATCCACAGTGAACTTCTATTTCCCCCTGCTCCAAGTGTCTCCTGAATTCCTCTAGATCACCAGCTTCACTGGATACGTACGCCTTCCCAACCTCTTCTGGAAAGTGGGCGTCACTTCCAGCAGTCCGTATCAACGAATACTCCCTTGCAAGAGTGACCGCCTTCCTTCCACTAAATGGAAACTTATCCTTGGAATTGCAAACCTCTATCCCATCCACTTGCTCAAGATAATAATCTGGCTTCCCCTTGAAATCCCATCCTCTAGTTATATCAAAAGGATGAGCGATAATTGCTAGACCACCAAACTCCCTAATTACGTCCAGTGCCTCTTCGAAACTGAAAATTTCTCTCTGAGTAAAGTCCTCAACCCACAACCCGAGCAAGTGGCCGTTATATGTGGAAAACTCTATACCCGGTATTACTCTCTCCTTGGGAAACTCCTCCCAACCTCGTGTGGTTCCATGATTTGCAACAACAACAGCATCTATGTTCCTCTTATCCATAATTTTAAGAACTAATTTTGGATTGTTACCAGAATCTCTAGAGTACCACGTATGAATGTGCATATCAACCAGCATCAATAACACCTAGAAGGGGTGCTTCAGGCCTTCTTCTACAATCTGTTCAGCCTTCGGCAACATTTTTTCTTTCCTCTCGTGTATGCTCTCTAACCAACTCTTTATTCTAGAGAGCAACTCCCTCTTGCACTCTCCACACACTAACTCCCCAGATAAGCATCTCCTCTTTCTTTCCTCTAGCGCACTGTCATCCAACTCAAAGTGATATCTATACAGCTCAAATATCATACACTTGTCCGGCTCGCCCCCTAGCTTTCTCTGCTCTTCCAGAGTATTCCTTCCACCCGTCAGTGCATTACTAACCTTTCTCAAAGCTTGATCAATGGGTTCGTCCAAGCTTATGTAGCTAGTGGGCTTGCTTGAGCTCATCTTCTGACCATCCAACCCTTTCATGAATATGTGATAAGTGGCACTCGGCTTCATGAACCCAGTCCTATCTGCTAGGTCCCTAGCTAAACGGAT
>JAJRYR010000067.1 GCA_024275655.1 archaeon | reverse complement strand
GCCCACAACTGCTTCACAGGTCTTGGTTATGTTTATCACACCCTCATTATCAGAGATCTCCTTGTTTATGTAAAGAGTTTCAACCAACTGGGAATCCACTAGAACATCCACTGTTTCTAGGTAACCTGAAGTCAGAGGTGCATAAACCACCTGGGTATCTCCAGGGTTGAAGTAGACCAAACCCTCGTACTCATCTGAGAATGTATCGTAGTTGAGGACCAGCCTTACTGTGGCAAACACAGACATATCTCCTGAGTATGTCAGTTCAACCATAATCCTAGAGTCCTCTATCCAATATTTGTTAACAGAGAAATCAGCTGTCTGGGCAAAAACACTGGACAATATTAATATTAATCCAGCAATAATCAGCCCCAGCCTCCAAGCAATGCCCATGATACCACCTGTAACTATTTGCAAGTGGTTACATTTATAAACCTTTCCCCGTGTGAACCTTCAGGCGGTGAATATCCAGAAAGGTTTTTAAATGGAATTGTAACCAACTAGTAACGACAAAGTTGTTGAAACTTTGAAAGGGTAACATATAAAAAGGGGGCATTCGTTATGGTTGACATGGCAAAAGCTATGGAATTGTTGAAAAAGCTGGGTCTCAATTCTTATGAAGCTTCTGCTTATCTCGCACTTGTGAAGGTTAAATCTGCCACTGCCAGCAAACTGGCTGAGTTGGCTCACATACCCAGGCCCAGGGTTTATGATGTTCTCGAGAAGTTGGAAAAGAAGGGGCTGGTAAAAATCATCCCTCAAAGGCCAATTAGGTACGAGGCAATTCCCATTAGAAAAGCAATAGAACATTTGAAGAGGAAGAGGATGGAAGAATTCAAGAAGGAGATGTCAGAACTGGATGAGATTGGAGACGAGCTGTCCAGGGAGCTGAAGGAAGAAAAGAAAGATAAGATCGCAAGTGGAGAGGTTTACTACCTAGCAGACAGGAGGAACATATACAACACAATAAGAACTCTTGTGGAGAATGCAAACCAGCATGTAATCCTAGGTGGAGACGAGAAAGGTTTACAGAGGAAACTAGAGTACCTAGGCGATGCTCTGGAGGAGGCAAAATCAAGGGGGGTCTTTGTAGACTTGAAGAAAGGGGAGCACAGGTTTGCAATAGTGGATGATGAAGTTATTTTGTTCTTGAATAACCCAAAGGATCCAAGACTTGACAGGGCTGCTTGGATAAGAAGCCCATTCGTTGCAGGAATGATAAAGAAAAATCTAGGGGTTGAGTGATCTCAGATTATAAACTGGTTTTGAGTTAATAACTGCAATGGAGATTTCTCGAATAGCATCTCTAGGTTTTAGAGCATACGTCGCACACGCTAAAAGAAAAATTTATCAGTTACTGGAATACCGTACATCTCTCCTAGTTTGGATACCAGTAGGATTAGCTTGGGCATTTGTCTTTGTCCTGGTGTGGCAGTTCATATACTCCCATACAGAGACATTGTATGGTTGGTCTTTGACTGAAACTATGTTAATGCTAGGGTACTTCGGAGTCGCAAAGACAATTATGGACACCTTCTTTAACTACGGAAAACTATCGCAAGATATAGTGCTTGGTTTTTTGGACATATATCTAACAAAACCTATGCCCACGATTGTCGCTACATTAGGAACACAGCTTAGTCTTCCATCTGTCCTGGAAATTGTTCCCGCACTAGTGTATTTCACCTTTGCACTACCAAGTATTAAAATTGGTCCCTTTCTCATTGGTCTAATTTACACTCTTCTAGGAACTGTAATCGTTGCTTTAATCCTCCTCAATATTGTCCTTTTATCTTTCTGGTTTGGAAGAGCAATACGGCTCTTGCGTACATTCCAGAATGTTATTATCTCTCAATCAAAATTCCCCACTGCCATATATCCGACTTTTTGGAAGATTGTATTCTATTTTCTAATTCCTGTTGGTGTTATCCAGTGTGTTCCTGTTGAGCTTGCCAGAAACTTAAGCAACTCCGTGATATATCTACCCTTGCTGTTGATAGCGATAATATTTTGGAGTATTGTTACCTGGATCACATGGAAAAAAGGTTTGATGAGATATGAATCTGCGGGCGGTTAAGAAAATAGTAGGAATCAATGTGAAAAGAGAGCTAGTATACCCATTAAACCTAATTAGTACAATAAATCCTATTACCAGGATATTCCTCACAATCCTTGCATGGTCAATTATAGGCCCTGCCCTCAAATTGCCGATTTCTCATGAATTTATAGTCCCATATTTTGTGTTGGTGGGGTTATTCTCAATTGCAAGATCAAGGGCAATACCACGTAGAATTGCAAGGGACATTCGCCTTGGTAGAATAGGTGTACAATTAGCCCGTCCGCTAGATATTGAGCTGAATTGGATACTTGGATACTGGTCATCTGCCTTGTTTTATAGGATGCCAGCATTAATCCTCTTGATAATATGGTTATTACTGCAACCAGTTCCTCTAAGCAACATTCTGATGGGAATTCTAATTTCCGGTGTGGGTATGTTCGCCATCCTCCAACTGTATGTAACTATTGGTCTACTGGCCTTTTGGGTTGAAGATCCTTGGGGATTTGAGGCCATCGTAGATGCAATCATAGTACTATTTTCTGGACAGCTTGTTCCATTAATGTTATTCCCCCAGCCCCTACAACAACTTGCTGCATTTCTACCATTCAGACTAATAGGATATACTCCTGCCATGATTAGTTTAGGATTAATAGATCCTTCCCCCAGTATAGTACTGTCCGGGGTGCTGTGGTGTATATCGTTGTGGGCATTGAAAAAACTTGTATGGAAAAAGGTATTGAAAAATTATCTGTTAATGGTATATGAGGGGGTCAGTCCCCCTCTTCCTTCCTTTTTAGTTCACTGATTTGCTTCTCCAGGGATTTTAACTCGTCTTCCAGGGCCGTTTTTATGGTTTCTAGGTAGGTTAGCCGGTTTTGGTTTATCTGGGATTGGCCAACTGCCCACGGGCTCCACGGCGGGAACTGGCCTGTTTGCCAGTAGTAGTACCAACAATATCCACCCCTAGGCCAACCTCTTGCCCATCCAGGCAATCCAGTCATCCAGTAACCTAAACCTCTTCCAAAACCACCACCAAACCATCCTCTTCCGCCCCAT
>JAJRYR010000066.1 GCA_024275655.1 archaeon | reverse complement strand
AAAGATAAGAAATAAGAGCCATAATAATGTAATAATAGATAAATGAATTAAAGCATATAGGCAGGTGAATCAAATGGACATTAATGAAGAATTGGTGTGGTTCAACAAGAACGTAGAAAAGCCTCACGTTCATGGTAGCAAGATACGTGCAAAACTCAAAAAGTGGTCTTCCTTAAGCGATGAACAAAAATATCAGCTTAAACAAATAATTCCAGAGTATAAAAAGTGGAAAGGGCTTAATGACCAACTAAGGGGATACTCTGAAAGCATTCTCAAAAAAAGAGTGAAACTTTTGAACGACTACAAAAATAAAATAGAAAAAGCAAATTTTTCAGCTCAGAGCAAATTTCATCCATCAGTTATTGAAGAATTTTTATATTATCTATTTAGGGATTTAGTATCTGATCTTAACGAGAAAGCTAAAGAAGAAGGAAAGAAAGGGGGATATGAAAGCAGTACAATACTTCTGGGTGGTACAACAGCATATAGCAACCTATATTTTGCGCCTAGAAATTTAATGGATTTCACAAGGACTCCAAGTATGAGAATAAACATGAAAGACCAAGATTTTGCGATATATAGGACCATATCCATAAGAGCAGATGGTGAACAAAGTGTAATAAATATCCCTGTTGTTTCTATTGAATGCAAAACATACCTAGATAAAACAATGTTAGAGGGTTCTATTGCTACAGCTGAAAAAATAAAAAATGGAAACCCACATTGTTTATTCCTAGTAGTAACTGAGTGGTATGATGTAAGTCTAGACGTAGATCCTGCATATTCCCGGATAGATCAGATTTATGTGTTGAGAAAAGGAAAGAGAAAAAACAAAATAAAACATCCAATTGACACTGGTGTGGTCTTAGACCTTTTTGAGTTTGTCAAACACCATCTAGAGAGAGATTGGTGCGATATTGAACAAAAGTTAATAAAGGAGGGAAAAATATTATGAAAAAAGAGAAAATAAGTGGTAAATCTATAAAAGAAAAAAGCAGAAGAGGAACAAGGAATGCGAAGGAAGCAATAATCGTAAAAGAACCGCCAGAAATTAAGAGATTCATAAATAAAATAATCGTTGGTGATGCAGAGGAAGTTCTTTCTAAGATTCCATCAAACTCAATAGATCTTGTGATAACATCTCCTCCATATAATTTTGGTCATAGTTATGCAGACGATCCCACACAAGACACAAAAGAGTGGAACGAGTATTTTGAGAAGTTGTTTAGGATATGGAAGGAATGTTACCGTATTTTAAAGCCAGGAGGAAGAATAGCTGTAAATGTTCAACCATTATTTTCTGATTATGTACCCACTCACCATATAATATCTAATCAACTACTTAAAATAGGATTCCTGTGGAAAGCAGAGATCCTATGGGAAAAGAACAATTATAATGCAAAATATACGGCATGGGGCAGTTGGAAGTCACCTTCGATGCCCTACCTAAAGTATACCTGGGAATTTATAGAAGTCTTTGACAAACAGACACACAAGAAAGTAGGTAGAAAAGAGGATATAGACATAACTGAGGATGAATTTAAAAAATGGGTATACGCCAAATGGGTGATAGCTCCTGAAACAAGAATGAAAGAATTTGGACACCCCGCTATGTTCCCTGAGGAATTACCTAGGAGACTTATAAAATTATTCTCATACAGGGGTGACATTGTACTAGACCCATTTAACGGAGCAGGAACAACGACTTTTGTTGCATGGAAACTACGGAGAAGATTTGTAGGTATAGATATATCCAAAAAATATTGTGAGACTGCATTGTGGCGCATAAAAAGAGAAGCCCCTCAAAGACAGCTTGTAGATGAATATATAGATTTTGATTTCCCCGAACCAGAAATAGTGGATGCAAATGAGCTGTAATAGTAACAAAAGTAGAAAGAGCCATCAAGCAAGGCCAAGACAAACCTAGACAACTGGACGTGAAAAGCCTTCTAGAGAGAGTTAAGAAGAGGTGGGGAGAGTAGACATTTTGATGTGAATGTATGTGAATATTATATATACCCGTAAAGTATATATCAGTTAGTTTCTATAATGAATTAGGGGTTGCCGATGGTAGCAAAAACGAAACAAGTATCTCAGGGCATTGGATCGGTGGACATTAAACCGATACTTGATTCTCTGTCAAAGAGCATAGCAAAGGATATATACTATTCCATAGTTTTATCCAAAGGAATTGTGGAGATAAAATCGGGGAAGAGCATATCAGGGAAGAAGATAGACAAGTTCTTTGAATCCATACTGGATTAGAACACATTCATCAATCCCCTTTTGATGCTCTCTTTTAGTTCATTTATTGCTTTTTCCTGCTGTTCTTTGTGTACCCAATCGTACATATACGCTGTTTTAGAATCAGCATCATAAATGATATACAACCGATATGGCGGTCGCATCGATTTAAACTCAAATAGGTGGTAGGGTGGCATCGAAAACAAAGGTTTTGCCTGTTTTAATCCAGATCTCTTGATCTTCTGATAAAAAGAGTATACTCTTTTTATTTGGTGCTTGTCTTTTATCTTTTTTAGCTTTTTCTCCAGTGTTGGAAGCAACACAATCTTAGCTATTTCGTAATCCATTACGGTTTTTTATGCGTTTTTGTTATTTAACTGTTGATGAAAACCCAAGTAGAGCGCGCGATCAAGCAAGGCCAAGACAAACCTAGACAACTGGACGTGAAAAGCCTTCTAGAGAGAGTTAAGAAGAGGTGGGAAGAGGAAGATAAAAAAAGGGTCTGGTAAGTGAGTACCTGGATAGTACAACGGAGTAACTAATAAATATATCAACTGATATACTAGACTCATGGAAATGGTACTTGAAAAAATGAAAGCTGACAAGAAGACCAGGTACTTTAGATTCCCTAGGCTGGACACGATACTCATGGTAGAGGAGTTCATAAAAAAGCACAGTGGCGAGTATACAAAAAGGCAGATCTGGAAGAACCTGCCAAAGAAGGTTATGTACCAGACATTTCTGGTAATACTGGACTATCTGGAGTACTCGAACAAGGTAGTCTTTGACAGGAATGGAAAAGTGGTATGGATATTTGATCCTGACGGTGTTAAGAAACTGTTGAAAGATGGTTTGATAATAGACGACGAGTGAGTTGAGACGAATAGAGAAAGTTAGAAGGGTTGCATTTATAAATAAAAAGATCAAGAGAGCGTTTGAGAAACTTAAAAACGGTAAAACAGAGGAAAGGGAACTATACAAATTCTTGAAAAGGGGCCATTGAAGATTTAAAAGAGGATCCTACGTGTGGAATAGCAATCCCTAAAAGATTGATACCAAAAGAGTACATAAAGAAGTATAAAATAGACAATTTGTGGAAGTATAACCTGCCAAATGCGTGGAGGTTGTTGTACACGATAAAGGGAAATGAAGTTATGATAGTGAGTGTAATCCTAGAAGGTTGCCGCATAAAGAATATGAAAGAAGATTCGGATATTAGTTATTCTGCAAAGGGGCAAGGCCAAGAAAAGCCTTCTAGGAAGGCTAGGAAGAAGTGGAAGGGTAAAAGTTTATCCCTCATGACATAAAATTTATAAATAAGTTTATTCCTAAATGAAACCATGAAGAAATATCTCGTGGACAAAAAGGAAGAAATAAAAGAATTGGATGTAAAGGACAGGGAAATAGAAGCAACGCCATCAAAAGAGTTCGCAAATGCCGTGATTGGACCAAGAAGAGCAGGGAAGAGCTTCTTTTTGTTTAACATGATTAGAAAACTAAATTTAAAGGATGAGGAGTATCTCTTTGTAAATTTTGAAGATGATGAAATTAAGAGTCTGGAAAGAGAACAGGTAACAAGATGCGTTCACGTGCACACGGAGATATATGGGAAAGAGCCAAGGTACCTGTTTTTTGATGAAATACAAAATCTAGAGAGGTGGCAGTCTTTCTTGTATAGTCTAATTGAGAAGAAAAGATACAATATCTTTGTTACAGGTTCAAGTTCAAAACTATTTAGTAGAGAGCTTGCCACACAACTAAGAGGAAGGAGTATAAACGTACCAGTTTTTCCCTTCAGTTTCAGGGAGTTTCTCACACTGAATGGTTTTGAAATTAAACGAATATACTCTAGCTATGAAGAGTCCAAAATAAAACACCACTTAACAGAGTATATGAAGTTAGGAGGGTTTCCCCAGGTTGTACTTAGAAAGATTAACCCCAGAATGTTCTTTAGGGAGTACCTAGATGTTGTGGTGTACAAAGACCTGGTTGAAAGACACAAAATAGAGAATGTAGACGTGGCTAGATTCCTATTGTACTCTGCCGTTCAATCATTTACAAAGGAATTTTCTGTAAACAAGGTTTACAAACAACTAAGGCAGAAGACAGAGGTGAGCAACAAGACGGTTTATACCTACTCGGCTTACCTAGAGGAAATCTTCTTTGCCTTTTTCTTGAGGAAATTCCACTTTTATCTGAAGAAGTCCTTGTTGTCAATGCCGAAGATATACATAAACGACAATGGACTGGCGTCAAATTTAGTGGGTTTCTCCCCAGATACGGGGAAGCTTATGGAGAACCTTGTTTTCCTGGAGTTAAAAAAAGGGGAACTAGCCGGAGACCACGAGCTATATTACTGGAAGGATTACAGGGGGAATGAGGTCGATTTTGTCATAAAAGAGGGGATGAAGGTAAACCAGTTAATCCAAGTTACCTATGCTTCAGGAAGAGACGAGGTAGAGAAACGAGAGACCCGGGCGCTAATTAGAGCTTCAGACCTGCTTAAGTGTAGAAATCTTCTAATAGTAACATGGGACTTTGAGGATGAAGAAAAGATCGGGAATAAAAACGTAAGATTTATGCCACTATGGAGGTGGTTACTCTCAAACAAGACCAAAACCACCAGCCAGTGAAAAGCCTTCTAGAGAGAGTTAAGAAGAGGTGGGAAAGTTATCAATAATCTTTTTAATACTCGTTTTCATAACAAGAAAACATGACAAAAGGGAAGAGCGTAACCGTGTCCATACCCGAAGATGTTTTGGAGTTGGCAAAGAGCAAGGGAGTTAGTGAAAAGGACTTGCTAGAATTTGCCAGGAAGAACCTTGAACTGAGTTTTATGTTTATGTTCAGTGGCATGACAAAGAAGAAAGCACTCTCTATATCCAAGAAACTAGGGAGAGCAGCATGGGCAAAATTGTAGTTGCCGTTGATACGAATGTCATTTTCTCCGCGATGATACGAGATGAGGGCATCAGTAGAGCATTTCTTCTGTTGTCAATAATACATCCAGAAGTGAAACTCGTTATATCCGATGTTATTCGTGAAGAAATCGACGAGCACAGTGTGGAGATCTCAAGAAAGGCAGGTATGCCTATTGCACTATTTTACAAGGGATTGAACAAACTACTCTCTAACGTGAGAGTGGTGAATGTTAAAGGCAAATTTGATAAAGAGTATCTACTGCGGTTTGTCAAGGATCGAGACGATGCTTATGTTGTGGCATTAGCGTTCTCTTCCGGTGCAAGGTACATCGTTACGTATAACAAGAAACACTTCAAAATGAAAGCACTATCACCTAAAGGTGTAAAAATCAGAACACCCTCCGAGTTCATTAATGAGTTGGGCTATCTCTGGGCGGATAGATTCGTGGAAAAGAAAGGGAAGGGAGTTATCAAGAAAAAATACAGCTGGCGGTTGCTAAAAAGACATAGGTAGATCTTAGTTGGATGACTAGACATGACAAGCCTTCTAGAGAGAGTTAAAGTGAATAAAATTTGTTGGTGAGGTTATCAAAAATGATGACTTTAAATATGAAAAATAAGAAGCTTAATTCCAAAACTGGAACAAAAACTAGGAATTTTGTTCCAAAACTGGAACAAATAAATACTAGTTTGCCTAGAATTTTATCATGGAACTGGACAGGGATGTTGTTGAGAAGGGGCTGGTTATAGGGTCTAGGATAGTGGAGAACAACAGCAAGTATGCGTATAAGAGGTACTTGTATCCTGGGCTGTCAAAAAGCATTGAAAACAGGCACTCTATAACTATCCTGGTTGGCTTGAGGGGAACCGGAAAGACTGTTCTGGTTAGTCAAGTACTCTCTGGCAAGAACTACGCATATCTCCCCATGGACTACACGCCATTAAAATCCCAACCATTGTATGACATGCTAGAATACATACACGTATCAAAGGGTGCCGAGTACATAGCCCTGGATGAATTCCAGGAGTCCCTGCAGTTTGATGAGATAAAGGCATTCTATGAGGCATACAAAGGAGAAGTCAGCCTAGTCCTGACCGGATCTGCAGCTCTGGCGTTCTATCCAAGGGAACTGGCCAGGAGAGTTGAGAGATTGACCCTGGAACCCCTCTCATTTAGGGAATTCCTAGCGCTCTCTAGAGGGATAGAGGAAAAGAGAACCACACTGGATCGGATACTATCTGGGAGATGGAGACACTTGCTGCATTACTCCCAGTTCATCCCGGATTACATGGCAAATGCACTCCCATACCTGCTCCAGTTCAAGTCAGATATATTCGAATTGCTGAAGAAATTCCTAAGGGACGATCTCATAACATTTAGAAAACTGGACATGGAAAATATTGTAGAGATAGAGAAAACCCTTTATGCTATAGCTATCTCGTCTGAACAAATAAGCTTAACTGGTTTGTCCCAGAGAATAGGGGTTGCCAAGAGCCAACTGCACAGGTACATCGAACTGCTAAAGGATGGCCTAGTGCTGAAAGAAGTACTCCCAAAGGGAGGGAAGGTTCACAAGGAAAAAAAGCTATACTTGACTCCCCCAATAAGGGCGGGGATACTGAAGAGCATCGGAAAACCTTTCAACGTGGGCATTCTACGAGAGGAGTTCTTTGTCCAGCACACCTTAAACCTGGGGCTGGAATTCGATCCCAAAACGACGGCGGACTTCTACCTAGCGGGGGATACCTACGAGATAGGTGGCCCCGGGAAGACCTGGGAACAGGGAAGCGATTACTTAGTCGTTGATGGAAAGCTCCCAGGAAAGGGAGAACTCCCCTTGGTTGCGTTTGGTTTCCTCTACTAGTGTTCCAAAACTGGAACAAAAACTAGGAATTTTGTTCCAAAACTGGAACAACTAGCTAGTATTCTTGATACCATGCTATCAAAATAACCTTGTAAAAATATTGGCTGGAGAAGATTTAGACTGGCCTTGAGGTGATCTCTTATGAGAATAGAAAAGAAAGTTTGGCCAGAATACTTTCAGAAGATCCTAGACGGAGATAAGACGTTTGAGCTGCGCTTGGCTGATTTTGAATGCAAACCAGGCGATATCCTGGTCCTCAGAGAGTGGGATCCTAGAACAAAGCAGTACACTGGGAGGGTTATTGAGAAGAAAGTGACGTACGTCCTGAGAACAAAGGATGTAAAGTTCTGGCCTAAGGAGGACATTGAAATGTATGGGTTCTTGATAATTGGGTTTAGGTAGTGAATTTAGAATAACAATTTTTAAACTGGTACTTTGTCAATTAGATTATGCCCAGCGTGAAGAGATTCTTGGAATTGCACAGCAGGAAGCTTTTGCCCAAGACCACCCTCAGGATGTTCTTGCAAAGAAAGGGAGTTGAGGTTAAGGATGATGAGGTTTCTGGAAATTTTGCATACAGGATCGTCTTCTTGCCTGAGAGAGGGAGGGAGAGAATTTCATTTGCAGTTGTTGAGAAGAACGGAACGGTCAGGTCAGAATACACTTACCAGGGGTTGGGCAAAACTGCTTCGCTAGTGGAGCCCGTGGAAAGAAGACTGGTCTCTCACTTAGATCCCTACAAGGTTCCAGCTAAAAACAGGGCCTTCTATCCAGTTCTAGATCTGTCCGATGATAGGTTGGCCAGGTTGAGGATGTATATGCGGGATGCCCCAAGGCCACCACTAAAAGGAAAGAAAGAAGTAGTGGTCATACTGCCGAAGGATGAGTTTGTTGCCCTGAAAAGGGACGTGCTGAGCCACAAGGATATTTCAATAGTGTTGGATGCTGTTGAAAAAGCGTTGAAGGGAAAGCATAAGCAGTTGAATGAGTTCCAGAGAGGAATACTGAAGATGACCGTGGCTGCCCTTGTGAGGACCAATGGAAGAGCGATCTTACCACTGCGCAAGCTGAGCGACGATGAAAAAGAAATGGTTGCAGGAGTTATGGAGAAGTATCTCAAACTTGGGTCTAGAGCTAGAAGGAAGTTAATGGACGGATTAAGAACTCACTTCAAGAAGGTTGAGGATGTGGATGAGGCAACCAGGAACTTTCACGCTTTCCTCAAAATGCATGGCATACGGGCATCTCCATCTAAAATCAGAGCTTGGATTGAGATGATGAAGAAATAATTTTTTTGCGAGGATATAGAGTTGTGATACAGGGATTCTTATGAAAATAATGCAAATTCCTGGAGTGGAAAAGGCAAAGTTCAAGTCCAGGCCCAACAGGTTCTTGGTTGAACTAGGAGACGGGAGATTGGCCCACCTGCACGATCCAGGAAGGTTGAGGGAGCTTTTGGTTCCAGGCAGGGAGCTGGTTGTGAAGAGGGTGAAGGGGAAGGCTAGGAAGACAGATTTGGATGTTCTTGCGGTAAAGAGCAGGTATTGGGTTTTTGTACACTCTGGATATCACCCTAGAATTGCGGAGAAACTGATACCTGGATTGTTTGGACCAATCAAGGCAAGAGAAGTGAAGCTGGGAAGTAGTAGGGTAGATTTTTTGCTGGAGGACGGGAGGCCCTTGGAAGTTAAGGGGTGCACGCTTATGAAGGATAGCATTGCGTTGTTCCCAGATGCTCCAACAGAGAGGGGAACTAGGCATGTCCTGGAGATTGCCAGGCACAGGGGAGCCTTGTTATTCCTGGTTTTCCACCCGCCTGTTAGAGAGCTGAGGCCCAACTGCGAAATGGATCCAAAGTTTTGCGAGGCAATGAAAACAGCAAAAAGAAGGGCGTTGAAATGAGGGCAGTGAAAATAAGAACTAAACTCTTGGCGAATAAACTGGTCCTAGAATTGGCCGGGAAGATATCTGTTGTTATCTGAGTTACCATAATTGAGTATACCATCTTTCATATTCCTTGTGATTTCCAATGAAGTAAACAATCTTTCTTTTTTCCTTGAGATCTTTTACATACACTATCCTGTACTGTCCCACTTTTTTGACAAAGAAATTTGGGAATTTTTT
>JAJRYR010000065.1 GCA_024275655.1 archaeon | reverse complement strand
TATTCCTTCAATAATTCCACCAGTTTATTGTACAAGTCCACTTCTTCTGGAGTCATGTTCTTGTCTGAGTATTCTCCAGTTTTTGCTGTTTTCAATGCCCTCATAACTATCTTCTGCATCCTTCTATGGGCAACGTCTCTGGCAACCTTCACGGTATTCTCTAAGAGTCTAATCTTATTCAGATCCTTACTCTCCTGGGAATCGGATATTAGAACATTCACATACTCTACTATCTTCCTGTACAACTCAGGATCTACCTCTGCCAAGCTAGCTATGCTCCGCTCCTTTCTCTGCAAAGCCCTTAGGTCGTCAAAGCCAAATTCATCACTCAACTGGAACTCCCTCCCCTTTGGCAACCAGATACACAGCCAGGTACTCGGGAAGCTCCTGCTCCCCCTTCTCTATTTTTTGTTCTCCTCCTAGATAAAACTCTATGGTCCTATTAACAGAAATCCTGTAAGGTTTCCTACCAAACACTATCGTGTCCTCCAATGGATTGAAAGACTCAAGATTTCTAACCTCCTTCACTAGAAGACCACTATCTCCATGTAGGCTGGTGGGGAGCCTAATTAACCTAGCCATGTCTATGGTCACATTCCTATCTAGCTTAACTCCCAGTTCAGTAACTAAAGAAGATAAAATGGCATTCCAGGTCTCCTTTCCCACTGGAGCTTGATCCCAGATGCCCCTACGGATCCCATCTATAACCATCTCTTTTCTATCCATCAATTTCTTGCAAGTGGACAATCCAATCCCAAGTTTTTTCCTGGCAGACAAAACATCTTCTGAATTCAAGACATTGATTAGTGCTCTGGCCAATTTTCCGTGCCACCCCCCCTGATCCGGTCTAGGGCCCCTTATACTCTTTCCAACCACTCTGATAAAGTACCTTGGGTTCATCACTCCCGAGACATAATCCACCAATTCCATCCTTGCCCTTTGGTCTAGGTCCTGGACAATGTCCGACCTTATGTGCACGTGGTATCCCTTACTACCTGAGAAGAAAACCAGTATCTCATCCCTAGAAAAGCCAAAATCTGGGATCAGGAAGTCTTCTATCAGTTTTATAACCTCTCTCTTCACCAGATCCAAGCATTCTGGACTGGGGAACTTACCATCGCAGTCAGAGGTTATATCACCCAGATCAAAGTCAAATATTAAATCTGCCCCAATCAATTTCTTGCTTTCCATTGGTGTGGCTCCGGGATACTGATAATAAGCTGCTGAGTAGGATATGAACAAGGGTGTGTTTATCTTTAGATAGGCATTCAACTCCTTTTCATCTTTGAAGGATAGGTGTCTATAGTCTATCTTTTTCTCAATACCTACTCCGAACTCCCTCTCCCAGATCCTTGGTGGGGGAGATACTCCCTCCCTTTCATAATACTCTGAAAACCTATCTCTTAGCCACCTCTTTGGATTCATGTCGTCTCCTCCTAGATCTAAGCTTTACCCGGTAGTAGCCCAGAGGATTCTTTATCCTCTGGCACAATTGATCTGGATTCACACACAAACCGTATATCTTCATCTTCTCACAGGACGGAGTCATCCTCTTTTGACCAGATCCCCTTTCCCCCAGTATGTACTCCACGTGATACGTAGTTAATCTCTCATTGAAATTTGGCTGGTTTCTAAAGACGTCCACAATCTTTTCCTTTGCTAGTCCAACGTTTGCCAGAAAGGTTGCTATGGCAAATCTGGCGTTGTGCCCCAAGTGGACACCAGCTGCAGCATCTGCAAGTATTTTTTTCATGCAAGGTGGAAATGCGTCCGCATCCATGGGTCCGGAGTACTCAAACGCCTCAGTCCTTTCAATCCCTAAGCCCTCCAAATGCTTTTTCAAAAACTCCAGATCTGCTGGATATGTCTCAAGATCTTTGTTCAATTGTCGGGTAAATGCAGAAACAATTATTTCTACCAAGGTATCTCTCGTTATTGAAACATAACCATCCTTTAATTCCTGGTAAACCAACTTGTAGTTATCATCCTTTGGCAGAAACTTTAGATATGATTTGAAATGCAATTTATCGCCCCTAGCATCTAAGCCCAGTTCCCTGGCAACTCTCTCAACTGCATCCTCATCCTCAACCATGAGAAAACGCCTTAAGGTATTTGCCTCCCCAGAGACAAATTGCCTTTTCAAGTATGGGCTCTTTGATAGGGAAACCAAGATCTTCGCCAGAGGATATGAAACTAGCTCTGCCTCCAAAGCCTTTGTTAATCTAGCATTTGGATTCAGGTTCACTCCACCCTTCACATCTTCCATTATTCTCTGTCTAGCTCTCTCTATGAAAACTGGGTCTAAAGCATCAAAGGAAATGTTCATCCTAGCAACTAGTTCCCTGGCTAGACTCGTGAATGGATACTTAACAGAAAACCTGAGTTCATCCATGTAATCCATCGCTAGTATTTTGTACTAACTAGGTTAAAAGCTTGCACTAATTTTTAAATCCTGGGAATCCAATGCTGCCAATGCCCCTCTAGCAAAGGAATATCCGGCCTCAGCCAATATATCCATCAGAGAAAATTCCTCCTTTTTTAGTTCCTCAACCCGGGGCTCTCCACTTT
>JAJRYR010000064.1 GCA_024275655.1 archaeon | reverse complement strand
ACCTTCCGACATTTGGTATTTACATATTTTTAGGATTGATAATAACTATTTTGGTGGGGGACTTGTTGTTTTTCTTGTTTTCTGTGTTCTAGAGATTTCCGATTATTGTGTTTTCATTCTCCACGAGTTTTACACTCTCTGGTAGGAATTGATTACACACCCACACATTTGTTTTTAGGTGTTGTGTTATTTCTTCCACAGTTACTTCTCCACCGAATAATGCCAGGAATGGAACAATTTGGTCCCCAAGATGTTTGTCAAGTGCGCGGTTGTATGAGAATTCTAGCGCTTCCCTAGCTACATCCTCTGCTCTAACACCAAGTCTACACAACGCAGAATTTCCATGAATTCCCTCCTCCCCTACATTCACCACAAGGATGCCGCAACCCACTGATTGCGTTTTATAATACCTTTTTTGGACTTTTGGGGATATCCCCAGGTGATTGTAAATGCTCAGTCTAGCAGTGGATACCATCCTTTCCAGTACTTTTCTTTTGCTTAATTCCTCACTTCCGTCTGCAAATATCTCCACACCCACCAATTCTCCAAATTGCAGGGCGGTTATTCTGCTTAGTTTTCTGGGTTTAATTATAATGCTTGCTTTAGCTCCACCAGCAGGGTAAAAACCAGGCACCTCTTCATTTATCTCAACATGATAGCCAAACCTGGATAAGAATCTTGTAAGCACACGATCAATGTATTTCAAGGGTGGCGCCCACTTTACCCATGTTCCACCACCCTTTATTTTTATGATTACTTCCTTCTTCGCAAATAGCCCCGCGATTAGTAGTGGCTGCAAAATCAGACCCACAGAACCAGCGGTTGATATACTGAGAGATATGTTCCCCCCACATATCTCCCCAGGAACGAATACTATTTCCTTTGACCCAACGCTTGCTCCACTAACTTCTGCATCTGTTAGTTTTTGCATTGCCTTTATGGCATTTAGATGTTGTTCTTTTAGCCCCGGTGGATCTCTCTTTGCTCGTATATTCACTATCTTTACGGGCTCCCCAGTAATTGCAGATAATGCTAGGGCAGTCCTAATTATCTGTCCGCCACCTTCTCCGTAACTGCCATCTAACTCTATCATACTCTTTTCTTACCCTCTTCCTTTATTACCTTCACGAATTCGGCAACCTTGTCTCTCATCTTGTTTCTCTCTGCCTCGAATGCTGTTCCAATCTGTATACCATCCGCCCCGGCCTTTATTATCTCCCTGGCCTGTTCTGGCTTTCTAACTCCGCCCCCATAGAAGTAAGGTACGCTACACACCTCTGCAACCGCTCTAACCAATTCTACGGGCGCAGGTGTTGGCGCACCAGATCCGGAGTCAGTTACAATCAGCCTGGATCCCAAATACTGGCCAGCCAATGCTGCTGCAGCAGTTATGTATGGCTTGTTCCTTGGTAGGAGCCTAGCATCTCCAACCCAACCCACTGCACCACCAGGTTCTAGAACGAGGTATGTTGTTGGGATTGGTTATAGACCCATATCTCTCACAACTGGCGCAGATGCTATCTGAGCGGTGGTTACCCAGTAAACATCTCTAGAATTGAGCATGGACATGAAATAAACAGCGTCAGCATATGGTGTAAGAGTACCTATATTTCCAGGGAAGAGTATTATTGGGATGTCCACCTCGTCCTTCATTAATTTCACAGTTGTGTCTAGATACTCTCCCTGGGCGCCTATTGATCCCCCAACAAGTATTATGTCAGTTCCACCCTCATAAGCAGCTTTAGCCATTTTTGCGCCTTCTTCTGGGGGTTGATCTGCAGGATCGATAAGGGAAAGCAGTATAGCACCTTCAGACTCTAGTTTTTCGTGTATGTATCTCTCTACTTTACCCGGTTTTGATAGCTCCTTTTTCATCAAAATCCCTCCAGCACAATTATATACTTCCAAGTAATATATTATTGTCGGTTCCTATGAGGATTTTGGTTACTGGTGGTACAGGATTTATTGGGAGAAGATTGGTGAATAAGCTACTTAAAAAAGGTCACCACGTGATAGTGTTAGATAGGAACATAAGAAATGCTAGAAAAATATTCAAGGACAGTGTGGAGTTGATTGAGGCAGACATTCTCGATCAGCACAGTTTAGCACCATTAAAGAGGAAGAGAATCGATGTGATATACCACTTGGCCGCTATTCTAGATGAGACCTCCCCAGAAATGTGGCGGGTGAATGTGGAGGGGACAAAGAATCTGCTAGAAACTCTGAAAAACAAAAAACTAGAGAGGTTCATATACCTCAGTTCTCTGGGGGTTCTCGGTGAGACTAAAGAACCTGCAAAGGAGGACGCGCCTTACAACCCAGAGACTAAATATGAGGAATCTAAGGCAGAGGCAGAGCGAATGATAACATATTACTGGTTGAAGCATGGAATACCCTATACCATAATTAGGGCCACGATAGTGTACGGTCCAAATGAAACATGGGCACAAATCATAAAGGCTGCAAAGGAGGGCTATCCCATAATAGGATCTGGAGAGAATCTTTTCCATCTAGTTTATGTGGATGATGTAGTTGATGCTCTGGTTTTAGCTTTAGCACCAATTGCCAGAAACAAGATATATCACATAGCAGGTCCAGACGTTTTGACTTACAAGGACACATACAAGCTGATTTGCAAGCTGCTGGGAGTAAAGTTTACAGACAAAAGAATAGCAAAACCCCTAGCCCTAGCCCTTTCAAAGTTGTACGAGGGAATTAGTAAAATAAAATCTGAAAAACCAAAGGTAACTATGCTATCCTCCAGCATCAAAAGATTGACTCGGAACAGAGTTGCAGATACTACCCTAGCTAGAAAAGAACTTGGATGGAAACCAAAGTACTCATTGGAGAGGGGAATGAAAAAAACAATATCTGAACTAACCAAGAGGGGATTGATATGATTCTCAACGATAGGACGATACGCTTCCTGATAAAGGATAAAGCACTAATCTCAGATTACATAAACTTACAGACACAGATCCAACCAAATGGATTTGATTTGACTTTGAGGGAAATAATGGTGTTTGATGGTCCTGGGCAAATAGATTTCTCCAACACCCACAGACAAATACCATTCGCCAAACCCTTGGAGTTTTCCCCGGATGGGTGGGTGGCTTTGAAACCAGGAGTGTACCTGGTCACGACAAATGAGTACATAAGATTACCAAAGGACATCATGGCCTTGGCATTTACCAGGACATCTCTCCTGAGGATGGGAGCATACACCGTGCACGGTGTCTGGGATGCAGGATTTGAGGGGAGGTCACAATTCCCATTGATTGTCCACAATCCACATGGGATAAAATTACAGAAGAATGCTAGGATTGCACAAATGGTATTTTTGAAAATAAACGAGGAAGTTGAGAAGGAGTATCAAGGGATATATAAGAAGCTAGTTTAACGCTCATTTGGGATGATTGCAGAATTGCCTGTTTTGTCCTCCAGTATTAGTGTGAATGTTATTCTCCCAGTTCTGGCCGCTTCCAATTTCTTTAGCAAGTTTTCAACCTTTTCCTTGTTCTCTTCTGTCATTATCTTGTCTCTTAGGACATCTTCTATCCTCAAGATTAGCCCATCAACATTTGTTATGAAGCCCTCTGAGAAACCAGTGGCAAGAATTTCAATCCCCAGCTCTGGAATCTTTATGTTACCATAGGAGGAGCGAATTACGCGATAGTTCAATTTCTCTGGAGAGTCTATCTTCACTTTAAATCTCTTTGGGTTATCCTCTTTGAGAATGAGAACGTCTGATGACTTATATTTGCATTGCTCACAGGAAATGCTGGTTAGCAGTGCTTCTCCAAATTTGGGGATGTGATATGTGGTGAAGATGGAGATTGCATCCCCACCACACACTGGGCATTTCGTATGTATCTCCATAACTTCTCTTTTCAACCCCCCTAGTCCGTTATTCCCTTTGGTGTTATCCTGAATACTGCCTCACCTTCTGGTAGGTATGGAGAGTCAACTAACCTTGCTATTCTCTTGTCTTCCTTGCTCTTTCTCAGGTAAATTCTAAATGTGGCTTGGTGACCGACAATGTTTCCGCCAATTGGTGTAGTCGGGTCACCGAAGAGCAATCCAGGATTCTCCATAACCTGGTTTGTAACGTAAACAACTAGATTGTACATGTCCGCTAGTTTCTGTAGAGTATGCAGGTGCTTGTTTAGCTTTTGCTGCCTGTCTGCTAGGCTTCCTCTCCCAACGAATTCTGATCTAAACCTTGATGTCAATGAATCCACGACAATTAGCTTTACATTATGTTCTTCGATAATCTTTGGTGCCTTTTCTGCAAGAAGCATCTGATGTTCAGCATTAAATGCCCTAGCAACAAATATGTTCTCCAAGACCTGATCGGGATCGAGCCCCTTTGCTTCAGCCATTTGGATTACTCTCTCTGGTCTAAATGTGTTTTCTGTATCTATGAACAAACAAGTGCCCTCTAGTCCGCCCTCCTCTTTTGGAAGTTGAACGTTTACTGCCAATTGCAAGCCCAGTTGTGTTTTCCCGGATCCGAATCTTCCATAAGCTTCTGTAATGGCCTGTGTCTCAAGACCACCACCTAGTAGGGAATCCAGGTTTTTTGAGCCAGTGGTTAATTTTGAAATGTTCTTTCTCCTTTCCATGATCTCCTTTGCTGTTTCATATCCTATGTCCAACGCATCTCTGGCAGCTTGTATTATTTTCGCAGCAGTGGCCTCTCCTATACCAACACCAACCAGTTCACCAGTACTTGCAACGGCAATCTTCTCTAGATTATCATAACCTGCCTCTATCAATTTTTGGGCAGTTGCTTCCCCAACACCAGGCAAATCAAATATTGTTTTTATTTCCTTTGCCAATTCAATCACCTCTTCCCATTATCATCTCTATTTCTTGGGTTAAATCTAGAGCTTCAAACTCTCTAATGTGCAGCTCCAACCTGTCAAATATCTGGTTTTCCTTTACCACGCCCCTGAATACCATTTCTTCTCCCAACACATCGTTTATCTTCTCATCTATGCTCTCTCTAGATACTTCAGATACACCCAGGAAGTCCTCGGCTGTTTTCCTGAACATGACTCCCCTCAAGACACCAGTGCCATCATCGATTTCCAAGTTTAGTATGAGTGTTTTCCTAGATTGTCCGTGCTCTGGGCATATTTCGTCAACAATCTCTCCACACTCTGGGCACACTGTTATTATGGTTGGGGGATACACTTGGACCACAGTGCCCCGGATTTCAACTAGCTCCCCAGATTTTAGGTTGTTTATCGTTTTTCTTTTTATCGTTTCTGTTTTTGCATTGATGTTGCTGAGATCTGGGCTGTCCTCTGGGTTCACTAGAACCCTGGATTTCCAACCAACATGCAGTTCTAGCCTATCATTGTTTGTTTTAGTGTAAGCATTTTCTACCTTAACAATATCCCCCACATTGATTTTACTCACGAGGTCAGCATTATCTCCCCATAAAACGACTCGGATTTCATCCCCGTCTGAAATTATGAGGCTTGCTACTTTCCCCTTTCTTTCACCATCTGTGAACTCTTTGACTGGGAATACTTGTAATACCTTTCCGAAGACGCTAACACTATCCATTCCATCCTTTAGTTCTCCAATTTTTCTACTTCCTTGGATTTCCGGAAACTCTTTATCCACATTTGGATTTATTATCACTCTCCCGCGCAATCCCAGACTAATCTCTAGATCTCCATTAAGTGCCCGTCTTATGTTTCCATTCTTTATCCCAATTATGTCGCCCAAATTTATCTTCCTGTTTTCTACTAGCTCTGCGTCTTGGTTCCAGAGTATGACCCAAATTTCTCCAGTGGAATCGGCGAGCAGTATCCTAGCAAGTTTTCCAGATCTACCTTCTTTTTCCCATTCTCTCACAGGCGAGATGGCCTTGACAACCCCTGCAATATTTGCGAACCCCATTTCCTCCGACAGTTTTCCGATATCTATCCATTCCTCTCCAATCTCTGGGAGCTCTAGTTTTACTCCCAACTCCCTAGCTATTGAGAAGGCAGCTCCAGCTTCGGTTAACAGCCCCCCATACTCATCTATTCTTTTTTTGATCATTTCCTCTATCTGTTCTCTAGGAATCCCTTTCTCCTTAACTATCCTCTCTATTATCATGTCCTTATTATCTAGTATGCTAGAAATCAAACTAGATCACCTCATAATTTTATGGATTATCCTCTATAATAATTGAACCCAAAAGAAAGAGCTATGGGCCTGCCGGGATTCGAACCCGGGGCACCCGGCTTAAAAGGCCGGTGCTCTAACCTGGCTGAGCTACAGGCCCTAGGCAAATGGTTTTACCCTTTAACCTATAAAAAACTTATTTCCTGAGTTACTAAAATTTAAGGATGATATACGTATTTCGTTTATCTCACAGACCGGCTAGAGATAAGAGGATAAGTACCCACGTGGCTCTAGTAGCTAGGGCTTTTGGTGCGGATGGCATATACTATTCTGGGGAGAAGGATAATCATCTAGAGTCATCTGTCAATAAAGTGGTAGCTAGGTGGGGAGGAGACTTTTTCATAGAGTACAAACGGAACTGGAAAAAATTTATATCAAATTTTTCTGGTGTTAAGGTCCATCTAACTATGTATGGGATGCCGGTGGATGCTAAATTGAGTGAACTCCGGGAGCACGCAAAAAAGAAGGACATACTAATTATTGTTGGTAGTGAAAAGGTTCCTGGAGAGGTGTACTCCCTGGCTGATTATAATATAGCTATAGGCAACCAGCCCCACTCAGAGGTTGCAGCACTAGCCATATTTCTAGATAGAATATTTGATGGAAAGGAGCTGGATAGGGATTTTCCAGGGGCCAAAGTGAAGATCATCCCTCAAGAACGAGGGAAGAAGGTTATAGTTCTAGATGGAGACCCCCAAAACCAATCAAAATAAATATAGGATATCCCAAAAAAATACCGATGCCAGTTAAGCTTAGTGACTCAGATGTTGAATCGCTACTCAAGGAGATAATAGGAACCAACGCATTCCTAATTCTAAAGGCATGTGAAGTGGGTAGAACAGACGAGGAGATAGCGAAGATTACAAAGTTGGAGATACCTGTTATACGTTCCCTTCTTAATCAGTTACATACAGAGGGGTTGATAACGTACACTAGGGAAAAGGATGAGGAGCATAATTGGTTTAAGTACACATGGTATGCTAGAAAAGACATGATTGTTGATGTTATAAAGCACACCATAGAAGAAAAGATCCAGGATTTGGAAAAGGAGCTAGATCTTGAGACGAGTTATATGTTTTTTGCATGTCCAAACAGATGCATAAAAGTTCCATTTGAGGTAGCAGTGGAGTATGATTTTAAGTGTCCAGAGTGCGGGGGCGACCTACAACCTTTTGATAATTCCAAAATAATAAGGAAGATTAAGCACGAATTAGATGCTAATAGACGGCTTCTAAGGAGGATAGAAAAGTTTGAAAAGATGAGGGAGAAGGAAAATAAGGCAAAGAAAAGAAAGACAAAGAAAACGAAGCAAGAAAAGACATCGGTATCTAGTAAAAAGAGGACAAAGAAGCAAAGTAAAACAAAAACGTCCAGCAAATCAAAAAAGAAAGCTAGTAGTAAAACCAAAACAAAAACCAAAAAATCAAAGAAGAAAAAGTGATGAGATGTATGTCTCTAGAAAAAGAGCATTAGAGATTTTGAAGACAGAAGGTTGTCCAAAGAGACTTGTAGAGCATTGCCTTGCAGTGGCCAAATATGCCAGGAAATTTTCCAAAAGACTGAAGAAGAGGGGAATTGAAGTTAATTTGCACGACGTTGAGATTGGCGCTCTTTTGCATGATATTGGAAGATCTAAGTCGCACGGCATAGATCATGGAGTGATAGGCGGAGAGATACTCCGTGACAAGTATGGGTTAAGAAAATACGCTCGTATAGCTGAGACACACATAGGCGCTGGAATAACAAAGAGTGAGGCAAGAGAACTTGGATTACCTGCAAAGGACTATATACCAAAAACGCTAGAAGAAAAAATAATAGCATACATAGACGATAGGGTCGCTGAAACGAAATTAGTATCTGAAAAAGAGGCATTGGAACATTATCAATCATTGCTTGGTAAAAATAGCAACGCCTTCAAAAGGATCAAACAATTATTTAAGGAAATGTCAAAATTGTATGGCGGGGAATTTGTTGGCTGACTTAGTCCATTATGACTATCATTGCAATACTCGCTAAAACAGCAATTACTGCTGCGGCGCCAAAAGCTAGTTCTGATCCGAATATTGTCCATATCATACCCATGATAATTCCAGATAACAAACTAGCCACACCAACGGATAGATCTAGGAAGCCATAGGATTTACCTAGATCTTCACTCTTTACTAGCAAGGATGTGAACGCACGGGTTGCAGTTTTGTTCATAGCACTGAATCCAGCTAGCACTACAAGAGCCAAGGATATGCTAATGAAATCATTTGTGAATATAAAACCCAATGATGCAACACCGAACAAGGCGTAACTCAATGCGAGAATGTCCTTCCCCCCAAATTTATCCACTGCCCTCCCTGTGGGGTAAGCCACAATAGCATAAGCTATGTTGAATATCAAGTAGACCAATAGAGTATTTGAGAGACCAAGTCCAATTTCTTTGGCCCGTAATAACACAAAAGCTATGGGAAAGTTGGCGATTCCAAACAAGGTTGCCACGAATATGAACTTTTTTAATTTATCGGTTAGATGAGTTGCAAACTTGGGTGCCCGTTTGAATTTTGTTTCTTGTACCATGAAAAAAAGTAAAGGCAAGGTGACAATTGCTGGAATCAACATCAATATAAAGAGTATGTTCAGTTGGTGTAGTTGTATACCCATGGCTTTTTGAACCCAATTACTAACCGCTGGAGTTATCGGCAACAAAGCTAGAGCCAACACAGGACCCAACACCGCACCAGCAGTGTCTAGTGCCCTGTGGATACCAAATGCGGTTCCTCTAACTTTTTTCTTGCTAAACTCTGCGATCATGGCATCTCTAGCTGGCGTTCTCATTCCCTTGCCCAGTCTGTCTATAAACCTCCCAACTAGGACCATTGGCCAAGAGAAGCTTATTGCCACCATGAACCTCCCAAATATACTTGTGATGTACCCCCACTCCACAAAACCCTTTCTTTTTTTCAATTTGTCTGACAACCACCCAAATACAGGTCTTGAGAGGCTGTTTGTTGCTTCAGCAACCCCTTCAATCAGTCCTAATATTTCTGGACCTGCACCCAAAACATTTGTCACGAAAACAGGAAGTAGAGGCAGTATGGCCTCTGACGTGATGTCATTTAACATGGACACAATTCCGAAGATCCAGACATTCCGTTTTATGCCATCTGTCTTTAGTAGACCCATTGAATCACCTTACCGCTTTTCGCTTTCCCGTAATGTAGGCTAGTCCGTTCTTGAGATATATGTGGTCATCGTATAATTTGTTGCTTACATGAATTCTGAACCGGCCAACACCTCTCTTCCCCTTTTCTGCTCCAACCACTATTCCAGTTATCAAGTCCTCATTTGTTCTCATCAACCTTTTATACTCTCTGTTTATTTTTTTGGCAAATCCTCTAGCGAATTTTTCAGCTATTTGTTTATCCGTTACTCTGCCGACTATGTCTGATGTTAGATGTATGTTGTGGAATTCTGGGTCTACCATCACAGTGAATCTACCAACTAGCTTACCCCTTTCATCTAGTACTCTAGCAATTCCAGGAATTATATTTCGTATAAATGGATACAGTATGTATCTGAACCCATGAAAACTAGCCGGGTGTGGAGGAGTAAAACAACTCGGAAACTTGTCAATTGCCTTTATCTGCCCAATGATATCAGACTTGTCAAAGACCACTTTATAAGTTTGTCCATTCACTTTTACCTTTTGCACATGCTTTGATAAAACGTTCCACAAACTCTTGTATTTGTTTTTACCGAACCTGTGTATGTTGTTGTATACCCAATCTTTTTCCTTCCCATTAGTTAGATGGGAGAGATAATCAAACAATCTTTTTGCTATTTCTTCCTTCATTTTGTATGGAAGGTCATACCCTCTGTCTAAGTAGGACAGATCTATCTTTCCTTTTTCCAATAACGTGTGTAACACGGTTTCATAGAAGTAAGCTTCTGCATGGTCTTTAATTGCCTTGAGGTGCTTTTCTTTAACGGTTCTTCGATTT
>JAJRYR010000063.1 GCA_024275655.1 archaeon | reverse complement strand
TCTGCAATAAACGGTGTGCCATCGACCCTAGGACAGTATGATAATCAGGCGAGCACTTGGCTTAACTGGTTGAATACTGTTATGTCCAACACGAACATAGAATCCAAAGCCAGAGAGAAGTATCAAAATGCTCTAGATAGAGTAGCATACGTTGATGTTAGGAGTTTAAAGATAGAGGCATACACAAAGGTGTCCCTGGTAAAAACAGGTTTTGAGGAGTTGCAGTCCAGCATAGGCTATTGTATAGACGAACTCCCAAGTTCTAAAAGAAAGAAGTATGAGGAGGCGGGGGAATACTACAACAAGTCCATAGCAATGTATAACGAAGGGAGCATACTCTTGAATCAATCTGATTACCAAGGAGCTAGGCAGGCATTCCAAGATGCGATAGGCTGGGCAGAGAAGGCGGGCCCGTTGATAACAGAGTTGAGTGAGCTTTCCTGTCCAGAGGAGCAACCAGAGCCAGAGATACCGGGTTACATAGAGTTTGTGCAGAAGAATTGGGTGTATCTAGTTGGCGGGTTGCTGGCTTTGATGGTTTTGATATACATATTCACGAGACCGAAGAAGCCGAAAGAAGAATCTCAGGAGTACTATCCTGATGAGTATGAGGACTACATGAACCTAGAGGGGGACACAGGATATGAAGAATTCTTTGGGCAGTAGGTTTGTTTTTGCATCTCTGATGTTCATTTTGGTAGTCAGCCTTGGAGCTTGCGTTTCCATAGAGATAAATCAGAAACACATATTCCCTGAAGAGACTTTCCAAGTGGTTTACAGAGATGCTGGTCCTGTAAACTATGAGGCTCAATTGAAGTTTGTGAATCAGATCAAGAGGTTCCAGGTAGAGGCAGGTGAAGGGGAGAATTTTACAAAGGTCTTAGAGTTTACTGCCCCGGACAAGCCAGGCAACTATACATTGGAGTACCCAGGTGGCAAGCTAATCGTCTCTGTGGAGGAACCAGTGTTGGTTGTAGAGGAGTTTAGAGTTGATGGAGAAGTTAAGAGAAACAGCACGTTGTATTTGTACTACAAAATTAAATGTCCTGGGTTATTCAGTGCGTTGAACGTTACCCGCAGACTAGATATTCTACCTGGAAAAGGGTATGTTTACGAGCCAGAGCGTAAACTGGCAGACATATTAAATCCTGGGGAGGAAATCGAGGAAAGGATTATAGTCGAAGTGGGCGAAAACGCAAAAAATGCAAAGGCAATCCTTGAAATAGAGTATGTATATGACGGGGAGCGACACCATTTGCAGAAACAACTAGATCTGAAGTATGGAGAATCTGCCTGGTTCCCTTACCTCATCATTCTGGCGATTGTGGGTGTCCTAGTTTACGTATTGAAAACTAGGAAAAAACAGAAATCAGATGGGGCCAGGTAAGCTCCCAGAACATCCTTCTGTTTTAGATAGATCCACTGTTCCATCTATTATCGGGAGTTTGCAGTTTACAAATCTACCAATTAGTTCTTCATTCCTTGATTTGGTGATCTCAACCCTGATCAAGCAGTAGTTCTGCTCTTTCTTTATAGTTATCTCTTGGACAGTGTCTGCTGTTTGGAAATAGTACTTTCCCTCCTGGCAGGTCAGCATTTCTTGGCTACACCCAAAACTTTGACAGGATATTGCTTTTGTTTCCTGGAATAGATTTAAACCGAAGAATATTAGACCTGCAACCACCCCAGCTATCACCAACACCTCAACCAGTTTCACTATCTTTCCCAGTCTTCTTCTGTTTTCCATTTCCCTCCAGGACGCGTGAATGAATCTGTCAATCTCATTCCTCTTGAATCCTATTCCTCTCAACAATTTCCTAACTGTTATCTCAGAATACCCAGCATTAAATAAGGCAATGATCGGAGCCACAACCATTTTCTCCATCTTTCTTAACTTTTCTTCTTTTTCTTTTTCCACCGCAGTAGATATCTCCTCGTATACCTGCTTCAATTGGTTTACTGCTTCCTGGACAGAGTAAAGATCCTCCACATTTTCAGGAGTTTCTTCCATCAGCGAGAGCAACTCATCATCCATACTAACTTCCTCCATCATCTCCTAATGTGCAATTCTAACACATCCCCATCTTTTAATTCATGCTCTAATCCTACTCTCTGGCCCGGGAATTTCACGCTCTTCCCCCAAATCCTGGCAAACTGGAAGTTCTTCACGAAATCCTTGTGTATTTTTTTGCAAGCATCCATCACCTTTGCTCCTTTTTTGAGTATTAATGGCTCATCGTACTTTGGCTCCTCACCTACTTTCTTGGTATACACCCTGATCAATCCAAGTTCTTGGTAAATTTTCTCTTTTAGCTCCTCAAGCCCCTCGCCCTTTTCTGCAGAGATAAAGATGACATCTGGCATTTTCTCTCTTATCCTCTTTCTGTCACTCTCGTTTAGCTTATCAGATTTCGTTATAACTCTTATCGCCCTTATATACCGCCTGCTGTTGGATCTCAACACATCTATTAACTGATCAATGCTTATGTACTCTCTTATCAAAATCTCTGCATTGTGGTATCCGTATTCTCTGAGCATGTCCTTTACTAACCTTTCATCAAGTTCGCTTTGTTTCACGGCGAATACTACATCTATCCCTCCTCTATCCTTCTTTTTAATAACAACATCTGGGGGGTTTGTGTTTATCCTTATCCCTGCGTTGTACAGTTCCTTTTCTATCTCTTCTATCTGCTCAGGGGTTTCCCCCATCAATAAAAGCAAGTCCGCTATCCTGGCAACGCTCAAGACCTCTCGCCCTCTACCTCTCCCCGCGTGAGCACCACCTATTATACCAGGAATATCCACCAGTTGAATCCTTGCACCCTTGTACTCCAGCATTCCTGGGATTACCTGGAGGGTAGTAAAGGCATACTCCCCCACTTCTGACTCAGCATTAGTTAATGCATTCAAAAGAGTGCTTTTTCCAACGGAAGGTGGGCCCAACATCACAACCGTAGCATCCCCGTGCTTTTTCACCGCAAATGCTTTCCCACTAGTCCCTTTTTTGGCTTCTCGCTTCTCCAACTGTTCTTTCAGTTTTGCAATTTTGGCTTTCAAAAGTCCGATATGGTGCTGAGTAGCTTTATTGTAAGGGGTCCTCCTGAGCTCCTCCTCCAGCTCACGTATCTTTGCTTCTATGTCCATAGCCTACCTCCATGCCAGGAAAACCAGTAAATAGCCCTCCATGGGGATGTACTCTCTTTTTAGTATTCTAAAATTAAAACCGTTTCTCTTTAATCTCTCCTCTGTCTCCCTTACACCGTTCCTCTCCGATTGTAGGAATATCACCTTCCCCCCTTCTTTTAGAAATTCTCCAACCTGGTCTAAGAACCTGTCTAGAATCTCCCTCCCTTTCTTTCCACCGTGGAGTGCAAGTTCTATTGGTTCACCTTTCAGTTCTTCAGGAGGCAGCTCTAGGTAGGGAGGGTTGAATACAACTAGGTCGAATTTTCCAGTAACATTTTGGAATAAATCGCTCTGTACGGCTTTCAATCCAAGTTTTCTAGCTTCCTCTACTGCCTTAGGATTTACATCCACGGCCAGAACCTCTGCTCCCAACTCTTTTGCAAACTTACCTACCACGCCCGATCCAGTTCCTATGTCCAGTACTAGAATTCCAGGTTTAATGAAGTTCCGTAATACGCTCAAAATCAGTTTCGTGTCCTCTCTTGGAGGATAGACTTCCATATCACTCAGCTTTAACTAGGTCTTCCATAGAGGTGCAACCCTACCATCATTGAAATTATACCAAATATCACGTACATACCACCAGTGGCTAGGAGTATTGCTCCGTCCATTGGCTCGGAGAAGTTCAATGCCAGCACATTTGGAGTCACTGCTACAATTGAGTACAATACAATTATCACCCCAACAACCATGAAAAATGCAGACAGTGCCAACCTGGCCTTCGTTGGACCAGCCAAGAGTAGATCAACATCCGCTCGCATAGCCCTAACTTGCTTGCTCAACGCAACATTTTCTTCCCTTATTGACTTCCCTAAGGCTTCGATATCCTTGGTCTTCGTGTTGACAATTTTGGCCATCTCACCAAGTTTGTCATCAGTGTATAGCATGACCTCTCTTTTCACTTGTTCCATCTTGTTCCCCAAAACCTCGTCCACAATCTCTGCTATCAAATCTTTGTTCTTCTTTAGTTGACCCTTCAGGAAAATAACCATCTCCCTTTTGAATTTGGAGTAGATATCCTGGTCCGCAATTCTCATAATTTTCTTTATTTGGTCGTCAGTAAGCCCTAGTTGTTTCAGATTAGCGATTATCTCCTCATCGCTCATTCCCTGTTCTCTCATTTCAGAGATTATCTCTAGAATCTTCGGTTTAGCCATGGGCTCACCTTTTTATACCGCGACTACATTCTAATAACTGCCTCACTATTTATAAATCCTGCGGTGATGAAATGCGCATCCCAACGCTTCCGAAAACATTTGTTAAGAACGCTGGATATATAGGAGCCGTAATAGTATTTTTCATGATCTCAGCAATAGTTGCAGCTGTTTTTATCCCAAAACTGGTAAAACCAGTTGGGGAGATTCCTACTCCAAATCTAGAGGCAAAAATAGATTACATGAGGGATGTTTATCCAGGTGAAGTGTGGAGTGCCAATGTAACGGTATTTGAAAACAGCAGGATAACTGTGCACAATGTTGTTGTCCAGCTTTCGAGTGACTTGTTCGGTGAGCTGGAGAGATCAACTCTCCTAATAATGCCATACGAAAAGGAGGTATTCGCATTTGAATACGAGATTCCCAATAACACGGAGCCAGGGATATATCCTGTACAAATGACAATAGATGCAGATGAGGCGGTCCCCTCTAATTATACATTTGAGATTCGTGTTCTCCAAAGACCAGCCAGTAATGTTACCAGCTGATGGTTAGACACTAGTCGAAGTTAATTCGTTAATTATTTAAATCCAGTTATCGATAATGTGAGCATGGTCACAGATGAATTAAAGAAAAGGATAGCTGGGGAAATAGCATTGTCCACAAACCCAGGTTCTACGATGAAGAAGTGGAGGGAACTGTTTGGTATAAGCCAAGCAGAGTTGGCAGATTACTTGAAAATCACTCCATCCACAATATCTGATTATGAGAATAACAGGAGAAAATCCCCTGGGATTCAAGTCATAAAGCGATTTGTGGACGCATTGATTGCGTTGGATGAGAGAAGGGGCGGGATGATACTGAAGAAACTGATAGTTGAAACTGGGGAGGAGGAGCCAATTTTTGAGCTCCATGACTTTCCTAAGCCCGTTAAAGCAAAGGATTTTGTTAGGGCAATAGAGGGGAAAGTGATAACCAACAAGAGGAGGATACTGGACATAAAGTTGTATGGGTACACTCTGCTGGATAGTTTGAAGGCCATAGTGAGTCTGCCAGTGGAGGAATTCCCAAAGATATACGGGAGTAATCCAGAAAGGGCATTGATATTTACCAAGGTTAGCATCGGTAGGAGTCCAATGGTCGCAATAAGGGTTTCATCACCAAAACCTGCAATCGTAGTTTACCAGGGGTTATCTGATGTTAGGGATCCGGTGGCTAGAAAGATTTCTGAAATAGAAAAGATACCCATCGTGGTCACAGACCTGGACACATACGAGATCAAGATGAAACTGAAGAAATACGAAAGATAGGTGATTCTTGTGAAATCAGGAATAGTGGGATATGGAGTATACATACCTAGATTCAGGATCAGGGCAGAGGAGATTGCAAGAGTATGGGGGAAGAATCCCGAGGCAATAAAAAATGGACTGGGAATTAGGGAGAAGTCTGTTCCAGATGTGGATGAGGACTCGGTAACAATAGCTGTGGAGGCTGCCAGAAATGCAATAAAATTTGCCGGGATAGATCCCAGCAAAATAGGGGTAGTTTTCATAGGTTCTGAGTCCCCTCCATATGCAGTAAAACCGAGTGCAACCATAATTGCCGAAGCAATTGGGGCTACTCCGGATTTGATGGCTGCAGATTTTGAGTTTGCGTGTAAAGCAGGTACTCAGGCAATGCTTGCGGTTCTGGGGTTGGTTGAATCTGGAATGGTGGAGTATGGGTTAGCTATAGGATCCGATACCAGCCAGGGAAGACCAGGAGATGCCCTAGAGTACACGGCTGCAGCTGGAGGCGCAGCTTATATAATTGGGAAGGAGGGTGTAATAGCTGAGATAATTGATTATTACTCGTTTGCCACGGATACTCCAGACTTCTGGAGGAGAGAAGGAAAGGAGTATCCTAGACACGGAGCTAGATTTACTGGTGAACCGGCATATTTCAAGCATATAATATCTGCAACTAGGAGGTTGTTGGAAAAAACTGGAATTGGTTTGGAGGATGTGGACTATTTCGTTTTTCATCAGCCCAATGCTAAGTTCCCATTGAGGGCGGCCAAGAAGTTGGGCATACCTAAGGAAAAGGTTTTGCCAGGTTTGTTGAACCCAGTAATTGGGAACACATATTCAGGCGCGACTCCCTTGGGCCTGGCAGCGGTTTTGGATATTGCTGAACCAGGGAATTTGATAGTTGCAACATCATTTGGATCTGGGGCAGGCTCGGATTCTATGTTAATCAAGGTTACAGACGAGATTGAAAGGAAGAGAGGAAACACACCGAAGGTTGTGGATTACATCAACAGGAAAAAGTATCTCACATATGGTGAGTATGTGAAGCACAGGAAGAAACTGAAGTTTGACTGAGGTGGCATTTATGAGAAAGGTGGCAGTAGTCGGCGTGGGGATGACAAAATTTGGAGAGAGGTGGGAAGCTGGATTGAAGGAGCTCACAGCAGAAGCAGGGATAAGAGCGATAGAGGATGCAGGTATATCCGGAGATGAGGTAGAGGCTGTTTATGTGGGCAACATGAGTGGTGGGAGATTTGTTGGCCAGGAGCACATAGGGGCTCTGTTGGCTGATGCCATGGGGCTTAATCCAGTTCCCGCCACGAGGGTTGAGGCAGCCTGTGCCAGCGGAGGACTGGCTTTTAGACAAGCTTATTTGGCTGTGGCCAGTGGAGAGTTTGATATAGTGGTTGCAGGTGGAATTGAAAAGATGACTGATGTCCTGACCGGCCAGGCGACCACTACGCTGGGCGGAGCTGCAGATCAGGAATGGGAAACATTCTTTGGAGCCACATTTCCTAGTCTCTACGCATTAATTGCTAGAAGACACATGCATGAATTTGGAACCACAGAGGAGCAGTTGGCTAGAGTTGCTGTGAAGAACCATTACAATGGAGCTAGGAACCCCTTTGCCCAGTATCAGAAAGAGATTACACTAGATCAAGTTTTGAATTCATCCCCTGTTGCGGAACCGCTGAAGCTCTTGGATTGTTCGCCAATAACAGATGGGGCAGCCGCTGTTGTAATTGCCAGTGAAGATGTGGCTAAAAAGCTGACAGACACGCCCGTGTGGGTGAACGCATCTGCCCAGGCAAGCGACACTCTGGCTTTGCATGATAGGAAATCTCTCACAACTTTGAGGGCAACTGTGGAGGCAGGGAAGAAAGCATTCCAAAAAGCAGGGATATCTCCGAGAGATGTGGATTTGGCAGAAGTGCACGATTGCTTTACCATAGCAGAGATTCTTGCTGTGGAGGATTTGGGATTCGTGAAGAAAGGAGAGGGGGGAAAGGCTGTAGAAGATGGAATGTTTGATTTGAATTCAGATGTATCTGTAAACACCAGCGGTGGTTTGAAGGCCTGCGGTCATCCTGTTGGAGCCACAGGAATAAAACAAGTAGTAGAGGTAACCTGGCAGCTTAGGGGAGAAGCCGGAAAGAGGCAAGTGGATAAAGCAGAAATAGGACTCACGCACAACGTTGGGGGGTCTGGAGCCACTGCTGTTGTGCACATCCTTTCCAGATATATAGATTTAAGATCTAGGAGGTAATTGTATGGCAGAGGGAAGTGTTCCAGCCGTTTGGAGGAGGTACCCACAGAGGTACAGACTAGTTGGAAGCAAGTGCGAAACTTGTGGAGAGTTCTTTTTCCCTCCTAGAATAATCTGTCCAAACTGTAGAAGAAAGGGGAAGGTGGTTGAGTATCAGTTTTCTGGGAGAGGAGTTGTTGAAAGTTACACTGTGGTTCACACACCACCTGCAGATATGGAGGACCAGGCACCGTACGTTTTAGCTATTGTTAGATTAGAGGAGGGACCGATGCTAACTGCCCAAATAGTGGATGTTGATCCGAGAGAAGTAAAGATAGGAATGCCCGTGAGGATGGTATTTAGAAGAATATCAGAGGATGGAGAGGACGGACTGATAAACTATGGATACAAGTTTGCACCTCTTTGAGGGTATTGAATTGATTAATGTTTAAATATCTGGAATTCGTTAACTCATACGTATGGTGTACTGTGCTCTTTGTAAGCAAACAAAAGATGCAAAGCATAACTGGGTGATATACGAAAACGGCGCAGATGGGATAGTGAAGAAGTATAGGGTGTGTGATGACTGCGCCATCCACGTTCTTAAGGAGGTTTCTGGCGATATCCTGGGATTGAGAGAGGGAGAAGAGTTACCATTGCCGTTGCAGTTAACAAGGATAGGCGCAATAGAAGGAGTTCAATTACTTGGCAACGGGGAAATAGAGATAGCAATAAAGGCAGATTATTCCCAGGCTAGAAGGATAATTGAAAAGAAGCTTGAGGAGAAGGTGTTGGAGGAGTTGAAGGGCTAACATTGGTTTTACTGGTTTTACTTTGTTATCTCTAGGTAAACATTTGTGTTGTACTCTTTTTCTCCTGCATCCACCAGGACATTGATCTTGTACGTTCCCTCTGTTAGATTTCCTAGGACTGTAACTGGTATCTCTAGCTTCCTATAAGATCCTGAACCTATTATTGGTTCCACATGCTCAGATTGCCCCACCTTTATGTTGTTGTTTTCTGGTGTTATTCTGAACAACACGTTGTGCAGGTCTTCGGGTGTGTTGTTTCTAAATTCTATCACGAGCTCTGTGGATGCCCCGGGCCTAATCTTTGCATCTGTAAAGTAGACATTCAAGTCACTGGGTTTCATGAACTGCATGATTCCATACACCAGTCCGATCAAAATTAGGATGGCTGCGATACCGATTAGTATCTCTTTTTTCTTGCCTGATATTGGATTTAACTCGTTTATCTCTATGTCCTCAACCTCCATGGGATCACCAGTAGAATAACAATACCCTTGTTTTTAAAGATTAGCCAGGAAAATTTTTATGTTGGATCGTCTCTAACAACAACTGGTGGTCGAATGAAGGGAAAAACAACATTGGTCGGATTTTTGCTCTTGGTCAGTTTCGCTCTTGCCCAGGTATGCAATAACGATGGAGTTTGCACACTAGAGGAGTACAAGGCCCAGTGCCCTGATTGTGTTGTGCACAACGTAACATATCCAGTGAACAACACCGCTGCCATGCAGACTGGAAACATACTACCTAGCTGGCCCTGGTGGGTGTGGGGACTGATAGGACTGGGAATATTTGCCCTGGTGCTAATTGGTATAGTGGTGTTTGTTGTAGTTTACATATGGAAGAAGCGGGGCAAGTTGTGATGTGGGACAACATTTTGTTCTTTCCAGGAGTAATCGCGCATGAACTGGCCCATATCCTAGCTTGCCTAGTAACGGGTACAAAAATAACAGGGATAAAACTGTGGGGTTTAAGGGAAGCATATGTGAAACACGAAGAACCAGGATCTATCCCCATGTTTATAATAGCTGTGGCGCCATTTCTCTTTAACACTGTCCTTGCGGTTTCTGCTCTGTATCTAGGGCATGTGTTTCTAAAATCACATCAATCCTTTGAGGTAGTTCTGGTCTCCTACTGGCTTTCAGCTTCTCTTGCATATCATGCTTTCCCTAGCTTGGATGATGTTAACAATGCATACCAAGTATTAACCAAGAACTGGTTCTCATCCATGCTGGGTAGAAAAGGATTTCTGAATGCTGTTTTGTCTTGGCTTCTTTTTGTTCCTGTGTTCCTCCCACTGTTGGCGTTGATAGGTTTGATGTATGTATTCTCGCAAATTGATAAGCTTGGGTTAGTTTGGTTCATCCTCTTGTTTTTGGTAACTGCAAGGATCGTGGGCCTGTAACACTGGCAAAAACATTTTAAATCCTGCACTTCTTAGTTTACTTTATGGGTTTGTTGAAAAAAGCCAGCAAAGTTAGGGGAAAGAAGGAAAAGAAAGAAAAGGTTGCCAAGGTGCAAAGCCCATGGAAAGATGCGGAGTTAGGCAAGCTTGCTGTTTTGGCATCTAAGGGTGATATAAGGGCATTGAAAAAACTATTGATTCTCGGAAAGAAAAAGAGGGATGCGGGAACACTAAGTGAAGAGGACATAGAGAGATTACAAAGTTTTGCCAAGAATCTGAGAAAGTATCCTGGAGTATTAGAGAAACTAAAGAAGATCAAGATATCGTAATGCATCTTCTCCCATCCAGATGTTGTTGAAGAATATGTAACCTTTTTTCCCTTTTGATTTCTTTGTTAGCCATTTCAATTCTTCATCGCTGAACTTGTAATTGTACATGCGGGGTTTTCCCAAACCGTGCAATCTCCAGTAGATCTCTCCAGGAGTTACAGATTCATTTCTGAAAGGGTCCACACAGTGGATCAACTTGAACCTTTTACAAATTGATTTCAGTAACCTTCTGTTATCTTCTTTCAGCCAGTTTCCCCTTGGTTCCCAGGCAATCTTTCCCTTCCAGCTCTTTGTTGCTTCCCTTAGAAAGGATTCTAGATTTTCTGTGTTTTCCCTACTGGGTTTGAAGGATGCAGGGGTCTGTAAGAGAATGATCTTCGCGTCCAGGGCCCTGGCAATATTCACTGTTTCCTCCCAGGACTTCGTGCTTTCTTCGGTTTTGAACCTGTCCCTGTGGGTAATTGTTTGATTGGCCTTTAGAGTGAACTCAAACTCGCTGTTTACTTCTCTGGCTTCTTCTAACCATCTCCTGGCGGTTGCCTCCCTGGGCACTTTGTAGAACGTGCTGTTTACTTCAACTACTTTGAACACTGAGGCGTATGCTTGGAGTTTGCTCTTGAACTTCCCTTTCCATTCCTTGCCAAAAAGGTTTGAGGCAGGGAAACCGGACCACCCGCATGTTCCAACTTTTATCATTTGACCACCAGAACCAGACCTAGAAAGATTGACAGCGTTGAAACGAGGATCGCTAGATAGTGGTTTTTTCTAACCAGTGGAATGAATGGCCTTTCCATCCAAACAATGAACCCAAGAAACACCAAGTTAGCCCCCAACCATGCTTTGATCAGCACTGGATCAATAATTTGAAGTGCCACACTAATTATGAAGCTTACAATGTAGTACACTAACAGGGGACCCCAGTCTGTTCTCATCATAGTCCTGACCTCCATTTTATTCCCAGTTCCTCTGCCACCCTTCTAACCCTCTCAACATCAGTCCATATCTCCTCTTCCATCTCCAATGCCAGGGCTAGACATTCCACTTCAGACTTTCTCAGCTTTATTCCCAGCTTCTTTGCTTTCCTATCCACGAACTTCAAGCTCTCCTCGGAAGGAAAGTAAATTTCTAGGTGTCCAGCTAGCATGGGGTTGGACAAATCCTTGCCCCTCAGGGAAGAAGGAGTTGACAGAAACACCCTCTCAACGGCAATCCACTCCAGCTTTTTCAAGCTGGTTGGATCCAGCACTGGCATACTAGTATAAGCACCAAACTGGAATAAATCCGTATCGCCTGTTTTTGTCTGTGGTAAAGGTTAATGGGGCGACAATGTTTATAACTCAAGCCATTGTAACTTTAATTATGAGCGTGGGATTGAGGGGAACTAAGCTAAGAAAAGCCATCAACAGGATAAGCACAAAATTTGCCAACAAGTTTGGGAACCTTCCAATAATTGGTGAGGGGAGTTTCTACTTAACAGCAAAGAGGGACCATACCGTTCTAAAGTATCTGAAACCTGAGATCTATTTTTATGATAAGTCAGGGAGAGAAGGTCTGTCATATCTAGAAAGACTGAAGATACTACTTGAGCTAGAAAAGGAAGTCCCTCACAGGAGCACTGCCAGATTAAGGAAAATAGAAGAAGAATTCAAAAAGCAATTTGGCAGATTACCGGGTAACTACAAGTTGATACTATCTCCAGACACTGGCCTGGCAGTGAGACCACACGGAAAGTGGAAAAAAGAGGAGATAAAATTCTTCAACAGGAGATTGGCAGAACTAGTTAGGAACGAATTGAGATTTCTAGATAGGCTTAACACTGCCCTTTGGGAAAAAGTGAGGGAAGCAAAGGTTCCAGTTGTGGAGAAAAAGAGGGCCGAGGTTCATCCTGACATAGGTATAGTTGAGGAATACAGGTACGGTGGGGAGACGTTCTACGAGTACTGGAAAACAAGATGGAAACCGGAAAAAAAGAGGTTCAAGACATTAAAAAACCAGCTGTCAGATATCCTGAAAACCACATTTAAAGCCTACAACAAATACGGTGTTGGATTGGATGCCCACCCAGCAAACTGGACCGTAGACGAGAAGGGGAGAGTTAGATACATTGATTTTGAGCCAAACTCCGTGATATTGGACCCAAACAAGGCTCATGAACACGTGTTGATGTCCGCAGCAGCACTGTACCTAGAGGCGGGTAGAATAGTGATGGATAAAAGCATACTGAAGCAGATACGAAAAGTATTTCTAAACCACGCCACGAAGTACGCTGGTGAAGCATTTGCTAGACAACTGGAAACCAGGCTGGATAGAGTGGAGGCCTTCTTGAAGAGGTTAGGGATGATTTAACGTTTACCGCTTTGTTTATTGCTTGAATACTCACACAAATCATAGAGTGGGCACTCATTACATTTTGGATTAACTGGACGGCAGATAGTCTGCCCAAACTTTACCAGCATCCAGTTTATATCTATCCAGTATCTTTTTGGAAGGATTCTCTTTAACTCCTTCTCGGTTTCTTCGGGCGTTTTTGTTTTCACCAGCCCAAGCCTATTTGATATTCTGTGCACATGCGTGTCTACTGGAACTGCAGGAATACCAAAAGCATAAGCCAAGACTATATTTGCCGTTTTTCTTCCAACGCCTGGAAGTTTCATCAAAGCCTTTGGAGAGCTTGGTACCTTTCCATCATACTCTTCAACGATTATCCTGGCGATTTCCACTAGCCTCTTTGCTTTGGTTTTGTAAAATCCCGCAGGATATATCAACTTCGCAACTTCCTTCGGATCGGCACTTGCCAGTGCCCGGGGGGTTGGGAATTTTTTGAACAATTTTCTGGACGCCTCTTCGGTGACTTCATCCTTGGTCCTGGCAGAGATAACTGTGGCAATTAGGACTCTGAAAGGCTCCCCCAAGCTTGGAACGTACATATCCTGTTCTTTGAAGTACCTCCTCAACTTTTTGAAGATTTTTACTGCCTTATTTGATCCAGTGGACATAGTCCGTTCTCCTCCTAGGTGGCTTAGGATCTTCTGCTGGATAACCCACTGGTACTAAAGATAAGGGAATCAAGTTTTCGGGGAGATCTAGAATCTCAGATACTTCCCCGGGGTAAAACGCCCCTACAATGCAACTTCCAAGACCTAGGTCATAAGCAGTTAAACAAATGTTGTAGCACACCATTCCAATGTCCATGAACAAATAATGCATTTCATTCTCCCTGCATCTATTTTTGTCCCCACACACCACAAATACGACTGGAGCATGTTCAACGAAATCCTGGTGCAACGCGGCTTTAGCCAGTTTCCTTTTTATCTCGTCATCTTTAACGACGAATATCTCCCATTCCTGGTTGTTATGGGCTGAGGGGGTCCACATCACATTTTCAACTATTCTTTTGATTTTGTTATCCTCTACTTCTTTATCCTCAAATTTTCGTATGCTCCTCCTTCCTTCAATTACCTGTTGGAATTCCATCCCATCACCTCTCTCTTCAACTCATCCAAGAAATGTATCATGAATTTTGTTCTCCTCTTTGCTTCTTTTCTTCCTGGCTCTGTGTTCATGATTTCTTCTAGCTTTAACAATTTTGTGTAGAAGTGATCCAAAGCAAATTCTTTATCGTCCAGCTTTCTATTAGTTTCCCAAAATGGATCCTCTGGATTGTAAAATTCCCTAGTGTTTGCCTTTGCACTGGTAAATACTCTTGCAATGCCCACTGCCCCTAGGGCATCCAATCTATCTGCGTCCTGTAGAATCAATCCCTCGAGGTATTTGGGCCTTCTTCCAGATGAATATCTATGATTTTCAATTGCATCTAAAATCTTCTCTAGCTTGTCTCCATCAATTTTCCCAGCAAGCAGTTCCCTGGCAATTCTAGCTGAGATTGTGGCGTGATCACCCTCTCCTAATAACTCACCCTTCAATCCAATATCGTGAAGTAAACTAGCCAATTCAAGAACCTCTAGGTCCGCGTTCAATTCCTTGCCAAGTTCCAATGCCAGCCTTCTGACCCTGTCCACATGCGAGAAATTGTGGGAGGGAGGAAGACCAGACATTTTATCCTTAACTATGTTCTCGATCTTCCTGATAAGCTCACTCTTGCAAGGCATGTGCTCACTCTGCCTTTTTTATGTTTATCTCCAGCACGCCATTCTTGAATCTCCATTTCATGCTGTTCCTAGCAACTTTGGGTAATTTTATCTCCTTGTAGTACTTCCCTGGGACGTCTATAATCAATTTCCCTTTGTTTACTTTAACTTTGATTTCCTTCTCTTCAACTCCGGGTAGCTCTGCTATCACGCTTACTTCCTTTCCATGGTCTATAACGTCAGTGAGCGGTTCTCTCTCGTCCCTAACTTCTAGCTTCTTCTCTTCTGGTCTGAAGTTTCCAAACTCTTCTATAATTGGTTTCCCATCTGGCCCTATCTTTATGGAAAAGCCATAGACGTAAGATTTTCCTGGTTTTATTTTTTCTAGGTCTTTCATGCTTTGCTTAAACAATTCATCCAGCAGTCTGTCCATTCTCTCAAATTCATCAAATATGTCAAAGAAGAACCTTCTTCTCTTCTTTTTGTCAAAGAATATGTCAAAGTCGTCGTCGAACATGTTCACCACCACTAGTTTAAACTGGTCAACATTTTTATACTTCCTAGTTCAAAATTTTTATGCCTAGGTGACTAGGGACCCCAGAATAAAGGGGATCTGGGGATTTTCAAAAACCGAAAGGTTTATAAATACGTTCAAGTAAAACTATTACGCTTCGTTGTATAGCGATCACCTTCTGTGATGGGCCGGTTTGGCCCAGAAAGAATTTCGCTGATGAAGATTTGAGTATGGATGCTCAAATCTGATTGAGGCCTGCAAGCCCAGAGTACTCCTCCAGTGGGAGTAAAAAGCTAATTTCTGCGGCGTACTCTGTTGTGCGTGGATAGCCAGCAGACTCCAGTTGATGGTGCTGGAGGACGCTGCTATCGGAGTCCGCCTAAGCCATGCAAGTCAGGGCAGCTAGTCTGCCCGGCGAACGGCTCAGTAACACGTGGGCAACCTACCCTGGGGTGGGGGATAACCTCGGGAAACTGAGGGTAATACCCCATAGGGGAAAGGTACTGGAAGGTCCTTTCCCTGAAAGCCTTCGGGCGCCCCAGGATGGGCCTGCGGCGGATTAGGTAGTTGGTGGGGTAACGGCCCACCAAGCGTAAGATCCGTACCGGCTATGGGAGCAGGAGCCGGGAGAAGGGGACTGAGACAAGGCCCCTAGCCCTACGGGGTGCAGCAGGCGCGAAACCTCTGCAATGCCCGAAAGGGTGACAGGGGGACTCCGAGTGGCAGCTTTGCTGCCTTTTCCGGAGTGTAAAAAGCTCCGGGAATAAGGGCTGGGCAAGACCCGTGCCAGCCGCCGCGGTAATACGGGCAGCCCTAGTGGCGTCCACGCATATTGGGCCTAAAGCGTCCGTAGCCGGTCCAGGGGAGTCCCTGGTGAAATCGGACGGCTTAACCGTTCGGCTTGCCAGGGAAACCACTGGACTAGGGACCGGGAGAGGCCGGAGGTATTCCCGGGGTACCGGTAAAATGGTATAATCCCGGGAGGACCTATGGTGGCGAAGGCGTCCGGCTAGAACGGGTCCGACGGTGAGGGACGAAGGCCGGGGGAGCAAACCGGATTAGATACCCGGGTAGTCCCGGCTGTAAATGATGCGGGCTTGGTGTTGCGTAACCCACGAGGTTGCGCAGTGCCGGAGGGAAGCCGTTAAGTCCGCCGCCTGGGGAGTACGCCCGCAAGGGTGAAACTTAAACCAATTGGCGGGGGAGTACTACAAGGGGTGGAGGCTGCGGTTCAATCGGACGCAACGCCGAGAACCTTACCGGGGGCGACAGCAGGATGAAGGTCCGTCTGAAGGGCGTACCAGACACGCTGAGAGGTGGTGCATGGCCACCATCAGCTCGTGCCGTGAGGTGTCCACTTAAGTGTGGCAACGAGCGAGACCCGCGCCCCTAGTTGCTACCTGGGTTCTACGGGACCCAGGGCACTCTAGGGGGACTGCCGGCGATAAGCCGGAGGAAGGAGCGGGCGATGGTAGGTCTGTATGCCCCGAATCTCCCGGGCTACACGCGGCCTACAATGGCCGGGACAACGGGATGCGACCCCGAAAGGGGAAGCTAATCCCTTAAACCCGGCCCCAGTTCGGATTGAGGGCTGAAACTCGCCCTCATGAAGCTGGAATCCCTAGTAATCGCGGGTCACCATCCCGCGGTGAATACGTCCCTACTCCTTGTACACACCGCCCGTCAAGCCACCCGAGTGGGGCTCAGATGAGGCGGGGTCCTTTGGGTCTCGACGAATCTGGGCCCTGTGAGGGGGGCTAAGTCGTAACAAGGTATCCGTAGGGGAACCTACGGATAGATCACCTCCTTTGCTTTGCTCCCACTGGGGGCTCTAATGGGCTTGCAGGCCTTTTTGTGGTGGGCCCGTAGCTCAGCTGGAAGAGCGCGCGCCTTGCACGCGCGAGGTCCCGAGTTCGAAGGGCACTTTCCTGTTAGGAAAGATGCCAGAACGTCTCGGCGGGTCCACCATTTTTTATACATGAGGATTGGAATCCTCGGGGTTCCAATCTGATGGCCTAATGTTGATGAAGGCCGCGTGCAGAGGAAGAACGACCTAGAGCTTTCGCTGCGAAGCCGTGTGGTGGATGGCTCGGCTCGGACGCCGACGAAGGCCGTAGCAAGCTGCGATAAGCCCCGGCGAGGCGCATGCAGCCTTAGAACCGGGGATCGCTGAATTGGTCCCGGGCTTTGCCTGGGATCGGGCACGCCGGGAATTGAAACATCTTAGTACCGGCAGGAAAAGAAAGCAATCGCGATGCCGTGAGTAGGGGCGACCGAAAGCGGCACAGGGCAAACCGAATCTCTGGCCGTAAGGTCAGAGAGATGTGGGGTTTAGTGGGACCCGCTTGGGCCCTGTGGGCGAGGTGAAGTGGCCTGGAATGGCCTGCCATAGAGGGTGACAGCCCCGTAGCCGAAGCCCAACAGGGTTCTTATGCGGTGTTCCAGAGTACCGTAGGTTGGTTAGTCCTGCGGGAAGGTGGGAGAACCAACTCCCAACCCTAAATATGCGTCCGAGACCGATAGCGCACTAGTACCGTGAGGGAACGCTGAAAAGCACCCCTGGCGGGGGGTGAAAAGAGCCTGAAACCACACGGTTACATGAGGCGCGGCATGAAAGGATACCCTTCCCGAAGGAAACGCTCGTGAGGGCGGAGTACGAGGGAAGGTTACCGGTGTCGCGCCGTTCGTCTTGAAGCATGAGCCAGGGAGTTGGTGGTCACGGCGAGGCTAAGCCCTGGAAAGGGTGGAGCCGTAGGGAAACCGATAGCCCGCAAGCCTTTGGCCGAGGGGCAGGGTCTGAAAGGGCCCGTAGTCGTGGCTGCCAGACCGGAAGCCCGTGCGACCTAGGCCTGGCCAGGGTGAAGTCGGCCAACAGGCCGATGGAGGCCCGCAAGGGGTTCTGGGCTCAATCCGTTCCCGTGAGCTGGGTCTAGGGGTGAAAGTCCAATCGAGCCGGGCGATAGCCGGTTCCCCCCGAGACATCCCACAGGATGACCTCGGTGGAGGTAGACGGCAGGGTAGAGTCACTGATTGGGAGGTCAAGGGGAGAAATCCTCAGCCTCCCTGTCAAACTCCGAACCTGTCGTCGCCGTAGAAGCCGGGAGTCGGGGCGTGGGGGTAAACTCCACGTCCGAAAGGGGAACAACCCAGCCCAGGGTTAAGGTCCCAAAGTGCTGGCTAAGTGTTAAAGGCTAAAGGGAGTCCTCTGCCCAAGACAGCGGGGAGGTAGGCTTAGAAGCAGCCATCCTTTAAAAAGTGCGTAACAGCTTACCCGCCGAGGCAGGGGGCCCTGAAGATGGACGGGGCTCAAGCCAGCCACCGATACCCTGGGGGTCTCCTGGAAACAGGAGACATCCGGTAGGGGGGCGTCCGGCGAGGGATAAAGCTGGGCGGTAACGTCCAGTGAACCTCGCTGGAATGAAGATCCTGGCAGTAGTAGCAGCGAAAGTCGGGTGAGAATCCCGACCACCGAAAGGGCAAGGGTTCCTCGGCAACGCTCGTCAGCCGAGGGTAAGCCGGTCCTAAGCCCGCTCGTAACCCGACGCGGGCGAAGGGGAAGCCGGTTAATATTCCGGCGCCGTGGAGGTTGCCTCGCCCACTTCCTGACGCCTCGGGGTAGGCGGACCAGAGTCGTCGCTCTGGCTAACCAGGATAAGGCCGGGGAGATCCGTAAAGGAGAGAACCGGCCTAAACTGGGATGGGCCCCCTTTGGGGGTTCCGCTGATCCCTGGGGCCCATGAAAAGGGAAGTGGGAAATGGTGGCCTTCACGACCGTACCCAGAACTGACACAGGTGCCCAGGTTGAGAAGACTAAGGTGTGGCGGGATAACCCTCCCTAGGGAAATCGGCAAACTGGCCCCGTATCTTCGGTAGAAGGGGTGCCTGCTACCCGCGAGAATAACTCGTGGGCTAGCAGGTCGCAGTGACAAGGGGAGTCCGACTGTTTACCAAAAACACAGGTCCCTGCTAGGGGGCAACCCTATGTACAGGGGCCGATGCCTGCCCACTGCCAGAAGGTGAAAGCCCGGTACAACGGGCTTAAGCCCTGGTGAAGGGCGGGGGTAACTCTGACCCTCTTAAGGTAGCGTAATACCTCGCCGCTTAATTGGCGGCTTGCATGAAGGGCATAACGAGGCTCCCGCTGTCCCAGGGAGGGACCCGGCGAACCTACCTGCTGGTGAAAACGCCAGCAACTCCCGGTGGGGCGCGAAGACCCCATGGAGCTTTACAGCAGCCTGACGTTCGTGCACGACCATGGGTATGAAGCGTAGGCAGGAGCCGTCGAAGCGGGCTCGCCAGGGCCCGTGGAGGCGCCAATGGGACACTGCCTTCCTGTGGTTGTGCACGTTACCCGGGAAGGGGACAGCGTCAGGTGGGCTGTTCGGCTGGGGCGGTACGCCCTTGAAAAGGTATCAAGGGCGCCCAAAGGTCACCTCAGGCGGGTCAGAAATCCGCCTTAGAGGGACAAGGCCAAATGGTGGCCTGACTGCGTTCCGCACAATGAGGAACGCAGGGGCGAAAGCCGGGCCTAGCGAACAGCAGTGTCCCCTTTGGTGGGGGCCTGCTCTGTCAGAAAAGTTACCCTGGGGGTAACAGAGTTGTCGCGGGCGAGAGCTCACATCGACCCCGCGGTTTGCCACATCGCTGTCGGCTCTTGCCATCCTGGCTGTGCAGCAGCAGCCAAGGGTGGGGTTGTTCACCCATTAAAGGCAAACGTGAGCTGGGTTCAGAACGTCGCGAGACAGTTTGGCGGCACCTACCGGGAGCGTGGGCCGGCTGAGGGTAAGATCCACCAAGTACGAGAGGAACGGTGGGTCGGGGCCTCTGGTCTGCCGGTTGTCCGACAGGGCAATGCCGGGCAGCTACGCCCTGGGCCGATAAGGGCTGAAGGCATCTAAGCCTGAAGCGGCCCCCAAGACGAGCCGGCCATCTCCTGTGCAGGCCTTGGGCAACTGAGGTCTGTACAGGGGCGAGGGCGCCCGTAGAAGACGGGTTTGATAGGCCCGGGATGTAAGCGGGAAGCTTCGGCGACCCGTTGAGTCCGCGGGTACTAAGAGCCCGAGGGTGAAAGCTCTAGGTCGTTCCTTAAATGCACGCGGTCTTTCACAGGTTTTTCTTTTTGCTAGTTCTGTGATTGTTACCGGCCTAGCGGTAGCTCTAGAATAAGGATTAATAACTAGTTCATGCAGAATACTCATAGGAGTAGTGGGCAGGGGGCTTCGCCAGAGGGACCACCAACGGGTCCCCTCTACCCCCACAACCAAGGGAAGAGGGTAGAGGGAGAAACCGTAGGTGTCTCCTCTGGTGAGGAAGTTCTGCCCACCCACCGCCAGTTAGTTGGCGGTCCGCTGAGCCTGGGAGACCAGACCCTGGGAGCAGAAACGACACCTGGCTGGTTTCATATCAATGAAGCCCACCGAGAGAAGCCAGCCAGGGTGAAACGTGCCCAGGAGCGGGGTAACGGGTGCAAGGCTTGGACCGCTTAGTCCAATGCCCCCTTAATACAGAAGGCAGACTACAGCCCACTGCTCCTTTACTTCTTATTTTTTTGATCCTTCAAGAACTTGTCCAAGGGACCCTCTGGGGTAAATGAATGCACTACTATCTTCTGGGTCTTACCAGCAAACCTTCCAGACGGTCTCCCTTTCCTCAAGTAATTTATTAGCTTTCCTAGCTCATAATCCCTAACCACTAGTATGTGCTGCCCTGTTTCCTGTTTTAATCTTTCTAGTCTTTCCCATTCCCTTTTAGTTGGTGACCTGTTCGTCACTAGGACATACATCAGTTTATTCGCCTCCCTCCATCTTTCCACAGGGACTCTGACTTTCTTCCCCAGCCCACCTATGGGGAAACTCCTAGTGTCTGCTGTTCCCAAAAGATAAGGGTGTTTTTTCAGAAGGTTGACAACTTCCACACCATACTTGTAGTACTTGGATAACGTGGAGACGTTCTCATTCTTGGGTAGGTTCTTTAGTTCTAGAAGGAGGTGCATCCTGCCCTCTGGGAGGTCTGTCATTACCCACACATCTATTTCTGCTGATTTTCTCGGCTTGTTTTTCTTTCTCTTTTGGCCAGTTATCTTGTCCAATCTCCGACCAACCTCTTTCAAACTACTCACTACTCCAGTAGTCAGCGGTATCCTGACATCTGAGCCTATTATGTGTACATTGTGCACCCTTAGCATTTTAGAAACAGTGAAGGCCTGCACGGCTTCCTTAAATTGCGGTTCTGGTGGAGCAGGTTTCCTGGACAGTTCTTCAATCTTTTTCCTTACCTCCGATGGTTTTACCAACCCTCTTTTCTTGGCCATTAGAACACCTTAAAAGGTGCGGGGGGAGGGATTCGAACCCTCGCAGGCCTACGCCAGTGGATCTTGAGTCCACCCCGTTTGACCAGGCTCCGGCACCCCCGCTGAATCCCCCGCACGTTAGCTGTGACGTAGACCTTTACAAGAGAGCAGTATTTTTTTGTCAAAAGGGGTTAAAAAGGATTGTGTTAACCAAACAAGGCCAAACCAGTGGCAACGTTGTTCTCTTCCCTTTCTATTGCCTCCTTCACTAGCTCGTACTCGCTTCCTTCCACTGGCTTTCCCCCTGCCTCTAGGATCTCCTTTTCATGAGCCTGAAAGAACTCTTCTGGTCCATCTATGTACAAATAGTAAACATCATCATCACTCACACCCAGAACCTTTCCCTCTCTGATTATGTATCCGTTCCTGGCAAAGTGGTCCTGCTTCGTTACTGCTTGAAGTTTGCTATAATCTGACTTTTCAAACTTGTATATTTTCACTACCATGTAACTCACCTCTCATAGTTTTCTAGCTAGGATTTTAAAATAGTTTTGGTATTAACATAGGGATGAAAGAAAAGGCAAGTAGTGGGGGTTTGCCCGAAGTCCTAGAAAGGATAGAAAAATATCTACGGGCAGTTTTAAATAGAAAAGAAGCATTGTCTAATGAAAAGATACATGAACTACTTCTGGACGCAAAGTCCGCCATGAAGCAAACAGAACACTGGAAGGTCAAGATGGCCATTCACGACATAGGGAATTTGTTGCAGTATGTTCACTTTTTGATCCACGTGAAAGATGATGAATTCTTGAAAAGCGTGTTGGACCAAATACACGAAATGAAGATGACCATAACCGAGGATTATTACCCAACAAAGGAAAATCTTGCAGAATTGATAAAGCAGGAGGTACAACGAGCAAATCTCCGATACAAGAATGGGCTCTTGATTGAAACCGATCTAGACAACATTGAGCACGAAGTGGACAAATATGCGTTTAAATCATTGATTCGGAATCTCTTGACAAACAGCATCCAAAACATGAAGGAAAACGATACTTTGATTAAGGCAATCAGGATAAAGCTGAGGGACAGGGGAGACCACATAGAGATCGTTCATGAGGACACTGGGACAGGAATAGCTACTGGTGTAGATCCGTTTGGGGGCAAGTCAACTAGGGCAAAGGGATCTGGAACTGGAGGCCAAATAATAAAGAAGGTCGTGGAGATTCATGGAGGTAGAATAGACTGGGAAAATAAAAAGGATGGGGGAGTTAGATTTACCATAAAACTTCCAAAGAAAAGGAGGAAACTGAAATGAAAGTAAAGAAGGTTATGACGAGAAATGTTATTACGGTGAAACCCACTGACTACATAAGTGATGCAATAGAGAAAATGAAAAGGCACAAGATCTCTGGACTTCCAGTCGTGGATGATTCTGGGAAGCTAGTTGGCATACTTACAGATGGGGACATTATAAGAGCGTTGGATATACCCGACTTTCCAAGGGAAATATTCTCACCACCACCCTTTGACTTCATAGAGGCAATGATAAGAATGAAGATGGAAGAGTGGGACATAGAGAGAGCACTAGAAACCTGGAAAAAGGGAAGAGTGGAAGACGTTATGACCAAAGATGTAATAACTGTCTCTGAAGATGCGGATATAGAAAGCGCTGCAGATATAATGTTGGAAAAAGGAATCCACAGGCTTCCGGTTGTGGATGAAAAAGGAAAACTGGTGGGAATAGTTACTAGGCTGGATTTGGTAAAGGCACTGGTGTGAATCATGACAAAATATGCTAGAAGAAATTTCCAGCTAGCAAAGAGGGTTAAAGACATTCTCCTGGAAAATAGAGTTCATCCTAAACTGGACCCTAGTGAAATAAGATTCATTTTCCTAGCAGGTTCTTCTGCTAGAGGTGTAGCAGCTAAGAAATCAGACATAGATATTATAGTTGTTACTGATAAAACAACCATTGACAAGCAGGAATTTAGAGAACATTTAAAGAAGTTTTACCCGAATGCAAATCGTACCTGCGTGTTTATCTATGATTTCAAAACCTTCTTAAAATCGCTAGAAAACCGGTTAAATGACAAAAAGATAACAAAAAAGAGGCTTCAACCTCTATTTCTAAAAACATTTTCAACATTCATAGACAAAATTGCGCAAGGGCCCCTGCATAGGAGGATTTCCAAAGCACTACGTAAAAAGGGAGTTATTAAAGATACTCCTCTCAGTTATACCCTAGAGGAGCAAGCTTCACTAGTGGCCCTGTATGAGAGGAACCCAGGAGAGTGGCACCAGATAATTGGGCCAAAGTTAAAGGGGATCTCAAAAGTTTTCTATCCAGGTGGAGAGTATCAGATTGTGCGTGATTATCTCTCTGGAAAACTTGAACTGAAGGAAGCAAGACAAGAACTGGCGAAACTTCCCACGCTCTGGAAAAAAGAAGTAAAGAATTTAATGAAATCAGAGAGTTTAACAAAAGAAGAAAAGAAAAGGCTGAAGAGACTTTTGTGGGGAGCTTACTAGGTTTGGGCTTTAAACATTTTCTTAAAAGCCCCGGGGGGGATTCGAACCCCCGACCTGCCGCTTACGAGGCGGCCGCTCTACCAGCTGAGCTACCGAGGCACCTTTGCGTTGTTTTAGTTCTAACTATTTTAGCAAAATGCAACTAATAAAGAATTCGCTATTGTCATAGCAGAGCAGGCCATCACTGGAATGGTGAAGTTATCGTCTGGACCCCTTAGATAAGCCTCTGTGAGCATCCCGACAACACTACCCGCAAAGGATATCCAGAAGGCCCAATCTATTGAATACTGCAATAACAAAAACAGGAATATACTCACAAATGCTGAAAGTATCCCTAGACCAGTCCCTTCATACGTTTTGGTCTTTGTTTTAGGCAATCTCCTCTTCCCAACTATCCTACCTAGCCCGGTAGATACAGAATCACCTAGGGCAACCACTAACAGCGAGCTAGAGAGCAGTATTCTGGGGACACCTATCAGCCCGAACACAACCAGAATGAAAACCAATCCATAGAAGTACCATATCGCCCCCTTTCCAATTGGCCTGCCTTTCCTTTCTGCCTTCTCAACCAACCAGCTGAGCAATGGATAGGTTTTTCCTCTAGACATCCTTCTAGAAAAGTAAATGGTCAATCCCAGCAGGATCACTGCTATTGCAAGTGAAAGTTGAACTGGAAGAACATAAACTAGGAATGCAAAGATTAATCCATTCAGCCCATGAACAAAAAATTTTCTGAATGTCTCTGGATGCATCACACCACCCTTCATATTTGACTTGGATCTCATTTATTTAACTTTCCTTTTTGGTCGGATGTACTTTACTTCCGAGAATTCCACCAATTGGCTTTTCTGTTTATGAATTCTGAAGCCCTTCAAACCGAGTTCCCTTCTCAATTTGTGTATCACCCCTAGAGATCTTTTGTTGGCCAGTAACTGCAGACGTTCATGCTTGAAGAGAGAGTACAACATCAAAACACTGCCGATGCTCAACTTGCCTTCCATCAACTCTTCAAAACTTTTATCGCTCCCAATTGGGTGCACCACCAGCATGCTCAGCTCATGGGTCTTACCTGGGTTTATGCCCGCAAGTCCAATTGGCCCGAGTTTTTTGTGTTCTATCACGTAGGCCCTGATGTACGGGAACGTTGTTTCTGGCAACACTCCTTTCTCCAGCGCTTTTTGTATTCTCTTGCTTCTTGGAAGTTTGGCAATATCCTTCAAAGACTCCTTGTTTTTCAACACTCGCTCCACCAATCTTTGCCTTTCTCGTTTCGTAGCGTGGGGCCTAGCCCCATAATGCGCAAATGTATACGTTTCCATCAACCTCAGCATGTATGCCTCTGGGTACTTTAATTTTGCAACGTAGACCTCTTTGAGATTAACATCTCTCCAGAATTTTCTACTTAGTTTTTTGTCAAATTCCACCAATCTAGAGTGCTCTATTCCCAGTACCTCTGCAATCTCTTCCAAACTTGCACCGAACAACCTCTCCAAGACACTATTTTTTACCACACATGTATTAACCTGATTTACATTTTTAAATATCTACAATCAAAAACTAATAGCCAGTTACAGAGGTGGATAGAATGGAGTTTCCAAAGGAAAACTTCTCAGAGTGGTATCAGGAAGTCCTTGAAAACGCGGAGATAGTGGACAACAGGTATCCAGTAAAGGGTATGCTGGTCTGGAGACCATTTGGATTTCAGCTTAGAAAACTCGTTACTGACTGGCTGAGAGAGTTGATGGTGGAAACTGGCCATCGGGAAGTGCTATTCCCCACTGTAATCCCTGAAACATTCCTAAAAAAGGAAGCCGACCATATAAGAGGATTTGGGGAGGAAGTTTACTGGGTAACTCATGGAGGAACTAGCCCGCTGGATGTGAAGCTAGCCTTGAGGCCAACAAGCGAAACTGCTATTTATCCAATGTTCTCCCTATGGATAAGGTCACACGCAGATCTTCCTCTAAAGGTTTTCCAGATAGTTTCTGTTTTTAGGTATGAGACAAAGCACACAAGACCATTAATTAGAGTTAGGGAGGTCTCCACATTCAAGGAGGCTCACTGTGCCTTTGCTAGTAAGGAGGACGCTGAAAAAGAGATGGAGATCATAGATAAGGCTTACCGAGCCTTTTGGGATGAAATGGGAATTCCATACCTGGTCATCCAGAGGCCTGCCTGGGACAAATTTGCAGGGGCAGAGAAAACCATAGCATTCGATACACTGATGCCTAGCGGGAAGACACTCCAAATAGCCACCAGCCACATGCTAGATAGAAAATTTGCAGAGGTATTTGATGTTAAATTTGAGAAGCCGGACGGAACCAGGGATCACGTTTGGCTCACCAGTCACGGGATATCCGAAAGGGCAATAGCCGCATTGATAGGCGTGCACGGAGATGATAGGGGGCTGGTTCTTCCGCCCAGATTCGCACCAACGCAGATTGTGATAGTTCCAATTGTGTTCAAAGGCAAGGAAGAGGTAGTTCTAGAAAAAGCAAGGGAAATAAAGGAAATGCTAGAGAAAAGGTGGAGGGTTGTCCTGGACGACTCAGACAGGAATCCAGGTGAAAAGTTTTATTTCTGGGAGCTGAGGGGCGTGCCAATTAGGGTAGAGATAGGACCTAGAGACATCCAAAATGGAGTGGTAACTCTAGTTAGGAGGGACACTGGAGAAAAGATGCAAGTAAGCGAAGGAGAACTGGAGGGTGCTTTGGACTCCCTAGCAGAAGAAATTCACGAGAGTATTGCAAAGAAAGCCAGGAACTGGTTCAAAGGGAGGATCAAGGACGTGGAGAGCATTGAAGAAATAAAGAATTTGGACAATGAACCAGTAATAATCAGAGCCCCACTCTGCGATCACTGGGAGGAATGCGGAAAGAAAGTCCAAGACCAAATAACCAAAGAGCTCAGGGGAATTGACCTGGATCACAAACCAAGAGAGGGAAGCAACTGCGTTGTCTGCGGAAAACCAGCCAAATTCCTTGGTGTCTGGAGCAATGCCTACTGATTCCTTTCCCTTTTTCTTTTGGATTTTGATTGCCCAGTATTTAGTTGCAGGTGCAACCCCTCCATGATCTTATCTACATGGGATCCCTTGTGCTCGCAAATTCCAGATTCAACCACTTTCTTAAGCTCATCCGGACTTATCCTGTGTTTTCTGTGAACTGGATGATCAAGTATTTGAAGGATCAATCTCCCAAGTCCCCTCCCTATGCTCCTTAGATCCCTTGCTCGCTCTCTGCCACCACCTGCCAGATACTCTGCCTCTTCATCCACAATCCACAATCCTGCTTTGTTCTTGGCAAAATTCTCCAGCTTGATATCATCATACTTTATACCTTGCTTTGCCAGTAGTGAAACATACTCGGCAATGCTCCTAACTGTTTCCAGTAATTCTTTCTTTGATGAGAACTCTATCTCTGCAAGATTCTTGGGAGGGTAAACCATTTGATGAACATCAATTCTAAGCGGCACCGTCTCCCCAGAGGGTGACCTGACTTTAAGTTCCCTATCCAACTTTGTGACCTTGAGTCTTGGAACTCGCTTATCCAGTAGTTCCCTCATTTCATCGACCAGTTCCCTGTCTATCTCTATCTCCTCTGGGTGCACGTCTCTCTTGCTGGGATTGTATGGCATTTTGTAGACTTCCATCCTGTTTACAACGCCTATGACCTGCCGTCTCATGCCCGGAGATGCCAGTTTTCCCCTCCTTCCCCTAAAAGCTGGAAGTATGCATATCTTATCTGGTGGGGACGCAGTTTCTACTAGGCCCCAGTCACTATCCTTTACCCCTATCAATCTCCACCTCGGGTGTTCCTTTTTTAACCTTTCTAGTTCCCTAGGCGGCTTTCTTGAGATTATGTCTTTTGGTTTCAATGGTTGAACTTCCTTTGCAGATTCTATGGCTTTTCCCTTGTGCTTTCCCTTCCTCTTTCCCATACCAACATCACAACAATTTTAAATAACTCGTTACATAATAATCTAGCGCTTTTTTATAGAATTGCAGGTGAATGCAATGCCAGAACTAAAATCTGAGAACGATGTAATGGAATACTGGAAGGAAAAGGATATTGAGAAAGGGGCTTTGAAGCTGAACGAGGGGGGGCCGAAATACTATTTCCTAGACGGTCCACCATACGCTAGTGGAGACATACACTTCGGTCATGCTTGGAACAAAGTCCTAAAGGATTACTACATACGATTCTGGAGAATGCGAGGATACGATGTTTGGGCCCAGCCAGGATACGACACCCACGGTCTACCGATAGAAAATAAGGTTGAAAAGAAGTTGGGGTTGAGAAACAAAGGAGATATTGAAGAGCTTGGTGTGGAAAACTTCATCCAGGCATGTAGGAACTTCGCTACCCAGTATATAGATGCCATGAACCAACAGTTCAATGACATAGGAGTTTGGATGGATTGGGATAACCCTTACTTAACACTAGATAATGAATACATTGAGTGCTCGTGGTTCACGTTCAAGAAGGCATTCGAAAGAGGTCTTCTTTACAAAGGCAAGTATCCAGTTCACGTGTGTCCAAGATGCCAGACCGTTGTAGCATACAATGAAATAGAGTACTTCAAGGCCCAGGACCCGAGCATATTTGTGAAGTTCAAAGTCAGGGGGAAGGACAACGAATACTTGATCATTTGGACAACAACTCCCTGGACACTCCCAGCGAATACTGGTGTAATGGTTCATCCAAAGGAGACATATGTCAGAGTAGAGGTTGCTGGAGAGGTCTGGATACTGGCAAAGCCCAGACTAGAAGAACTCATGGAAAAACTGGAGGCAGGGTATAGAATATTAGAGGAGTTCCCAGGAGAGAAGTTGGTGGGATTGGAGTACGATAACCCGCTGAAGGACTTGGTTACCGTACAGAGGGATATTGTCGGTAGGGTAGTGCCTTCTGCCCAGTTCGTTGAGATGACAACTGGAACCGGATTAGTGCACTGCGCTCCAGGACATGGTAAGGAAGACTACAAGGTCGGGCGGGAACACAACCTACCTCAACTTTCTCCAGTGGGGTTGGATGGCAGATTTACCGAGGAAGCAGGAAAGTATGCGGGAATGTACATCAAAGACGCAAATCCAGTGATAATCCAGGACTTGAGAGAAAGAAATGCACTAGTCTTAGAGGAAACACTAGTTCACGATTATCCGAAGTGTTGGAGATGTGACACACCTTTAATTCAGATCTCAGTTCCCCAGTGGTTCTTCAAGATAAGTAAGATAAAGGAAAAATTGATTGAAGAGGCAAAGAAGATAAAATGGCATCCAGAATGGGTTGGTAAGAGGTTCCTAAACTGGCTGGAAGGCATTGACGACTGGCCAATATCAAGACAAAGATACTGGGGGATACCCTTACCAATATGGGAGTGTGAAGAGTGTGGAGAAATAAAGGTCGTAGGTTCCCTGGATGAGCTGGGAGAAGAAGGAAGGAAATTGCAAGATCTGCACAGACCTGAGATAGACAAGGTTACACTAACATGTGAAAAATGTGGGGGAACAATGCGCAGGATCCCAGACGTTCTGGATGTTTGGTTTGACTCAGGAGTTGCTGCTTGGGCATCCTTGGGATATCCAAAGAAAGAAGAACCGTTCAAGAGTCTATGGCCAGTTAAGCATGTGATAGAGGGTTCTGACCAGATAAGAGGATGGTGGAACTCCAGTTTGATATGCTCGGTGATAACATTTGACAGGAGACCATTTGAAAACATAATGTACCATGCGATGATCCTGGATGTTCACGGAGTGAAAATGAGCAAGTCAAAGGGAAACGTCATCACACCCAGAGAGGTTGTGGAGAAGTACTCTAGAGACGAGCTGAGGTACTACCTGTTGACTCTAGATCACGGCCAAGACACTAACTTTAATTGGAATGCCCTAAGGGAGAACAGAAAGTTCTTTACCGTATTGTCAAATACGTACAGATTCTTCCAATTGTACGGTGAGAGGGTAACTCTGGAAGACGTGGAAGACGAACTAAAGCCAGAAGACAGATGGATCATATCTAGAGTGAACTCACTAGTCAAAGAAGTAAGCGAGTTAAACAAAGCATTTAGACACGTGAAAGCGTTAAGGCGCATAGAGGAATTCGTAGTGAACGACCTCTCCAGAACCTACGTGAAGTTGATCAGAGATAGAACCTGGCCCACATACCAGGGAGAGGACAAAAAAGCTGCCCAGGCCACGCTGTATTATGTCCTGGACAAGGTGAACAGACTCCTAGCCCCAGCAATACCCTTCTTTGTTGAGAGGATGTACCTAACAGTCCTAGGAGGAGAGAAAGAGAGCGTTCACTTTGAAGAATGGCCAGAGATTAACGAGAACTTAATCAATGAGGAACTTGAAGAGAGCATGGAGATAATTCACGAAATTGCAGATGCAGTTATGAGCGCTAGACAGAAAGCAAAGCTAAAGTTGAGATGGCCAATTGGAAGCGTGGAAGTTATCAGCGAGGATGAGAAGGTAAGGAGAGCACTAGAAATACTGGGAGATGTCCTGCTAAAGATGGTCAATGCCAAATCCCTAGGAAAAGTGAGTGGAGAGGCAGTAGAAGAAGAATTCGAGTTAGGCAAGGTTAAAATTGCAAAAGAACTTAGTGAGGAGTTACTAATAGAAGCCCTGGCCAGCGAGTTGATAAGAAGAATACAGGAAACTAGGAAGAAGGCCGGAATGAACGTTGAGGAGGAGATAATCCTAACTGTCAAAGGGCACCCGCTGTTGGAAAAAGCCGAAAAGCTAGTTTCCAGCAAGGTCAATGCTAGAGAGTACAGGGTTGGAGAGCTGGAAGGAGAACTAAAAGGAGAGCTGGAGTTCCAGGGCAACAAGATAGAGTTTGCATTTAACAAGGCTTAACAGAGAAAAACAGAACAAGAACAGGGTTAAAGGGTTGGTGAGCATTGCAAGGAGGTTACATCTCCTGCAATGTCTGAATAATGAAAGCCTTTATTTCAGCATCATCAGGGAATCCTATCCCTCCCTTGTACCTCTTTGTTCCATCTGGGAGAGTCCTTCCCTTTGAGATGGAAATGAACTCGTTCCCATCTACCTCCTTTCTAGCAACCTCAATAAAGTTGCCGTTTCCGTATGTATAAGTTTCTTCAGATAGGGTTTTGTAATTGGGTTTCTCTCTCCTAGGTTTCCTAAATTCTCTTTCCATTCCAAAAGCCTCCTAAATGGTTGTCACTAGTTTGCTGGGCTCCTAGTTTAAAAATGTTTCACTTCCTCTTCTTCTTCCTGGTTTTACCTAGCTTTTCCTTGGCCTTTCTCACATGCTCCCTGGCCTCCGACCTTTTCCTCGCCTTCCCATAACTGACTGCGCTCATATACCCAACAGCAAAATTGCAGAATGCGGACCACTGAGTATCAACTAAATCCTCCAATTTAGACTCAACATCGAACAGAGGTTCCCACCATTTCCCTCTGGTCTTCCCAACAAACCTAACTAAGTAACCTTTCTTGGCATCCCTTATCTCCCACTTGAACTCGTAATCATAAACGCTAAAGTGAACTCTATATTTCACCACCCAAGGCCCTGGTTTTACCTTTTCTAGCTCCATTTCCACGCTAAAGTTTGGAAAATCTCCAAACTTTGACTTGGCATCCTCAATTAATCCTTCTCCAATGACTTCTATGGCATAAAACAGAATTTCCTTCGGAACGTCCTTTACCAAAGCTGCCCTTTCTATTTCCATAAGACCACCTAGCATAAAAACGAATTAGGAATTAAAAAGCTTTCAATTATTTAAAACCGTTTTGAGTTATTCCTAGCATGAAATTGAAGAGACCTAGGCTAGACAATCCAACCAGGATTATAGAGAGCGAAGAAGTTGATGTGGATAAAGGAGTGATCCAAGCTTTTAATCTCATAACCAAAGGTAGGGAGGATTTGGCTCTTGTAAGGCCAGATGATGACCTGGAGGAAGTGGTGCGAATAATCCTTCAATCACCAAAGACAATGAGTGCATACGTGGTGGACGAGGATGGAAAGTTAATTGGCGTAATAACAATCTGGGACATATTACAAGCAACAGTAGCCCACGATCCAGACACTATAAATTCTGGATCTCCCAGCATTCTATTTGATAAAGAATTTCTGGAAAGGTACGCATTCTCCGAGAAGGCAAAAGACCTCATGAGAGAGCCCGTGTGTGTAGATTTGACTCACTCTCTCAGGAGAGCATACAAATTAATGGTAGAACACGGTTTAACCGAGATACCTGTTGTGGATAACCAGGGGAGAATCATTGGAGATCTAACTTTGCTTGAATTGCTTGAGGCAGCGTGGAACCTAGACAGGAAGGGTGAGAAAAAATGATGTATGGGAACATCATACTCAGTTCCATCGTTGATTTTCTTTGGGTGGTTCTTGCTGCGTTGGTGTTCTCATGGATATTTAGAAAAGCTAGGCTCCCGCCAATACTAGGAGCAATGATAGCTGGACTCCTTCTAGGACCTAGTGGATTGAACGTGATTCATCTCAACCAGAATCCCCTAGCATATCAGTGGCTCATATTCCTGGGTTCAATGGGGGGATTGATACTGATATTCCTGGTCGGCCTGGAATCCAACATAAGGGAGATTATATCCTTTTCAAGAGAAGGGATATCCATCGGACTGTTCGGTTTGTTTGTGTCCTTTGTCCTCGTTTCCGGTTTTGGCATTTTCATGGGCCTACCTGTAATACAAGCTTTGGTGCTGGGAACTGCTTTATCAATATCGTCTAGCATATCCGCTCTAACAACAATAATGTCCATGAGAAAGGGATCAACTAGAGCCGCCAAGATATTCAGTGTATCTTCTCTAGTGGATGACATATTTGGCCTCATTCTTCTCTTCCTGGTCATAACCAGCTTTTCCAAAGGTGGTTTCAACCCCGTAGGATTCTTGAGCTTTTTGCTAGTACTGGCCCTGTTCTGGATAGTGTCTCTAACTGTAATACCTAAAATAAGTGCATGGGCCTACAGGTACTTTGATTATCCCTCGGAGCAAACAACCACCCTCCTAACCCTCATATTCATAATCATAGCCGCCATAGTTTCGGAGGACTTCCTGTATGAGGCAGGATTCGGGGTGTTCCTAGTCGGCCTGGCATTTTCCACTCTGCATCCATTGTACAAATACGAGATCAAAAAAATATTCCTCAACCTGGGGGACATACTCTTGTTCCCGGCATTCTTCATTATGATTGGATTGAATGCAAATTTGAGGGCCTTGGCTGATCCCTACTGGCTTGAAGTAGCATTGGGGATACTGGTCCTAGCTGGTTTGGGCAAAGTGTTGGGGGCCCTGGTTAGCAGAGTCCTCTCTAGATTATCCATCGCAGAATCCCTAGCAATTGGTCTTTCACTAATTCCCAGGGGCGGAATAACCCTAGTCATTGGTACCCTGGCAATGAGCAAGGGACTAATCTCTGAGGGACTGTTCGCATCACTAGTTATACTGGTGGTGGTAACAACAGTGCTGGCACCTTTCTTGACCGCAATTGGCTTCTCAAGGGTTAAAAGTTAGATAACTTTTTAATCCAAAATACGTAAATCTAGTGATAGCCATGATAACAGAGAAGCTCATACTGGACATGGGAGTCATTCTTGCGTTGGCAATGCTTCTCGGAGCCATCCTAGAGAAGTACAAGTTCCCTTCTGTTCTAGGTTACATCCTAGCAGGCATGATAGTAGGTCCATTGCTAGGAATAGTTAAGTCAAACATAGTGCTGGACCTTTTTTCAGAAGTAGGAGTTATCATGTTACTTTTTTACATTGGGTTGGAGTTGGATCCCGAAAAGTTGAAGGAGGGAGGATTGGCAGCTTTGATCCTGGGGCCCGCCAAGATTCTACTGAACTTCATACTGGGTTTTTTTGTTGGTCAAGTATTTGGATTTGGACTTCTAGAGTCTGCTTTTCTCGGATTCATAATAATGATGAGTTCCACGGCCGTGATCGGAAAATACTTGATGGATAAAGGTGAAATGCAAACATTGGAAGCTAGTATATCTATCACCATGCTTCTCATAGAGGACTTCGTTGCTATTCTAGTGTTGGCAATCCTAGGTTCACTTGGTGGGGGTGAAGGAACTAATCTACCAACAGTCATATTAACATCAGTGGCTGTAGTTCTGGTCTTTTTATTCGTTATATCAGAATATTCAAAATACCTATTGAAAGCAATTGAGAGATTTGAATATAGACAACACATTGCCTTGTATACTCTGGGAATTGTCTTCTTCCTGTCTTATATTGTCAGTTTCTTTGGGATTTCAGCCGCGATAGGTGCATTCTTCGCGGGATACCTATTATCCAAGATGGGGCACCACCAAGAGATTGAAAGAGAACTTGGGACATTTCGAGAATTCTTTTCTGCGTTTTTCTTTGTTTCTGTGGGTATGATGTTCACAATACCCACAGACGTATCGTCGTACATAATAATACTGGCTCTCCTAGCGTTATCTACAATCGGCAAGTATCTCATATATGGTGGGTTCGGGCACTACCTCGGGCTAGATTCAAAACTGTCTGCCAAGTTATCTGGACTGATGCTGCCAATCGGAGAATTCTCACTGATTATTGCAAGTTATGCTGTGAGACTTAACCTGACTCATGCTCCTGAAATTTTGAATTCTGCCATTATGCTGGGTCTAACCACGGCCTTCCTTATGCCCTATGGAATAAAAGCAGTGCCGTTATTCAGCAGAATCTTGGATAGGGCGCCAACTAGCAAGAGGCTCTCTCTTACTGGATCCCTGATTCATGCAACCAAGAGAAACAAAGAGATGAGAGAAACGCTCGTTTCCTTCTTTAGATCTTTGGGTTTATATCTGATGGCTGGATTCTCCGTGATATACCTTCTCATAGTTGCAAGTACAAAAGTCCACATAACCATCCTGGGTTATTCTGCTAAAACGATATTCAAGTGGATAGCTGTGGCCTTGCTTGTTCCCGTTCTATATGGAATCGTAATGAAAATCCGGTGGTTGGGGATAAGGCTGGTGGGTATTGCTGGGCCTAGCATGTTCCCAGACTTAAAGGACTATCACATAATGTGGATGCAATACTATTTAGCAGACCTTTTGGCTGGATTTACGTTAATCTTAATGTCAATAACGATGTGGATTGCAACATTCTTGCTGGCCCCAGATTACATAGTCCTTCCCGCACTGGTCTTTTTCCTGGGGTTGATATACACAACAAAGGGTTATTTAGTGTCGGTAGAAAACTACGAAAAAATTAAGAAAGGTATAAGAACAAAGGAGAGGATGAGGTGGGTGGGAGGTAGAGTTAGGTGAAAACTAGAACGAAGAATACAAAGAGTAAAAGGAGACTTGGTAAGCGGTTGGACAGAGTGACTGATGATCACAGATATTACGCCAAGAGACTTTCAATCCTCGTCAAGAAAGGGAAGATGCTCAGCAGGAAAGAGATAAGGGAATTCTTTGGAATAAGTTCCTATGACCTAGAAATAGTACTTGACCACTTTTCTAAGAATTACAAGAAGGAATACGATACGTGGAGAAAGGCAGTGCTAAGAAGAGGGCCAGAAACTCAGAGCAAGAAAAGTGAGGATAGGTATGCTAATCTAGCACAAAAACTGATAAATGCTTCACCAAAAGAAAGGAAAGAAATTATGAAGAGAATAAAATACGAAAGGCTCGAAAAACTGGCACAGGAACGGGGAGGAATTTTCAAAAAAGCACTGGAGGTATATATAGACTCCTTACCCCCAGCTCAGAGAAAAAAGCTAAGGAGAAAACTGGAAGGTTACACAGAGGAAATGCTCCAATCAGACATACGGGGCTTGGTATACTTACTAGTCCCTATAAAGAGGATTGCTGCGATTCTAAACATGAAAGCGGATAGCGTGAGAAAAAGAGTGAACAAGATGAGAGGGGATCCCGTAATAGACAGGGCTCTCAAACTGGCAGAGGGTGTAGGAATGGCAGTTTATACTGGGAAAAACGCTGCTCATCCAAGGACAATACTGGAGCTGGTTGAGATATTGAAGAAAAACCAGGGACAGGTAGAACGCAAAATTAGGAACAGGTTATCAATCGAACCTATCTTGCACAAATACTCAGACGAAATTGTGAGTCACTTGCTAGCAATTGACCCTAAAGAGATAAAGCTGAGTGAGAAAGCTAAAGAAGGATTAGAAAAGACAATAAAAACAAAAGAGAAAGAAAAACTGTTAGTGTTTGGTGTCCATAGGGACAAAGTGTACGAAACTTTGGAGGAGGGTCTGGCAGTTGGCAAGACATTGCAAGAGATAGCTAACGAAATCGCAAAAAAATATGGTGTTAAACCCCCTTCAAAAAACGCAATACTTTATCACAAAGATATCGTTGTTAGGAGAATACTTGCAAGAGAAGGGGCCCCACACTACCATGAAATTTTAGAAAGGATTAATCGAGGAGAACTGGACGAACGAACACTGCCACTGGCAATTGGTTTGGCAGTCTACAAGAGTTACCTGGCAGAAAAACTTCACCCAGTGGCCCAAAAGGAAATAACCAGATTGCTGGAAAAAGTCAAGAAAAAGAAAAGAGATCAACCCAAGTGATATCCAATCTTGTGCAGTAGCTCCCTTCTCTCTTTTTTAGTTTCCTCGTCTTCTATTCCATCGCTCTTAAATCCGTCCACTACACCAATCACTGCTCTTCCTTGGTCCGTTTCCGCAACTAGGGCTTGAAGGGGATTGGAACTAGCAGCGAATATCTTGCATATTCCGTGGACGTGCTTCAAATCGTTAAGTATGTTTAAAGGATATGCTTCCTTTATCAATGCCACGAACAGATGTCCGGCTCCTATTAGGTAGGCTAGCTCTCCTGCCAGCTTCTCCAGGTCTGGGTCGTTCCCGCTGGTTCTAGTAATTTTCATTCCTCCATCATTCATTGCCACTCCCACTTTTATGTTTGGAGCAGAAGCTATCAAAACTCTAGCAATGTCATCTACAGTTTTCAAAGAGAAGTTCCCCTGGCCCAAGATCACCTCTATTCCAGCCTCCAAATTTATTGGAACAACCTTTATGTCCACCATTACTCTTCACCCCCTCTGGGAAGCCTAAGTTCAATTTCCCTCATTATCCTTTCGTGTATCTCATCTATTGGCCTCCTCCCATCCAAGACAATCCACTCAGCATAGTCACCATAGGCTCTGAAGGGTTGAATGGTTCCATTGGCCATGTTAAGATAAGCTTCTCTAACCTTTTCCAGAAATGCTTTCTTACTAGCATACCTGTCCTTCCTGGTTCTTCTCTTCAGTGATTCCTTTGCAGGAATGTCCATCAGGAACACAACATCTGGAAATATTAGTGTCGCGTCCAAGCTGGCTAACCAGCTGGGCTTTGCACCCAAGCTTCCCTGGTACGCTATGTTCGAGTAGCAGTATCTATCGCATATAACTATCTTCCCTTCGTCCAAAGCCTTCTTTATATCCTTATACCTGTACCTCCTATCAGCCGCATACAACAATGCCCTGGTCTCTACGTCCAGTTCAACCTTTTTGTCCAAAAATTTTCGAATCATTTTTCCTATCGGATTCTTATAATCTGGAAAGTCTATGTACACAACCTTGTATCCTTTCTTCTTCAATGCCTTTTCCAGAAGCTTAGCCTGGGTTTCCTTACCACTAGCATCTATACCCTCAAATACCACGAACATATCCTAGTTTACGATGGGATATTTTATATTCATTTTCTTCGCAATTAAACGTATGAATCCTAAAAACGGAAAAATAGGAGTAGCATTCATACGAGGAGTATCCATGTTCGGAAGCCACAATCTCTCTAAAGACCAGCTTAGAAGGATCCTGAAAAATGTTGAGAGAAAACACTCCAGGAACGTAAAGTTCCTAAGTATCTATGATAACGACACTATTATTTTCTCAAAGACAGGCGTGCACTATGCCACGGTGGGGCGATGGATTGAAGATGCTCTTCTAGAACAGCTAGGGGAGAAAATATTCGTGACCACCAGAAGCCTAGAAAAGGTAAAGAGGGTTGTGGATAAGTTTGGGGTTAGGGGTTAGTCCTCCTCCTGTATATCCAGGTTTAACTCTCTTTTTAGCTCTCTGTATCTGTTCCTTATGGTTACTTCCGTAACTCCAGCTACCTCTGCCACTTCCTTCTGCGTTCTCCTTTCACCCATCATCACGCTGGCAATGTAAACAGCAGCCGCTGCAACGCCCGTAGGTCCTCTTCCACTTATCAATCCTTTCTCAACTGCATCCTGCAAGATTTCCTTTGCTTTCTCCTGCACTTTTCCGCTCAATCCCAGTGCACTCGCAAATCTAGGGACATAGTATATTGGATTTGTCAAAGGCACATCTACGTACAACTCCTTCTTCAAGAATCTGTAAGTTCTTCCAATCTCCTTCTTTGAGATTCCTGACACTTCTGCAATCTCATCTAGAGTTCTAGGTATTCCATACTGTCTACATATCATGTATACAACAGCTGCGACCACGCTCTCTATTAACCTTCCTCGGATTAGCCCTTTTTCTACTGCCTTTCTATAAAGCAGAGCCGCTGCTTCTCGTATGTTTGGTGGTAAACCTAAATAAGAAGAAATCCTTTCCAGGTCTCCCATGGCAATGGTTAGATTTCTCTCTATTGAGCTGGCAATACTGGATCTCTTGTGCCATTTTCTAAGCCTTCCCATTTGGCTAGCCGCCTGTGGAGAGAGCTTGCTACCTCTTATATCTCTATTGTATCTATCTATCTCTGTTACCAACCCTTTGTTGGGCTTTGTGTACTTTATTGGGGATCCTGTTCTTTGCCTTTTTGTCTTTTGATAGGAATCAAATGCTCTCCATTCTGGCCCATAGTCAATCATGCTCTCTTCAATTATTGACCCGCAGTCCAAGCATACTAGCTCCGCCTTTTCATAATCCCATCTTAGGTTTGTGGATCCACAATCAGGACACCTGGGCTTTCCTGGCTGCGGAGCCTCTCTCGGGATCTCCTTTGCCTCCTCCTGCACTAGTTCCACTGGCTCCTCTGGCTTTGGTTCAGGTCCAGGGATCTCCTCTTTTTCGGGGAGCTCAATAACTATCTTTTGCTCCCTTGGTCCCTCCTCTTGTTCCTCTGGTTCGGCTTCTAGTTTGATTATCACGATCTCTTCTTCCTCAACAGCTTTTTCCTTTTTTCCTTTTTTCTCCTTTTTCTTAGCAGGTCTCTTTACTTCTTTCTTCTTTTCCTTTTTTGCCTGCTTCTTTTTGGCTTTCTTGGTGGTCTTGCCCGCCTTTTTCTTAGTTGTCTTCTTTGTGGTTTTCTTCTTACTGGTCTTTTTCACTGTCTTTTTCTTGGCAGATTTCTTTGTTGCCTTTTTAGTGGTTTTCTTTGTAGCTTTCTTGGCAGTTTTCTTCACCGTCTTCTTCGCCTTTCCGCTGGTCTTCTTGGTTTTCTTTGCTTTCTTGCTTTTCGCCTTCACGCTTTTCTTGGATTTGGTTTGCTTTTTCTTTGTGCTTGCCTTTGCTTTTGACTTCTTGCCCTTGCTGACCTTTTTCTTAGCAGTCTTCCTTGCTTCCTTTTTCTTCTTTTCAGACTTCTTTTTCTTCTTCTTTCCCGCCATAATCTCACCTTACGCACAACTCTTTGCCCACAAGGGCCTGGGGGTTCGCCCCCACATCCACCAACACCCAGGGCCTAGAAACGGGTCCCACAACATCGTGCACCTTCCCCACGGCCTTTCCATTTAAAAACACTTTCTGGCCAATTCTTAGGTGAACTCTTCCTGAGCATCTCACAATCAGCTTCCCAGAAGCTGATATATTCTCTGCAATCCCAAGCACTCTCATGAGAACCCACTTCTCACAGAAACCTTTATAAATTTTTCGCTGTTTTCCTTTTTAAACTTTTTTATTCTTTATTTACTGCTATGCAAACCCTAGTTATAACATTGGGCCCACAGGATTCCTGGGAAGACGAGAAGATGAGGTCAAAGATCAAGATAGCTGCAGAAGTCCTGAGAAAAGGAGGATTGGTGGCATTCCCCACAGAAACCGTCTACGGACTGGGGGCTAATGCTCTGGACAGTAAAGCTGTGAAGAAAATATTCGAAGTAAAGGTAAGACCTGCTGATAATCCCCTAATAGTCCATATAGCTAGTAAGGCAGAGGTATACAAGCTGGCAAGCGAAGTTCCAAAGGAAGCAGAAGAATTGATGGACGCTTTCTGGCCGGGTCCCCTAACACTCATTCTAAAGAAATCTGAGATAGTTCCCAGCACCACCACTGGTGGCCTAGATACTGTGGCCATTAGAATGCCTGCCCACAAAATCGCCCTAACACTGATAGAAGAGTCCAAAGTACCTGTAGCTGCTCCCTCAGCAAATCTCTCTGGTAAACCCAGCCCCACATCTGGAGAACATGTAATACGCGATTTGTATGGAAAGATAGATGTAATCATAGATGCTGGCGAAACACAAATTGGCTTGGAATCTACTGTTCTGGATTTGACTGTGGATCCACCAACAATACTGAGACCTGGAGGAATCACTCCGGAAGACCTAGAAAGACTCCTGGGAGAAGTCCAGGTGCACCCTGCTGTTGAAGGAAGGAAAGTAAAGACCATTGTTAAATCACCTGGGATGAAATACAGGCACTACGCTCCTAACGCTGACGTAATAGTTGTTGAGGGCAACACAGAAAAAGTCAATGAAAAAATCCGAGAGCTCATCACAAAATACAAAAGAGAGGGGAAGAAGATCGGAGTGATGGTTACTGATATGAGACAGAGATATGGTGCGGACGTAACGAAGATCATAGGAAATGACTTCGAAACGATTGCCAGAAACCTGTTCAAAACCTTAAGGGAATTTGACGAAGAGGATGTAGATATAATAATTGCAGAAGGGATCGAAAGTGTTGGGCTGGGCCTAGCTATAATGAACAGATTGAAAAGAGCATCTTACAAGATAATCAAAGCATAATTTTACAGGGAAAACCTAAATAATATCAGCAAACTAAATTATCCTGGTGGGGTAGATGGGCATAAGATGTAAAATCCTATCCTGGGACGATGTGTACGAATTGGCCAAGGAAACTGCAAGAAAAGTAAAGGCATCTGGTTTTCAACCCGACGCAATAGTTGGAGTTGCAAGGGGCGGTTGGTTCCACGCAAGAGTTCTATGCGATCTCCTGGGGGTCAAGGATCTATATTCAATAAAGGTTGGTCACTGGGGGATAACAGCAGAGAAGGACCAGGAAGGCGCAAAACTGCACCAGGGTCTGAATGTGAATTTGGAAGGAAAGAAAGTCTTGGTTGCCGATGACATAACCGATACCGGCCAAAGCCTAGAATTAGCTAGGAAACATGTGTTAGAGGCTGGAAATCCCAGCGAAGTTAGAACGGCAACTCTTCTACACATAGTGGCATCAAAGTATACACCAGATTACTACGGAAGAGAAACCGAGTGGGCATGGATGATATTCCCCTGGAACTACTGGGAGGACCTTGCAAACCTAATCCAGAAAATGCTGGAATCCAAGGAAATGTCTCCAGGAGAAATCGTAGAGTACTTCCACAGGGAGCATGGGGTTGATGTCCCAATCTCAGACGTCAGGGAAGCCCTGGGGGACCTGGCTGACAGAGATGTTGTTGGAGTTAAGCAAGTAGAAGGCAAAGAAATGTATTACTTAACAAGGCTGGTGAGGTAGAGGTGATATAATGGTAAAAATTGGGATAATTGGAGGGTCCGGATTTTATGAATTATTGGAGGATCCAAGAGAAGTTAAGATTGCCACCCCCTATGGGTCTCCCTCCGCACCTGCTCAAGTAGGAAAGCTTGAGGGTGTGGAGGTTGCGTTTATACCTAGACACGGAATAGGACATACCATCCCTCCACACAAGGTAAATTATAGGGCAAATATATGGGCTTTACACGAGCTGGGAGTGGAGAGAATAATTGGAGTGAATGCCGTGGGTTCACTGCAGGAAGAGTATAAACCTGGAGATATTGTGTTCGTAGATCAGTTCATCGACTTCACAAAAAAGAGAGACTACACATTCTACGATGGTGGCAAGGTCTACCACGTGGGCTTTGCAGATCCATTCTGTCCAGAGATTAGGAAGGTGTTAATCGATTCTGCCAGAGAGCTAGGACTGCAGTTCAAGGAGACTGGTACTTACATTTGTATAGAAGGTCCCAGATTCTCAACTAGGGCAGAGTCTAGGATGTTCAGACAATTCGCAGATATAATTGGAATGACCCTAGTTCCAGAAATAAACCTGGCAAGAGAACTAGAGATTTGCTACGCAAACATATCCATGGTTACAGACTATGATGTATGGGCAGACAAACCAGTGGATACAAAGGAAGTTCTAGAGACCATGGCCAAGAACATAGACAACGTGAAGGCCTTGCTAAAATTGGCAGTGCCCAGAATACCAGAGAAACGCGATTGCCCATGCAGTAAATCATTGGAAAATGCTGGAGTATAGGTGAGAGAATGGTAAAACCTTTTTTCTCTTTACTAGAAGATTATAAAACCGTGAAGGTTTGGTTGGGGGAGGATAAGAAGATTGAAAAGGTAGAAACCAACCTGGAACATAGGAGGAGAGACATAGAAGACTTGTGCAAAGGGAAAACTTGGCAACAGGCCCTTCCCCTAGTGGAGAGAATTTGCGGTATTTGTAGTTTAGCACACACAAATGCGTTTGTTAGGGCCCTGGAAGGCATTGCAGGCGTATCAGCTCCCAGGAGAGCAAACTATATCCGAGTGATATACTCAGAGATGGAAAGAATAACCAGTCACACCCTTTGGTTTGCCCTTGTAGCTGAGGATGTGGGGCTGGATTTCAAACCCATGTACAAGGCAAGAGAGATCATCCTAAACCTACTGGAGAAAACTAGAGGTTTAAGAATCCATCCAAATGTGCAGACCGTTGGGGGGGTTGTATTTGATCTCACAGAAAACGATAGGAATCAAATTGCAAGGTCTATGAAGGAGTTCAGAGATGCAGTCTCCCCACTGTTTGAAGGCATGCTGGCGAACGAAAACCTCGTAGGCAAATTGGAGGGACTAGCTAGGATTAGTAAGAAGGACGTGGAAGAATACGGTCTAGTTGGTCCTCTGGCCAGAGCGAGTGGGGTTTCCTGCGACGAGAGATTGACTGGCTATTTTGCATATAGAGATTTGGGTTTCAGTGAAATCCTGGGAACGAAGGGGGATTCCCTAGAAAGGCTGAAGGTAAGAATGGATGAGGTACTTCACAGTGTAGATTTGATAGAAGAGGCTGTTAGGGCGTTGCCACCAGGGAACGTAAGGGAAAGGGTTTCCAGTCTAACTGGGAAAAGGACTGGCACGTGCGAAGCGCCCAGGGGAGTAAACACACATGTGGTTGAAGTGAGGGAAGATGTGATAACGAACTTGGAAATTACCACACCAACCAACAGGAACCTATCCATACTTCCAAAGCTCCTGGTGGGCTTGGAACTGGAACAGTTGAGTCCGACATTCTTAACAATAGATCCTTGCTACACATGTGCGGAAAGGATAATAGTCGTGGAAAACGGTAGGGAGTGGATATATGGCCAGGCTAGCAGTCATTGATACTGGAAGTTGCTCAGGATGTGAAATGGAAATTGCGAGCGTGCTAAGCGTCTGTGATCTAGGGATCGAACTAGTCAGTGATCAGGAATTCAAAACCGCAGACATCCTGGTGTTCACTGGAACAATAACCAACAATTTCTTGGAAGAGTTTAAACAAATCATTCATGAAGTAGACAAAATGAAAAACAAACCAGTAATAATCGCCATGGGTATTTGCCCAATCACTGGGAATGTGTTTAAAGAAACCAGCAATGCTCCTTTAAACAAGTGGGTTGCAGTGGATATAACCGTTCCAGGGTGTCCACCTAAACCTCCATTTATACGGGCCAGCCTGGAAAAAGCGTTGAACCTTCTTCAAACGAGGAGGAAAAGAAATGCATGAATGGGGAATCGTAAAGAAGGCCTTTGATCTAGTTGTTCAAGAGGGAAGTAAAGGACCAGTACACAAACTAGTGGTAAAGATGGGAAAAGCCAGGAGCGTGCCCAGGGAAACCTTTATCTCACTGTTCAAACAGTTGGCAAAGGGGACCGAATATGAAAACCTGGAGATAGAGTTTTACGAGATCCCCCTGGTAATTGAATGTCCCCACTGCGGATTCAAGGGAGAAATAGATTCTGTCCCGCACCTGCACGTGATCCCGATAGACTGGACATGTCCAAAGTGCGGGAAAAAGGCTGGAATAATCAGTGGAACAGAAGCTGAAGCCCGGGTTGAGTAACTAGTAAGTTGGAGACTGGTGGACTAGATCATCCAGGACCCGGAAAACCTTTTCTTTCACCTGAGATAGTAAAGAACCCCTCTGGATCAGAACGAAATACACTTCTTCTGGATCAAGTAGCTTAACTAGATGAGAAAGTTTGGGCTTGTGAGTGGATTGCACTCCAGCCTCAATGATCTCTGTAAAAATCTTTACATCTCCAGCTCTCCCACCGAACTCTCCAACATCCACCACAATGAGCTTTTCAACGCGTTGGTCTAGACACTTGGATACAAAGTTTTCCGGTGCAGAACCACAAGATAGATAAACTACATCTTTTGTAGATCGGTTTTCCAATTCCTTTACTATCTCTGTGCCTAGGCTGTCCATCCTAGAAAGATCGTTCCCCAATCCCAACACAAGTATCATTAACGAGGTTTATGTAGGACTAACTTTAAATTAGTGCGCAACCCTTAAATTACTGTGGTTGAAATGCCTGGCAGGAGATCTAGAAGGAAAAAACATGAAACTCTCCTTAGAGTTAAGATATCCTCAATTGTGGACGTTTTTGGAAAAAGACACGAGAAACGTATTACCATCGACCTACTCCCTGAAGAGCGCATAAAAATTGAAAGATCTAGCTCTAAGACGAACCTAGCTGTTTCTCACGGAGACACCATTCACAATCTCCCCTCTGTACCGATACCTGAGTCAGTCAGGGGAGTAGAAATAATCCATAAAGGTGGAAAGCTAGTTCTAATTTCCAAGGGATCCAACGTTGTAGAGGGAAAACCTTTGATAACAGGTGATGAGCACGAACTCAAACCTGGGAAAGAACACGAAATACGGCTAGGCGGAATGGTGGAGATGTACCCACGAATAAAGGTTCTAGTAGAGAAGGTGAAGAAAAAGAAAGGGTGATACTTGTTAAGTGGATATCCACTAATTTTTTACATTTATAAAACCCTTAAGCTAGAACAGAAATACAGCTGGTTCTATACTGGCTCATATTAAAAATATAATTTCAGGAGGGTGATGAGAAATGCAGCTAAGTGGACAACCAGTATTGATATTGCCTGAAGGAACCCAAAGGGTTGTTGGGCGAGACGCCCAAAGAGTGAATATTATGGTTGCTAGAGCGGTTGCTAATGCAGTCAAATCAACCCTAGGTCCAAAAGGAATGGATAAGATGCTGGTGGACGAACTAGGGGATATCGTGGTCACAAACGATGGGGCCACAATTCTAGAGGAAATGAATGTTGAACACCCAGCAGCAAAGATGATGGTTGAGATTGCAAAGACCCAGGACAAGGAAGTTGGAGATGGAACCACAACAGCAGTGGTCATTGCAGGAGAGCTACTAGGAAAGGCAGAGGAACTACTGGACAAGAAGATCCACCCAACCGTGATAATAAAGGGTTACAGGATGGCAGCCGAAAAGGCTGTTGAGCTTTTGGATGGAATTGCAATGGACGTCAAGCCAGATGACGAGGAGACCTTGAAGAAGCTAGCAATCACATCAATGACTGGTAAAGGTGTAGAGGAGGCTAGAGAGAAACTGGCAGAGATCGTGGTTAAGGCAGTGAAGCAGGTGGCAGAGACTGAGAATGGCAAGACCATAATTGACACAGATTACATAAAGATTGAAAAGAAGCAGGGAGGAGACCTTGAGGACACTGAGCTAATAAACGGTATAATAATCGACAAGGAGAGAGTGCATCCTGGAATGCCTAGAGTTGTTAAGGATGCAAAGATAGCTCTGATTAATGCACCCATTGAGGTCAAGGAGACAGAAACAGACGCCGAGATAAGGATCACCAGCCCAGAGCAGCTGCAGGCTTTCCTTGACCAGGAAGAGAAAATGCTAAGAGAAATGGTAGACAAGATAAAGGCCAGTGGGGCAAATGTGGTGTTCTGCCAGAAAGGAATAGATGACCTGGCCCAGCACTTCCTAGCAAAGGAAGGAATACTAGCAGTAAGAAGAGTGAAAAAGTCTGACATGGAGAAGCTGGCAAAGGCCACTGGAGCAACAATCGTGACCAGCATAAAGGACCTAAGCGAAAAGGACCTAGGATACGCAGGGAAGGTTGAGGAGAGAAAGATCTCCGGAGAGAACATGGTGTTTGTAGAGAACTGCAAGGATCCAAAGGCAGTCACAATCTTGGTGAGAGGAGGAACAGAACACGTGGTGGATGAGGCAGAGAGAGCATTGAACGATGCAATAGGTGTTGTCTCCAGTGCAATGGAAGATGGAAAGATTGTCACTGGTGGAGGTTCACCAGAGGTGGCCTTGGCATTGAAACTAAGAGACTATGCAAAAACAGTTGGAGGAAGAGAGCAACTAGCAATAGAGGCATTCGCTAATGCTCTAGAGATAATCCCAACCACACTAGCAGAAAGCGCTGGAATGGATCCAATTGACACGCTGGTGGAACTGAGGGCAAAGCAGGAAAAGGAGAAAAACCCACACCTAGGAATAGATGTATTTGAAGGGAAGATCGCAGACATGAAGGAAGGCAATGTTCTAGAACCAATGAGAGTAAAGAAACAAGCAATATCCTCTGCAAGTGAAGCTGCAGAGATGATCTTGAGAATTGACGACATAATAGCGGCCAGCAAGAAATCCAGTGGAAGCGAGAACAACATGCCTGGTGGGGAAGAGTTTGACTAAACCCATAACCCCTCCAATCCCTTCTTTAATTCACTCCTTCTAAATTAAAAGAATCACCTGACTATCATGTATATGGCAATCAACAAAAGCGCAACCCCAAATATCCTTCTGAGGATCTGATCAGAAACACCATTAGCAAAACTCGCACCTATGTAACCACCAAAAAAGAATCCTAAGGCAGCCACAAGTGCAACGGTCCAGTTTATGTACCCTGCTTTCCAATAGCTCCAGACAGCCAAGGCACCTATTGGAGGGAGAAGCATCGCTAGACTGGTTCCCTGGGCCTGATGCTGGGACATGCCAAACAAGAAAATCAATGCTGGCACAATTATTATACCTCCTCCAATACCTATCAAACCACTAATTACCCCCGCAACAAGCCCAACCAACACGTACATGAGCAGCTCCAACATTCCTTTCACCTCTACAGCACAATTTCATTAGCAAGTACAAATATTTATAGAATTACCCTGTTAAATGAAGCATGGCAAAACTGGCAATACCTGGAAAACTAGTTAGGGCTCTGGCAGTTATAGGTGGCAGAAAGCTAAACAAGGTGGTTGACTCCCTACTAGCCAGGGTGAAGAATGTCCTTGCCTTTCGGGAAATTCAAACTTATTCTGATGGGAAAAATGCTTACATAAAGATGAATGGCAAGGTTATTAAGGTGGAGATCAAACCAAAGGAACCCGAAGTCTCCTCTGGCTATTTTAGGTTCCAGGATGGGGAAGTGGTGTTCCTGGGTCCTGAGCCAGAACTCAGATTGATAAAAAATGCTTTACTTGAAATTGCAAAGGAGAGGGCAGAGTACCTTTTAGGCATGTACAAAGCTGATCAGTTGGCCTACTACGATGTGACCCCCGAATACATAAAAAATTTGCCAAAGAAAGTTGAAGAACTACAAATAGAATGATGTTCGTTACATCGAACAAAATAAGGGAATATCGTTCGCTGGAGAAAAC
>JAJRYR010000062.1 GCA_024275655.1 archaeon | reverse complement strand
TCCTTGGATTTTTGCTTTTCTTCCAGTGTTTCCAATCTGTCCTCTAGGCTAGAAATCATTGCCTTGAGAGAAGAAATACTCTCTTGCAATTCTTTTTTGGTGATTGCCCTTGAGGTGAGGGAGTCTATTACGGTTTCCAGTTTTGCTATCTCTGTTTGCAGTTCCCTTTCAGCGCTTCTAGTCCCGATGGTCTGTGCTATCTCAGATATGTGCTGTTGCAGTGCTTTTATTCTCTCATCAATTTCAGATATGTGTCCCTTTATTTTGGCCAGCTCCTCTGGACTCCTAACTTTTTCGATCATACCCTTCAATTCTTTTAACTTTTGAATTTCCTCTTCTAGTTCAGAAACTTTTCCGAGTATCTCCTCGTCTTTAACCTCAGAAATCTCCCTCTCTAGGTTTTCTAGTTTACCATATATCCTCGTGATCAACTCTTCAATCCTTTTTTCCTCCTCTAGTTTTTGAAGCTCTCTTTCCCTTTGTATTTTGCCCAGGATTTTTTCCAGGTTACTCAGTTTTTCTTCCAATCTAGAAAAGTGCTCTATTGGGAATTCCGGCTTGATCTTTTCCAGTTCAGATTTTAATGTTGTAAGTTCGTGAACCTCACCGATTGGGTAAACATCAACAAACTTGCTGATCTTCTCCAATTTCTTCTCTAATGCAGCTAATCTACTGTTGATTTCTTCGGCTTTTTGAAGTCGGGCTTCCAGCAGTGCCATCTCCTCTTCGAATTTATCTAGCTTCTCCAGTTCCCTTTTTTCCAGTTCCTCAATTCTGTCTATCTTTTCCAGTTTTGGTTTTAGGTCTTCAACGGTCTTTACGGCTTCTGTTGCGCTCTCGAGTTCCTTCACTGCCTTTTGAAGTTCTATCTTCTGGACATCTGCTTGTTCCATCACTGTTCTCTGCAGTGTTTGTAGTAAGGTTTTCATGTTCGCGAGCTCCTTTTCTAGATTGGCCACCCTAGTCATTGCTGCTTCAGATGAGTATATGTGCTGCCGGGTACTCTGGATCAACTCGTTTATTCCCCTCATCCTTTCCTCTAGGCTGGATATTCTGAGGGTCAGTTCATTCATTTTGTCCATTAGCTCCTTGACCTTTCCCCCCCTTTTCATGCTCTCCTCTACTTGTTTTAGCTCTCCAGCTAGTTGGCTTATCTGGGCCTGTAACGAATTGATGGCATCCATCACTGCAGGTTCTTCAACCTTTGACATCAGTTGATTTAGTCGCTGGGCCAGTTCGCTGTATCTTTCCTTGTATTCTTTGATGAACTTCTCAAGGTCTTCCTTGGTTACTGCCTCCTTTTCTAGATACTCTAGCATTTCCCTAGTTTCAGCCAGGGTTTCTATCATGTGGGCCTGGGTTTGGGCCAGTAATTTTATGGTTTTATCAACATCTTCAGAACTCATCTCCTCTAAAGAAGACAGCAGGGCGTCTAGCAGGTAATCAAATTTGTCCATTAACCGCTTAGAGTCACTTATGTTTCTGAGCAGCAGGTTCTTTAGTTCTTCCAGACTAGTGTACCCTGTTGGTGCAGGGGCTGGGGCAGGTTGATAGTAGGGATATGATGGGGCGGGAGTGTATGTTTGTGTAGGGGCATAGGAAGGTGCAGGTCGGCTAGGTTTTGGCTTTTGGTATTTTTTCATTAGGTAAGTATCAAGCTCGGCAAGTTGTGCCTTTAACGCCTCCTGATCCTTTTTTAACTGTTCCAATTTTTTCTTGGTTTCTTCCAGGTTTGCCATCTCCTTCACCTATACTCCTCACTAACCAGAATTAGAAAAACAGTTAGGATTTAAAAGGTTTTTTATCGCTTATATGCATCTACATAGCTAGCTTGAGATTTTAATAAGAAGTATACAATGATTATACCTAGTACTATGGCCAGGATACTGACGAAGGCTATTATATATTCTGAACCAGTTCCCTGCATAACCAGTTTACGCAAAAGCTTTATTTAACTCTTTTTCCTAGAGATGTACAATGACGAGTCACAAAGATGGAATGTCCTTTTGGGACGTAGTCTCTATAGGTATTGGAGGAATGATTGGTGGAGGAATATTTGCCGTTCTAGGTCTGTCTGTGGAGCTGGCTAGGGGTGGAGCACCAGTTGCATTTCTGGTTGCGGGGACAGTGGCATTGATAACCTCATATTCATACGCCAAGCTCTCTGTTAAATATCCAACACAGGGGGGAACAGTCAAATTTTTGAATAAAGCATTTGGAACTGGAGTTTTTACTGGAGCACTGAATGTGTTGTTATGGCTGAGCTATATCGTTATGCTGTCTTTGTATTCGTATACCTTTGGGAGCTATGCTTCCAGTTTTTTTGATCCTTCCATTAGGGAACTTATGAAACACATCTTCATTACAGGGATCGTATTAGCAATCACCTTTTTGAATACCATGAAATCCAGTATCATTGGTAGGACCGAATCTGTGATCGTTGGATTGAAGGTAACAATCCTCCTGCTGTTTATACTAGGTGGGATATGGTTCGTTGATACGTCCAGGATATCTCCAGATAATTGGGCAGATCCCTTTGCCTTGATCGCTGGTGGCATGATTATTTTTTTGGCATACGAGGGGTTTGAATTAATTGCAAACACGAGTAAGGACATCAAGGATGTTAAGAAACTCCCATATGCATTTTACATCTCAGTTCTATTTGTGATCGTAATATATGTTCTAGTGGCCCTAGTAGCCGTTGGGAACTTACCAGTGTCTCAAATAGTACAATCTAGGGATTATGCTCTGGCAGTGGCCGCTGAACCGTTTCTAGGAAAACTAGGTTTTGTTTTGATATCAATTGCTGCCTTCCTCTCAACGACCTCTGCGATAAACGCCACACTATACGGATCAGCTAGGATAAGTTATGTTATTGCAAAGGAGGGAGAGTTTCCAAGAATGAGGAGGAAATTCTGGAACAAGCCCATAGAGGGTTTGATCATAACATCGTTGATAACCCTAGTTATCGCCAACCTATTTGACTTATCTAGCATCTCCGTAATGGGGAGCTCTGGGTTTTTGGTCATCTTTATGGCTGTGAATCTCGCGAATGTTGTTTTGCATAAAAAAACGAGATCAAATCCATGGGTTTCATTAATGGGAGGAGTTCTATGCTTTGCGGCTCTGATGATACTGATATGGCAGAGTATTAACATTTCACCTTCAGACATTTTGGTATTCGTGTTCTTGATAGGCTTGTCATTTATGATTGAAGTTGGGTATAGGGCAGTGACTGGTAGAAGGATAACTTTGAAAAGGGAGGCATAAGTAATGCTGGAATATTTGATTTTGGGGATCATACAGGGCGTGTTTGAGTGGATTCCCATTTCTAGTGAGGGCGTGGTTGCGTTGGCATCACAGTTTTTTGGAGTTGTACACAATCCAGTTGATCTGGCCATATTCCTTCACGCGGGTACTACTTTGGCTGTTTTGGTATATTTTTGGAGGGACTGGATAGATGTTGTTACATTGAGAAATAGGAAATTGCTTAAATTCCTGGTAATCGCAACCGTAGTATCCTTGGTTGTGGGGTTTCCAGTCTACAAGGTAGTTAGAAACATCGCCATAGGTTCTGGATTGTTGTTTTTGATGGGTTTGGCACTTCTGGTAACTGGCATTCTACAGTCAAAGAGGCTTTCGTTTGGTTTTAACTTATCCAAGTTGGCAGTGGTTGCGGGAGCACTTCAAGGGCTTGCCAGCATTCCAGGTCTATCCAGGTCTGGCTCTACCATATTTGGACTGTCACTCGGGGAGCTTGATCCCCATCAAATTCTAAAGTACTCCTATATGATGAGTGTTCCAGTAATCATCACAGCAGATGTTTACCTGATCTTGCAGGACCACACATTGGCTTTAGATTCATGGCCAGCATTGATAACCAGTTTTGTTGTTGGCATTGTCTCTTTACATTTGCTTCTGAACCTCAGTAAAAAGGTGAAGTTTTCCATCTTTGCCTTTGCATTTGGAATATTGTGCATACTGGGGGCACTTGTTTCATTGTTCACTGGAGTCTGATGGCTGTTTTTATCCTCTCCCAAGCTCTTGATGAGCTTTGCCCAGGTGCCTAGCTGCTAGGGCACCTATCAAACTCAATTCTCCAGCGAGGACTGTAGCTCCAACTATCTCTGCTAGTTTTCGGGCGTTGATTCCAGGAGGATTTCCGCCCCCCGCGACTCCCAGAATCTCCAGTGCTTCTCTTTGTGTCCCTAGCCCAGTTCCACCACCCACGGTTCCCACTTGTACAGCTGGTAGAGTAACGCTGGCGTATAGGTCTTTTCCTTGCACTTCAAACAGGGAGAAACCGTGACTGCCTTCAACTACATGGGCCACATCTTGGCCTAGAGCTATATACATGGCTGCGATGATGTTTGCAAAGTGAGCGTTAAATCCATAGCTTCCAGCGAGCGCGGAACCTATTAAGTTCTTTCTATAGGCTACATCTACCATATTTTCTGGAGTTGTCTTTAACACTCTCTCAACTATGTCTCTTGGAATCACAGCCTCTGCAATTACTGTCTTCCCTCTACCAGTGATCATGTTCAACGCAGATGGTTTCTTGTCTATGCACATGTTCCCGCTTGCTGCTAGGAATGTTATCTTTCCAGGGTAATTCTCTTCTATCCAGGAGCAAGCATGCTCGCTGGCAATGGTTATCATGTTCATTCCCATCGCATCTCCAGTTTCTCCCTCAAATCTCAACCACACATTCCCCCCCACTATCCAGTGCCTTATTCTCCTGATCTTCAGGTGCCTGGATTTTTCTTTAGTTTTTTCAATTATCCTTTTCTCGTTTTCCATCACCCAGTTTACGAATTTTTTGGCCTCTAGAGCATTTGGGGCTTTGAACAACACCCCTCTCGTTATCTTGTCTTCTAGAACTAGAACATTGGCTCCACCAGATAGGGTTAGTGCCTTGCAACCCCTGTTTACGCTTGCCACCAGTGCTCCTTCAGTGGTGGCTAGAGGTATGTAAAATTCTCCTTTTGCTAGTTCACCATTTACCTTTAGAGGACCTGCAATGCCCATGGGAACCTGGGCCACACCAATCATGTTTTCAATATTCCTTGCAGTTGACCTTTTAACGTCCAGAGAATAGTAGCCTATGTTCTCTAGTTTTGTTCCAGTGATTTTCTCTATTGCCTCCCTTCTTATGTTTACTGCTTCTTCTGGGCCCACTATTTAGTCCAGCTTGTGGAACGCTAGCTCACTTGATAAGAGCTTTTTCACTAGCTCCTCTTTCATTTGTACCACCAGCACTATTTTTGGTTCGCTAGTATTTAACATCTAGTTCGATTTTTGTCTAATTCAAGTTTAGCAAATGCCGATTTGATGTTGGCCAGGTAAGCGAAAGGTTTATATACTCAAACTATGAGAACATATTGCCGCCACAGCAGCCAACCCAACGAAGGCTGCTATTTTCCCTTTCTTTTTTTGTTTTTGTTTGCATTCTGGTTTTCTTTGGTTTGTTCTAGGGAAAGGTTTATAAGGAAAAAGCTCGTTTTGAAAACCAGGAGGTGGTTTGATGGACCTAGTGCAGATAATAGGAATAATCCTTTTGATTTTGGGTGGAGTGATGGTAGTGTACCCAGGATACATCTGGTGGGGCATCCTAGTGGCATTGATAGGTATCTTGCTAGCAGCAGAGGACTGGATAAAGGCCCAGGTTAAGAAGTAAAACCTCTCCTACCCACTCTCTTTCTTGTTTTTCTCTGTTTTGATTGTTCAAAGTTTGTCTTATCAGATTCTGTTCTCCTAGAACGTGAGTAGTAATTGCTAGCTAGTTATGGTCAAAAGACAAAAAGAGAAAGGAAAAAGGAAAGAAGACGGGAGAAAGTGGGGGAGGTGGGGGGAGAATGGTGGGGGGCCGGCCCAAGATGGGCCGGTGGGGGAGAGGGAATATGAAAAGGAAAAGTGCTGGCAGCGTCCCAGGCTTCCCGGCCCGTTCCCGAGACCAGTACCACCTGGATCGCTGGGCGGCTTAACTTCCGGGTTCGGTATGAGTCCGGGTGTTTCCCGCCCGCTATGGCCGCCAGCTGAAATTTTTTAAGAGAACTCCTTTATAAACTTTTCGGTTTTCATCCCGGTTTCATTTAAAACTTACTCAAAGTCGCTCAGTTTTCTCTGAGTCTTTTTTTCCACTATCCTCTTTGCTGTGTCCCAGGATTTTCTCACGAATGGAGGGAGTTTGCCGTCCTTTTCAAAGAATTTTTCTATTGCTTTTATTGCTTCCCTGTCGTGAGGGTATCCAGTTTCTAGGTTTATCCCGTATTTTTTTGCTATCTCCTCCACATGCGCATCTCTAGCGACCTTCGCTATTATGCTGGCAGCGGAGACCACAGGATAGTTTGCATCTGCTTTGTGTTCTACTATCAGTTCATACTCATCCACATCTATGTACTTTCTCAGTCTATTCCTGAATAGCTCTGGCTCAGGGTCGGGGCAATCTATTATTACCTTGTCCGGTTTGTTCTCAAACTTTTCTATTAATTCTGCTATCTTCCTGGCTTCTATCTCATTTAGGCTCATGACCTTCCTCATCGTGTCTATCTGGTTGGCAGTGACCTCTATTAACCGCACCTCCCTTGCGATTAGCTCTATGTTCTTGGCTAGTCTTTCCCTTGTCTTTTTTGTTAGCTCCTTTGAGTCTTTCACTCCCAGGCTTGTCAGCTCTTCTAACCCCTTTTCGTCCACTAGCACTCCCGCTATCATCATTGATCCTATCACTGGGCCCCTTCCAGCCTCATCTATGCCTAAAATGAACATCAGCTAGTTTTTAGATTCCCAGTATTTAACTTTATGCAGTTTGTACTCACTTGTGCAATATTTGTGCAATATTTTTATTGAAAAAATGGCAAAAATATGCTGGCCAGTTCTCCTTTGCCAGTTCTTCCTCTTTATTATCTTGGGGGTGGTTGGATGGAGGGAGTGGTGATAAATTACAGGAGAGGAAGAAGGACAATGAGGGGGAACCAAATCATTATTGAGGTTCCAGGAGTTGACACTAGGGAAAAGGCCGCGGGGTTGATTGGAAAGAAGGTCATTGTGAGGGCTGGAAATAAAAGGATTGTAGGTGTCGTTTCTGGGATCCACGGGAACAATGGGAAGGTGAGAGCAAGATTTGATACAGGCATCCCAGGCCAGGTAATTGGCGGGAGAGTTGAGATAGTTGGTTGAGTTTGATTTTCCAGTTGTTGAAGTTCAGGAGGGAAAAGCAAAACTCCTAGTGCCAGATTTGTCTAGGTACGACCATCCGGCTCATGCACCGGTATTCTTCAATCCAGCTATGGAACTGAATAGAGACATTACAGTTTCAGTGATGAAGGCGTTGAAACCTAGAGACATGTTGGATGCACTGGCAGGTACTGGGGCAAAGGGCATTAGGGTTATGTTGGAGGCAGGAGTTGAAGTTGCATTCAATGATAGGAATCCCCTAGCAGTTAAATTCATAAAGGAAAATCTGTCCAGGAATGGACTAAAGGCCAGAGTTTATCAGAAGGATGCCAACATTCTCATGAGGGAAGAGAGTTTTCATTCCATTGACATAGATCCATTTGGCTCTCCAGCACCATTTGTTGACTCTGCTGCAAATTGTTTGAAGAATCACGGGATTCTAGGGATTACTGCCACAGATACCTCTGCATTAACCGGGACATACCCAAGGGCCGGTTTGAGGAGATATGGGATTTTGGTTGGTAGGACAAGTTTTATGCACGAGTTAGCTATCCGGGCGCTAATAGGGTTTGTTGTTAGGGAATTTGCAAAGTACGATATCGCCCTCAGACCAATCTTTTCCCATTCTACTCTCCATTACTACCGCGTATTCTTTAAGGCCAGATACGGGAAGATTAGAGCCACCAAGGCAATGAAGGAATTGAAGTGGTTGGTTTACGATAGGAAAACAGAAGATAGGTGGTACTCGGATCTGCAGGAAAGGAGTTTTGAGAACTATGGTCCTGTGTGGTCCAGGGAGCTTTGGGACGAGGATTTGCTGGGAAAGATAAAGGGGGTTAGTGGTGAAGCGGAGAAGTTGATATCGTTGGCTAGGGAGGAATCAAGATTTGAATTGCCTTACATAGACTATCATGTACTGGCTGGCAAGTACGGTCTTTCCCTGCTGAAGATGGATAGGCTGATTGAAGTGTTGTCCCAGCACGGCATCTCAGCTTCTAGGTCTCATTTTTGTGGTCATTGCTTTAAGTCTGATGCCCAACCTTCTGAGATCGCGTCTGTGCTTGAGTCCAATGGCTAGTATAGCTAGGGAGATCAGTATGCTGATTCCTAAGTTGGCCATGGGTGAGGTTAGTAGCCCAGTTATTTCCAGGGGTCCTGCAGTTTCAGGTTTTTTGTTTAGGATTGGGAGTGTCGGCTCCTTTTCTTCTTCAGGAATTTTGTTCTCTAGTTTTGTAGCAGTCTGGTTAATGGTCTGTTCTAGTCTGGGCTGTGCAGCCAAAGTTGCTAGTTCTCCCTCTATCGTTGGGGCACGGGATTGATCCAAATCTTTCTGCAAATCTGCCAGGAGCAGTTCCTTGTCAGAGATCAGGGTTATCTCCACTGTTTGGTTGGCAGTTATGTTGGTACCTGCCCACATTAGGATGTCACTTTCCAACTTGCACTCGCCAATGTTGCATTGGACAGTTGAGAACTTGGCAGGAACTTCATCAACTAGCCTTGCCCAGGACATGTTCTTTGATATTGTAAAAACTACTTTCCAGATGGTTTTCGTGCTCGCGATTTTCACATCGTATCCAAACGTTTTTTCCAGCTTGGGCAACCAGTCGGTCAGATTCTCGAATATTTTTGGAGTTATTTCAGGGGGTGCGCTTGCACCCCCACCACCTGATCCACCTCCACCGGAACTTCTACCACCACTTCCGGATCCACCACCCCCATTGCCAGGAGAGGCTGGTATGACCTTTACAAGTTTGCATGCTTGGCATTTGAACCCGTTGGGAGCAGATCCATCGCACTCTTCGCCTAGCTCTACTATTGCATTCCCACATAGGTGATAGGAAATGATAAGGGTTTTATTTGTCCAGCCAAATCCATCCCAGGCTTTTACCTTTAGAGTGTAGTTCCCAGGAGATGATACGTTTGGAGTGAAGGAGTACTCGGATTTGTTCCAGGTTTCGTTTGCGAAAATCACTTGCCAGGTTATGTTGTCGTTGTCTATGTCAACGGCAGAGAGTTTAAAGGTTATGTTATCCCCAGGTTGTGGGTACTCCGGTTCCCAGCTCACCGATATTTCAGGTGGGGAATTCTGGACTGTTGCAGAGGTTTTTGCTGTGCTCCACTCCCCCAGAGCATCTGTTATGTTTAGCAGGCAAGTGATGTTGTCACCCCTAGTTAGGGTGTAGTTGTTTGGATCTAGTGGTTGGCCATTCTTTAGCCAGGCAACGCTGTAATTCCAGGGTTGATCCGGTTCATTGCTGATATTAACTGGCTCACAAACTAGTTTGGAATCTGCATACAGTGTGCCAGGAATTGTTGCGTTGGCTGTTGG
>JAJRYR010000061.1 GCA_024275655.1 archaeon | reverse complement strand
TCCTCTCTCTGTTATCTGCATAGAGATACCATACAATCCAGATTCCGTTTCTCCCTCCCACGCAGCAGAGGTACCCAGCTCACTCTCTACTGCAGCTGCGTCTGATTCACCACCAGCCAATAACATCAATAGGAACGGCGTAGCTTCTCCAAAAGCGTTTATCGGGTCATTATGGAACTCGTTCCAGAAGTGTTCCCCCATGCCTATGAAGCTGTCACCTATTGCAATCTCCATCTCTTCGAGAGTCAGTGGATCATCTGTCCAACCCATAGTGTATGCAATCTCTTTGTCTATAGCGTATGCGCCCGCATTTATAATCTCATTCGGGAAATCAATGAGGCCACCAACTGTTTCCACTACTCCACCACTGAACTTCTCTAACACACCAATTGCTTTCCATCCCCAATTATCGCTTTGAAGCAATTGATCACCCAACTCGTTCATACTATTTCCAACATTCACTATACCCATTGCAAAGTCTCTCCAAGGTTTGTAAATTGGGTTTGCATTCTCGGAAAACCACTCAAATGTTTCCACTTCCCTTTCCCATTCGTCCTTGGTTTCTATTGGATCATAAATTGCAAAGCTTCTCTCTATCCAATTTTTATTAGGATTATCCTGATCAATTGGATTCCATGTACTTTCATATACTTGTGTCTCCTGTGGCAGTGCATTCCCAGATATAGTCCAATCCACATGCTTGTATTTGTTCCACAAATACCATGCTCCTGCAGCAGGTAAGGCCGTTATTGAGGCGCCCATTAGCAACTGCCACAGGAAGTTATTGCCACTCCCTGCATTTGGATTAAACACATCCCTCCCTGGAACAAAGCCCTGCACTGGGTTTGCACCAGTGGGTACCTCCCCACTGGAAACGCTTGGCAGAGCAGGAGTAGGTTGAGCAGGCGTATGAGTGATTACATTTCCGATTAGTAGTGTTCCTCCAACGAACAATGGGACAGTAACTGCTGGAACTACCCATGGGTTGTTCCTCACAAACGAAGGAATACTATTTCCAACCGTCTTAGCAGCTTTTACAACGGTATTAATGCCGTTTTTAAGACCATCCCATGCTCTCCCAATGCCTTTCCTCACTGCTCCAATTACTCTGCTAACAGCTCCTTTGACAACCCTCTTTGCTTTTCTTACCCAACTCACTACCTTCCTATACGCTCTCCCTGCATAGTGCTTTACCCTCGAAATGAAGGAGCCCACTGCTTTCTTCGCCCTCGAGGCAAAGGACCTAAGCCCGTGGTAAGCTCTGGACAGAGCGTTCCTCACTCTAGTGCCAATTGTCCTTGCATGACTTTTGACCCTATGGAAGAAACTCCTTATTCTATTTCTAACACTATGGGCGAACTTTCTCACGGTGTGTCTAACTCTCGATACAAATCTAGAAATCCTTCTCTTGGCACGGGAGAAGACAGATCTTGCGCGGGTGAAAACTCTTCTAAAGGTAGATCTAACTCTTCTAACAACCCTGTGAAAAGCTCTCTTCACAGAGCGGACAAGCCCCCTAAACCAACCCATTCCCCCCACCTAATAAGTTTGTGTGTTAGGCTCTATATAAGGCTTTCGCGTGTCAAAGCTGTGTCACGGATGTGACATGAGCTGTCAAATGTGTGACAAGCATGTGACACGATGAGACAGAGAAGTAAAGAGGTTTCCCTATTCCACATCCACATATGTTCTCTCTTGGTAGGTTTTCATCATAACTAGTGACTCCATTCTTCTGATGGTACCTAGAGGCATCAATTTCTCTGAAATAAATCTATATTGATCTTGCAAATCTTTTGTTTTTACCTTTAAGAGAAAATCCCAGGTGCCGAGAGGTATGTGAATCTCTTGTACTTCAGGCAATCTCTTGAAGTAGTCAACATATTCTTTTACAAGTTCTTCGTGAGAAATCTTTCGTCCTTTTGGATATTCCATTTGTATTCTCACAAATGCAGTTATTCCTTTGCCTAATTTTGAAGGATCTACATGAGCAACATATTCCTTAATTATTTTCTCCTTTTCTAACTCTCTTATTCTTCTTAATATCGTGGCTGGAGATTTTTTTAGCCTTTTTGCAATTTTACTTATCTCTGGTGAGCAGTAATGTCCAGACTGTAAGAGTTTCAAGATATCTTTAGACAATTCATCGAGTACCATATAACCACCTTAATGGATCTAGTGTAAACCTTGGTGAAAAATCGATTTTGTCTATATCCAACTTTTTTGTCTTTTCGTAAATCCAGTTAAATATTACAATATCTTCAAATGCTGTTCCCGTGGAGTCAAACACAGTAATTTCGTAATTGTTTTCCCGCCCCGGTTTTTCTCCCACTATTATATCTCCCAATTCTGCATGTATTTCAGTTCCCAACAGACCTTGGCATTCTCCAGCATATCTTGCTTGTTCAAAGTAGTCTGGCACCATTTTAGCGTTACGGATTATTGTTCTATCAAGCTCTCCTTTGATTTTATCATCGGCACCTATTGCATTTATATGCACACCACGTTTTAGCCACGAATACCTGACCACTGGGGGATCAGACCTTTTATTATTCGTTGCAGTAGTAAGTATGTCAGACACTCCCGCAACCTCTTTTGCAGTATTTACGATCTTTATTGGGATGTCTAGAATATCCTCTAAATTTTCTTTGAATCTCATAGCGTTCTTTGGGTTGATGTCAAATGCGACTACTTCCTTAATGTCTCTTTTTACATTTAGTATAGCAAATAATTGTGAGTATGCTTGTGATCCTGTTCCTATGAATCCTAAAATTTCACTATCTTCTCGTGCCAGATACTTTGTGGCTACACCTGATGCAGCACCAGTTCGTATATCGGTTGCAGTTGTACCCTCAATAAAAGCTAGAGGTAATCCAGTGCGAGAGTCAGTAAGTACAACAGTTGCAATTACAGAAGGTAGTCCAAGAGTATGATTTATACTTGAGTAACCTACTATCTTTGTTAAAATGAGATTTTTAGATGTCCAGTATGCAGGCATAAGCTCCATTATGTCTCCAGAGTCTTCGTTTGTGTAAAATCCATCTCTATTTATCAATTGTATGTCTCCTTCTTTAAACAGTCTAAAAGATGATTCTACAAGTTTATTTGCTTTCTTATATATTTCGTGAATGGATTTATTTTTCAAAAAATTTTTTATTGTTTCTGTGGAAACTAAAATGGTTTTCATATCAAAATTTTTCTACAAATTAATATAAATATTTTTCGTTTTTGCAACCATACAGCATTTTAACAAAATTTTTTAATAAGAAGTGGTTTTTGTGTTTCATATGAAAGATATTTTCATAAATATCGCAAATTTGTTCAATAATAATTATTTTTAACTAGTTACACTCTAAATCTTACCAGAGCCCACCTTTTTGGGCTCATTGGCCCTGGAGAAATGGAGAAGGTGGGAGGACCAGGGCCGGTGGGGGAGAGGGAGCGCCTTTCTAACTGCGGTATGCCACCTTGTGTGGCATGCGTCGGTTCGTCCGTAAACCGACGCGACGGTTTGGTGAGCCTGGCCGCCTGGGGCCCGCTAAGGGCCCCCTCTAAT
>JAJRYR010000060.1 GCA_024275655.1 archaeon | reverse complement strand
CCCAGAACTCTGACTCAAGGGTTTTCTCGAGAGTATCTCTTGAGACGGCAGTTATGTAGTCACATCTCTCAAAGATCAGCCTGCCCACAGTGTCATCGTAGGTTGTTCCGAGAAGATCAGTTACTGGGTCAATGCCTTCTGGCCTGGAGTTGTGGAGCGTGAGAACCAGTGTTTTCTCTAATCTTTTTACTAGGAAGAAGTCCAAAGGATTGTAAAAAAACCTATTGTGAAAATGCACTATTTTGTGTTTCTTTGTTTCATTCATCAAGTGCTTTGGCTTGCTGGGGGCTATTGCGTATGGGGGAGGTAGTGGATGAGGCAGGTTTTTTATAACTACTGCTCCGGCCCTCACCACACGTATTCCTTCAATTTCCTCTTCCTTTTTTGTTCCCTTCCACCTCGTGGTCAGCACAGTTACATCAAAATCATCAACTAGCCTTCTGGCTACCTCATATATGACCTTTTCAGTTCCTCCCCAGTACGGTATGAAGAACGGGTTCACCATTAGTATATCTCTTTCCATCGCTAGTTTTGTTGGCTAGGTTTTATAAAAATCTGCGCCCTGATGTATTAAAAATCAGTCAAGAGTTAAAGGATGTATGGGCGATTACAAGCACATATTCAGGGCATATGATATCAGGGGAAAGGTTCCGGAAGAATTGAATGCAGGTATTGCCTATAAAATTGGGCTTTCTCTAGCACAGGATTTTTCCAGCACTACCCTATCCTACGATGTCAGAAAGACCAGCCCAGCACTGGCCAATGCACTGTTGGCCGGTTTCCTTGAAGGCGGCGGTGATGTGGCATTCCAAGGCCTGGCGAGCTTCGGTGTCGCTTTGTACTCTGGATATTTAGAAAAAACAGACATCACAACATACATCTCTGCATCGCACCTGCCTCCAGAGTACAATGGGGTAAAACTTTATTACTCTGATGGTTTGGCTCTTTCCTCCGATGACATATCCAAGATCGGTGGGAGGTTGGAAAAAGTTGGAGGAGTGGAGTGGAGGAATTATGGAGTAGTTGAAGCGAGGGATCACACTAAGGAATACATTGAGTTTTTCTCTTCTAGGTACTCCTTAGAAGGAAAGGTTGCAGTGGATTGTGGGGGAGGAGCCACGAGCTTAGTGGCTAGGGATGTGTTTGAAGGAGTGGGGCTCAAAGTTGATACGATTTTCTGTAAGTCCAATCCAGCTTTGGCTGATAGATCACCGGAGCCTGATCCGAATTCGCTGGTAAAGTTGAGAAAGACTGTTCAATCAGGAGATTACTTGTTTGGAGTAGCATTTGATGGAGATGGAGATAGGGTTGCTATTTTGGATGAGAAGGGAAACCCGTTGACTTCGGAACAGGTGGCAATCATTTTGGCCAAAGATTTACTTGAGGAGAATGGGAAAGCATTGGTTCTGGCAAATACTGAGTGCAGCTCCGTTATAGAAGATGTTCTCGTCCCACTTGGAGCGGAGGTCAAGAGGATCCCAGTTGGCCACAGTTATTTGACCCACTATGCTAGAGAGTTAAAGGCAGATATTGGCGTGGAGGCAAGCGGGCATTTCTTGCTTCCCAATATCCTGCCGTTTGATGATGCCATGCCTATCCCCATGGAACTAGCTAGAATTGTAAGAGATAGGTCGCTGAGTGAGCTAGCTTTGGGCATTCCAGTTTATCCTAGGGCTAAATTGAACATCCCCGTGGGTGATAGGGAAAAATTTGAGATAGTGGAGAGGCTGAAGGAGAGGTTGGTTGAGGAGTATGAGGTTAATACTATGGATGGCATCAAAGTTTTTGTTCCTGGGGGTTGGGTATTGATCAGGGCCAGCAACACGGAGCCAAAGATTAGACTGCTGGTAGAGGCAAGGGATGAGGATACCTTGAATGAGCTGGTGAACAAATTCAGATCTTTAGTGGAGGAACTGGCATGATAACTGTTGTAGGTGCTGGACCTGCAGGACTGCTGGTAGCCAAGGAGGCTAGTTCTAGAGGAGAAAAGGTCACAGTCTACGAGGAGCACAAGGAAGTGGGAAAACCAGTTCAATGCGCAGGTCTGGTTTCTAGGAGTGGACTGGATTCCTTGGGAGTGGATTATGAAGATGCAGTTTTGAATGAAATTTCCTCTGCCAAATTCTTTTCACCGTCTGGAAGAAAAGTTGAACTGAAGAAGACTAGAGGTTATGCATTGGTTATTGATAGGGAGAGATTTGACAAGATCATTGCAGAGGAAGCCGGTAGTGAGGGAGCGAGAATAGTTCTAGGGAAGAGGGTGACCGAGATTCCTGAGGGATTGGTGGTTGGAGCGGATGGTGCTACCAGCCAGATTGCTAGGAGTTTGGGAATAAGGAGACGATTCTTGATTGCTTATCAGATT
>JAJRYR010000059.1 GCA_024275655.1 archaeon | reverse complement strand
TACGTTCTCTATCAAGTTGTTTGGCACTTCCTTCTCAACCCCGTCCAGTTCTATTTTCTTTGGGATTTCCACTTTGGCTAGGTAGTAAGCATCCGTAACATTCGCCACCTTAGATACCTCTGTCTTCAATTCCTCCAATCTAGCAGGGTCTCCCTCAACTCTAAGAACCCCAGTATCCAGGTGGCAAGTGGTTGGTAGTCCTGCTAGGAGCACAGTGGGTTCTTGGGAATTGTTGAAGTGAATAATTATTTCATCACCAGAAACTGTCTTGTTAAAGCCCTCAGGAATACTGGCATTCCCTGGGCAGATTATCTCGTTCTGTGCTGGGAAGAATCTAACCGTCGCGTTCCATTCTTTGGATAATTGGGTATCGTTCAACTCTATACCCCAATCAACACTTGCAAGAACCACTGCCTTAGTTAGCTCCTTGATCTCTCCCACTAGGGATGTGAAGACATTCTGCATGGGTGGGAAGTATATGGGCGATCCCGCAATTGCTAAAGCTGTCTTCACTTTTCCTCCAGACAAGGTTAAATAAACCCTGGCCTGGGTCCTACCTGGCTTTATGTAGTAGTATCCAAACGACTTGATATCACTGGGTATGTCTAGAATCTTCACAATTCCTGTCTTGGACTCATGGAATGTCGCATTTTCAGGTAAATCTAGTTCAACTGGAACAAACACACTCTTCATTGATACTGGTAGTAACCTACTCATCCAGAACCCTATCTTCTCATCCAGGCTGGAATTGGAGACATTCACAACAAAATCAAAGCGGTAAAGATAATTGGGATCCGTGGAATCTGATCTCGTAATATTTACAGAAACAACCCCATCCCATGAAGAGATCTTGGCCTTCAAATCCTCCACTGACCCAGAATCCGCGTATCCAACCGCGTACAGGGTTGGTTTTAACTCCTTCACTGTAGCATTAACCTCTGCAACATAATCCTCCACAGGAGTTATGGTTACTGGTCCTTGAGGGGTCTGAGTCTCATTTGTGGTGGGGGCCTTTCTAAGCATGTGGCTCAACGGCCACAAAATGCTAAAGGCCAGAACAACCGCCATGAATAGAATCCACTTCGTTCTTTTGTCCATAGAAACCACCGTTGGCAATATTTAAATATTAAGTGGTTCAAAAAGATATCGCTTTCTTTTGAACTAGAAAGCTAGGAGGTCTAGATATGGCAATAGAAGCAGGAGATGTTGTTGCAATACGACTCGTTGGAAGAATAAAGGGTGGAAACAAATTTGAAGAAACTGGAGAGAAACCTGCAATAGTCATCGTCGGAAAGAGAAAACTAATCCCTGGTCTAGATTCAGCCCTGCTGGGCATGGAACCTGGTCAAAAAAAGACTGTGGAGATCCCACCTGAGAAGGCCTATGGGAACAGGGACCCAAACCTAGTCAAATTAATCCCAATGTCCGCGTTCAAAAAGGCTGGAATAAATCCTGCCCCAGGCGTGATCGTAGAGATAGATGGGTTTCCTGCCAGGGTTTTGAGCGTCTCTGGCGGAAGGGTGCAGGTAGACTTCAACCACGAGCTAGCTGGGAAGACCCTGGTCTTCGACGTGGAAATTGTGGATGTGTACAAAAAGGACGAGGATAAGGCAAAAGCCCTAGCGAGCAAATACTTCGAAAAGGGAATAGAGGTAAAGGCAAACGGGGAGTTCCAGATAGAGGCCAAGGAAGATGCAATTCTGGACAGGAAGTATCTGGACAAGAAAGTGCGATTGATAACAGAATTGCTAAGTCTAGGAAAACCAGTTAGATGGACAGAAGTGTACGAGCCAAATAAATAAAAACTAGAAACCTTTTTATACCCCCTAACCCCCCAAATATAGTGCTTATTCTCCTGGGAGGTTTTTGAATGGAGGGCCAGGAAAGAAAGGGAACCACAACCATAGGATTGCTCGCAAAGGATGGTGTTGTCCTAGCAGCTGAAAGGCGGGCAACACTTGGTTATTTGGTGGCAAACAAGGAAACCCAGAAAATATTCCAGATACAGCCACATCTATGGTTAACAACAGCAGGAAGCGTTGCAGATGCGCAGGTGCTGGTTAGGATAATGAAAGTCCAAACAAATCTCTATCAAATAGATAGAGGAGTTCCAATGACAGTCTCTGCTGCTGCCACCCTGTTAAGCAACATACTTCATGAAAACAAGATATTCCCCTACTATGTACAATTGCTCCTCGGTGGATACGATACAGAACCTAGGTTGTATTCCTTGGATGCTCTCGGATCTGTCCTTCCCGAGAAGGCTGTTGCAACTGGGTCAGGCTCACCTATTGCATATGGAGTATTGGAGGAGTACTACAAGGAAGGAAAGGGCATTGAAGAGAACGTTAACATAGCGGTAAAAGCCCTAAAGGCAGCTATGCAAAGGGACGTAATGTCCGGAAACGGAATAGATGTGGTAACTATAACAAAGAAGGGTCCAAAATTGATCAAATACGAGCTAAAAGACCTAGAAAAGATGTAAAAGCGAGATTTTGAGGTGAAAAAGGTGGAATTGTCTAGTCTAGAGGCTAGAATAAAGGAGATGCTACCCAAGGAAGCCGAGATATCCAAAGTATCCCTGGAAGGAAGTGAAATTGTTGTTTACTCAAAAAACCTAGACCTATTGCTGGAAGATGAAAACCTATTGAGAGCCCTGGCGGCAGAGTTTAAAAAGAGAATACACGTCAGGGCAGATCCAAGCACAAGAATGCCTGCAGAGAAAGCAAAGGAGATAATTCTAAAACTGGTCCCAGAGGAAGCAGAGGTAAGCAACATATACTTTGTTCCCGAAAATGGGAAAGTGTATATTGAGGCGAGAAGACTCGGGTTGGTGATAGGAAAGCATGGCCAAACTCTCAAGGAGATTGCATCAAAGACCAAATGGGTGCCTGAATTGTGGAGGGTTCCCACAGGATCCTCACCAGCTTTAACAGGTGTTAGACACACCCTAATAAAGCATGCTAAGGAAATCCAGAAATTCTTGAAGAAAACTGGGGAGAAGGTCTACTCAGAAGCAAAACCACTGCAGTGGTCCAGGCTAACACCTCTAGGAGGAGCCAGGGAGGTTGGAAGGTCTGCATTCCTCCTAGAAACCAACAACTCAAAGATACTCCTAGACTGTGGTATAAACGTGGCCAGCAGGGATAGAGCGTATCCCATGCTGGACTCAATAAGTTTCCCGCTGGACGAATTGGATGCAGTGGTTATATCCCATGCACACCTAGATCACATCGGATTTATTCCATACCTTTACAAGTATGGGTACGACGGTCCAACATACTGTACTCCCCCAACTAGGGACCTAGGAGTACTTTTGATGATGGATTACATTGAGGTCCTAATGAGAGAGGGGAGGGATCCGCCCTACGGTAAGGACGACATAAAGGAGTTCGTTAAGCATTGTATAACCAAGGATTATGGAGAGGTAACTGACATAACTCCAGACATGAGAATCACATTCCACAATGCTGGGCACATACTCGGATCCGCTGCCGTTCATATCCACATCGGACAGGGGTTCCACAACTTGCTTTACACAGGGGACTTCAAATTTGGATACACTAGATTGTTTGATATGATAGAAACTAGATATCCCAGATTGGAGACACTGATAATGGAGAGCACATACGGTGGACCACAGGACATACAACCACCAAGGTATACCAGTGAAAAAATGCTGATTCAAACAATACTTGAAACTGTGGACAAAGGTGGAAGCGTGCTAATTCCGGTGTTCTCCATAGGTAGAGCCCAGGAGATAATGCTGGTCCTAGAGGAATACGCTAGAAACAATGAATGGGATATTCCTGTTTATCTGGATGGTATGATAAAGGAAGCATCAGCAATACACACCGCATACCCCGAGTACATGAAGAGAGCAATACAAAGAAGGATACTACACGACGACTCTCCATTTGATTCAGAAATATTCATAGAGGTAGACAAAAGCAAGAGAGACCAGATTGCAGAGGAGGGATACTCTGTAATCCTGGCCCCATCAGGTATGCTTACTGGAGGGCCGAGCGTGGAGTACTTCAAGAAAATGGCTGAAAATGAAAAGAACACAATAATCTTTGTAGGTTATCAGAGTGAGGGATCTCTAGGAAGGAGAGTGCAAACCATTGGACTTACAAATGGACAAGGTAAAGAAATACCAATTAATGAAGATGGAAAAACCGTGGCTTTGAAGATAAACATGAGAATAGAAACAATAGAAGGTTTCTCCGGACACGCTGATAGGAACCAGCTCATAAGCTTCTTCAAGAAGGTCACTCCAAGGCCACAGAAAGTCTTGGTGGTTCACGGAGAAGAGAAAAAGGCACTGGCACTGAGCAGGACATTGTCTAGAGGAAGGCTGGAAGTGGACGCGCCCAGGATACTGGACTCTGTCAGACTCAGGTAGAAAATATATAGATATACTGAAATAATCTATTGGGGTGGTGGTATGGCCGAACCAGTTAAACCAAAAAAGATATGTCCCAATTGCTTTGCCCACGGCGGCGTGAGCGTTGTTCTAGAAAAGAAGAGGAAGACATGGACATGTCCAAAGTGCGGGGCAAGGTACAGAGAGGACGAGAACGGCTTCCTGAAGAAGGTGTAAAGATGTACGGAATAGTCATCTCCAAGAAAGACCCTGTAGCCCAAAATGCATTACCAATCTTTCTAGAAAAAGGGTTTTCTAAACTCGAGGATGGGATTTTCCAAAAGGACGATGTGCTCCTAGTTGAGAGAGAAAACGATGTTCTGCACTTGGAAGAGCTAGATGCAGTAGCCAACAGATGGGAACTAGACTACTTTGTAGTTGTATCCAGGCACAAGGCAGAGAGGGGGATAAAAACACTAACAGTGCATCCCACCGGAAACTTTGGAGAGGCAAAATACGGTGGAAGGGATAGAGAGCTGGGAGTGGCATATGCAAACGGAATGCAAAGGATATGCATAGAATTGCTAAATAGAAACCCGGGTGATTACCAGGTAAGTCTAGAAGTTACCCATCATGGTCCAACAGAGTTTAATACTCCCTTAATGTTTGTAGAGATTGGTTCCACGGAAAAAGAATGGCAAGATCTGGAAGCTGTGGAAGCGTTAGTAATGTCTGTATTGGAAGGGGGGAAGAGAAAGAAGAAGAGTGAAGTGGCTATAGGGTTTGGTGGTGGCCACTACGCACCGAAGTTCACTCCTCTCGAGGAAACTGTGGCATTCGGCCACATGTGTCCAAAATACAACGCAGATAAACTAGATTTTGAAATGGTAAAACAAATGGTTGAAAGAACCAGTGACGGCGTGGACTTTGCACTCATCGATGAAAAGGGGCTAAAAGGCCAGCAGAGAGTTCTGGTCAAGGGCTGGTTGGATGAGCTGGGAGTGGAACATCAAATGATATAACTTGTTCTCAGTATCACACGCTACATTTACACCTATTTTTTTAAATGGTCTTTTCCTAATTTTCTCCATGGCAAGTAAAAGAACACTAAGTAAAAAAGAGGAACTACAAACCCTTATTTACCTACTCCAAAAGAAGGCAGGAACCTTCAAAGAGGGGCTAAATCTAGAAGAACCCACAAAAGTGAAAGAGAAAACCACGAAAAAGACACGAAAAAAGAAGAAACTATCAAAGAGGGAGTTACTAAGATTGCATAATGAAATATCAAAAGAATTGGTAGAAAAAGAGTTTATTTGGGGATTGGAAGGAGTAGAGGATATAGTCGAAGGGATAGGAGAACTCAGAGGAAAAATTAGTAAAATGGGTAACTTAGCTGATTTCATCATTGAACAGGGAAAACTGGCTAAGCTACATGGGAACGCGGATTCATTGCTTGCCTGGCTGGCAGATAGGTTGGAGTTAGCAGAGAGAGCACAAAATGAATTCAAGGAAATGAAAATCCCACAAAAGACAGCAAAAAAACTCGCGGGATATTTTGTGAACTTGCATTACGCAACAAAGAATCTAAAAAAGGAACAATTGTCAGAGATCTTTGGAAAGCAACATGTCAGTGGATATAACCTAAGAAAGGGTGAAAAGGAAAGAATGAGATTAATAAGGGACTTCCTGGTAATGCACAAAAACAATCCAGAAAAGATAAAGACAGTTTTCGAGAAAGTCAGAGAGATACAAAAGAGGAAAAGGAGATAACTCAATTTCTACCTCTATTTATTTCTATGCGATTCACTACTTTTTTATTTTAAAAACACTAAAAACTAAACTGCGCGGGGGTGCCGGAGCCTGGCCAAACGGGCTGGATTCAGGATCCAGTGGCGTAGGCCTGCGCGGGTTCAAATCCCGTCCCCCGCATATGCCACTTCATGTGGCATCGGGGATGTGAATCCCCACATCGCCCGCAAGCCGGCGCAACGGCTTGTTTAAATCCCGTCCCCCGCATTATGTGGCCTTGTGCCACATACGGGGTTGAACTCTCTCACCGTCCGTAAACTTTTCAAATTTTTTGGAGAATTAGCAAGATACTTTGATTACCCTACACTCAATACCATCTATATTTTGCGCTACTATGGTGGTGCTTTCGCAGACATAAACGATATTACGAATTCCATCCACAAACAACCGTATACTCCTAACATTCTTGGGTACCTTCACAACATTATTAATGCCATCAACTATCAGTGTTATGTTCTCTGATTGGGATTGTATACTAATTTCTTGATCAATACCATCCACAACAACTTTATTACGGTTATCACTAGTACTAGTTATGCATCCAGATAGAAACATAAAAAGCACTACAATACTAACAAGAAATACTAATATGAACGAATTACTTTTATTGTTCATACCTAATTAGTAAGTGAATAAGTATTAAAAGTTTACTCCAAAACATGTAGTTGTAAGGGGATATGCTGAGATCGTGAGGGCTGTAGACTCGCTCTTATAATAGCGAGAGATTCCTATGATTCCCTGTTAACTTAACTGCTCCCTCAATTTTTTGGCTAGCTTTTCCAAGAACTCGTTTTTCTTTTCTGGTGAAACAGTGGCTCCCGCAGCAATGTTGTGCCCTCCTCCAACTTCTCCAAGCTCCCCTGCAACCTCCTTCATAGCCTTTCCTAGATTCAACCCCCTCCTAACTAGATCC
>JAJRYR010000058.1 GCA_024275655.1 archaeon | reverse complement strand
TTGGGATGATTATCAATAATAAGGGGGTATATAGTTTTAACATTACTGGTACAAAATATTGGAACGTATCATCTACTGGAGTATTAAAGAGTATGACCGTAGATAGCGCATGTATATTCACCGCAGGATATATATCAAATGGAACATACTACGATAGTTTTGTTGAAAAACGTGATAAAACCGATGGTACGCTTCTAGCAACGTATCAAAAAGATTGGTATGATGCTGGAACACGGTTTTCCGCATTCCTAAATGATATTATTCAAAATGATACATATGCGATTAGTATAGGTGCGGGAGGTACAGGTCTCGAGATTGGGCAAAAATTATTAAAAACTGATCTCTCCGAAATTTGGTCATTTGGGCCTGGACTAGGACCAGGTATATCTGTTGGCACAATTGGTCCAAATGGAAACTTTACAACTGGTGCTACATTCTGTGACGCACCTGGAGATCCAACATGTAACAGAATATACATTTCAATTAAGAATATCAGTGATGGATCTGAATTGAAGGGGGTTGTGTTTGACACATCAAATGATGATGCAGTGTATGCAATAACTACTGACAGCAACAACAACATAATACTTGGAGGTAAAAGTGGTACAAATATGCTGATAGCAAAATATAACAGCAATCTAAATCAAATCTGGAACAGAACGTACTATGCGGGCTCAATAAAAGGAATAGCAGTAGATGAAGACGGCAACATACTAGCAGCTGGAATAAGTAATGGGGAAGTATTGATAATGAAGATAGATAGCACTGACGGAAGTGTGATATGGGAAAACACAGTGAACGTGGGCGACTCTGAGACTCTAGCAAACCTAGATTATTCCAATGGGCTAATAGTGGTTGGAGGAACAGTGGGACCAATAACGAACAAAGATGTATACATTCTCTATGCATACAACAACGCAGGATAACATCAAACCCTACAACCCCTTCAACTCCAAACTCTTTTTAACTCCTTCTTTCAAAAATTAACTGGAAAGCTGGTGAGCTAGATGGACCTGGAAAGACTAGCATATAAGTACGCATTGAAGAATGCACTAGATTATGGAAAGGCTAGTGAAAAGGCAGTAGCCGGAAAAGTATTCAAAGAATTACCAGAAGCTAGAAAAAATCCAAAAGAAGTTTTGGCAAAGATTTCCGAAATCGTCTCACAGGTTAATGGGATGAGTGAAGAGGAAATAAGAAAAGAGTTGGAGGAAAAATTCCCAGAAATGCTAGAAGAGAAGAAAAAAGAGGAAAAGAAAGAACTGCCTCCACTACCTGGGGCCGAACCTGGAAAGGTTGTCACCAGAATGCCACCAGAACCAAATGCCTATCCCCACATAGGACACGCTCTCTCCTTTTTCTTCAACTGGTACTATGCCAGAAAGTATAATGGAAAAGTGATACTCCGTTTTGATGATACAAACCCAAAAAAGGAGAAATTAGAATACTACGAAGCAATAAAAGAAGGTCTAAAGTGGTTTGGCCTGGATTGGGACATGGAGTATAGGATGTCGGACCACCTGGAGAAGTATTACAAATATGCTGAAGAGTTAATAAAGAAAGGAAAGGCCTACGTTTGTCTATGTGATCCAGAAACCATTCACAAGAACAGGTCTGAGGGCCTGGAGTGTGAACACAGAAAACAAAGCCCAGAAGACAACCTAGAACTCTGGAGAAAGATGCTAACTGGGGAGTTTGGAGAAGGAGAAGCTATCCTAAGATACAAGGGAGATATGAAATCCAAGAACACTGTGATGAGGGATCCCACCTTAGCCAGAATAATTTTAGATCCGCACCCCATCCAAGGAGATAAGTACAGGGTCTGGCCTACCTATGATTTTGCCTGTGCAATCGAGGACTCAGATCTGGGAATAACCCACGTTCTCAGAAGTAACGAATTCGAATTGAGAAACGAATTGCAAAAGGCAATTAGAGAGGACTTGGGATTGAGACAACCCATCATTATCCATTACTCCAGATTCAATGTTGAAGGAGTGAAGGCCAGCAAGAGAGTGATACGTCAATTAATCGAGGAAGGAAAGGTCACTGGGTGGGATGACCCTAGATTAGTAACGCTGATGGGTCTAAAGAGGAGAGGAATTGTTCCAGAAACAATAAGGGAACTAGCAATGGAAATTGGCCTATCCACTAGCCAGCCAGTGATAAGTTGGGATCTGATAGCCGCCATAAACAGGAAGATCCTGGATCCAAAGGTAAACAGGTATTTTGCAGTGGTTGAACCTGTCAGGCTCTTGGTCGAGGAAGCACCCAAGGTCGTTGCAAAACTAAAGAATCATCCTAGCTTCCCAGAGAGGGGAATCAGGAAGATACCTACAGATGGATTGTTTTACATTAGCAAATCTGATGCAGAAAAACTTAAACCTGGAGACCAGATAAGACTAAAGGATCTGTATAACATTGAGATAATGCATATCGGAGATGGAGAGATAAGCGCAAACTACCTGGGGGATGCAGTTTTCAAAGATATGAAAAAAATCCAGTGGGTTACCCAGGACTCTAGGGAATTCAAGCTTGTTATTCCAGATCTCTTGTTTAAAGGGGACGAGTATAATCCAGACAGCTTGAAAGAGTACAAAATGCTGGGAGAACTGGCACTGGCAAATCTAGAGATCGGAGAGATAATCCAGCTGGAGAGAATTGGATTTGCAAGAAAGGATGCTAAAGACAGATTCATCCTTGCACACAAGTGAGGTGTTGGAAATGCACAAGTGCCCATCTTGCGAGCATAAGGAAAAACATGAAAGAGGAGTATGCGAAATCACCCACGGAAAGTGGTATAAAAACAAATTGTACCTAGTGGTTCTAGGCGTGCTTGTACTCTACCTTGCTCACCTAATCCTAGAACAGTTCGGAATTTTCGTTCTTCACGATGTGCTCTACGCATTTTATGATTATGTTCAAATGATCTGGTTCCCAATTCTAGTGGGTCTGCTGCTGGGTGGTGTGATAGACTACTTCATCCCTAGGGAGTACATAACCAGATACCTGACCCAGCACAACAAGAAGACTATCATCTATTCTGTGGCCCTGGGATTCACAATGTCCGCGTGTTCCCATGGGATACTGGCAATCGCAATGGAACTGTACAAGAAGGGAGCATCTACCCCAGCAATAATATCGTTCCTGTTGGCATCTCCTTGGGCCAATTTACCTGTAACACTTATGCTCATAGGTTTATTTGGATGGAAAGGATTACTGTTCATAATCTCTGCAATAGTAATTGCAATAATCACTGGAATAGTGTATCAGTACCTGGAAGAAGTGGGTGTGTTGGAATGCAAGTGTGAAAAACACGAACAAAAACATTCACTAACACAGGACATATATCTAAGACTTAAGCATACGAAATTTGACAGGAAAAACATAGAAAAAGCTATTAAAGGTGTGTTGAAGGGATCCTGGGAACTAGCAAACATGGTCTTGTGGTGGATAAT
>JAJRYR010000057.1 GCA_024275655.1 archaeon | reverse complement strand
TTCTCGGAAATGGAGAGAAGGTATTTAAATGAATAACCAAATAAACCCCAACTTCCTAAATTATGGCGATGGCATTCTTCAAACATCCCCTGCTAAAAGAAAATACAGTAGAGTACAGGGAGTACCAGGACATAATCGCTAGAAGAGTTGTGGAAAGGGGAAACTCCTTAGTTGTGTTGCCAACTGGTCTAGGAAAGACTATAATCGCAATCCTGGTGGCCGCTCACCAACTAGAAAAGAATCCTGGGAAAAAAGTCCTGTTTCTGGCACCCACAAAACCACTAGTTTCTCAACATTATGAGAGCTTCGCTAAACTAACAAAGCTCAACCCCCTGGGGCTTCTAACTGGCGAAACAAAAGAAGCAGAAAGAAGGAAAATCGTTGAGGAATCCCAAGTAATTTTTGCAACCCCACAGACAATTGAGAACATGCTTTTCAGGGGAGATATGAATCTAAAGGATTTCGCACTTATCATATTTGATGAAGCTCACAGAGCTGTGGGGGAGTATGCGTACGTGTTTATTGCCGATAGGTACGCAAAGGAAAACCCAGAAGGGCTAATTCTTGCAATAACCGCAAGTCCAGGGGGGACTAGAGAGAAGATTCAAGAAATAATGAAAAACCTATTCATAAAAAATGTTGAGGTCAAAACAGAGAAAGATGAGGATGTGAAAAAATACGTGCCTGGAAAAAGGGAAAGATGGATATACGTGGAGTTCCCCGAAGAATTTCAGGAGATCAGAGCGCTAGGAAATGACAGCATAAAAGAGATACTAGAAAAACTCAAGGAGATGGGAGTAGTCAACACATCCTCCCCATCCAGAGTATCAAAAAAACAATTGTTAGAACTACAGGAAACCCTTGTAAGGGAGGCAAAGAGCAATCCATCTGCATACGGGATAATACCCTACGTGTCCGCCCTAGTAAAAATAAATCACTTAATGGAACTCCTGGAAACTCAAGGATTGACGGCGTTTTGGAAGTACTTGGAAAAACTGAAAAAGGATAAGTCCAAAGGGGCAAAGATCATCACATCGAGTCCAAGATTTGCAAAGATGGAGCACATTGCTAGGAAACTCTTGGAGAAAGGTGTGGAACATCCAAAGCTGGAAAAGCTCGTAGAAATACTGGGGAAAAAACCCGTCCCCACCATAGTATTCACTCAATACAGGTCTTCTGCTAAGCTAATAGAGGATCGTCTGAATAGAGAAGGAATACCCTGCCGGAGGTTTGTGGGACAGGCTACCAGAGAGGGAGACAAAGGTTTAAAGCAAAAAGAACAATCGGAGCTCCTAGAAAAGTTCAGGAATGGAGAGTTTAGGGTGCTTATCGCGACCAGTCTCCATCCAAATGAGCTCATAATCTTGAAGGATCCAAATGGAAATGTGGTGATCAAGGAAATCGGAGAATTCGTAGAATCAATTCTACAAGATGGAAAACTTTCCGCTGAAATAAGTGGTTGGTCTGCTTTAACATTCGACGGCATTTCAAATACATTTAAACCAATTACACATGTATTTAAGCACAAACGCAGGTCAGATGTTGTCAAGGTTAAGCTAAGTTCTGGAATGGAGTGTCTAATAACTCGAGATCACAGCTTGTTTACCTTTGGTGAAAATAGAGAGATAATTCCAGCAAAACCTACAAAAAACTTATTTGTCTTAACCGCAGAGAGGATACCTCTCCCAGAAAATAAGACAACCATAGATGTGGTAGAAGAACTGATTAAATATGCTCCCGAGAAAGAGCTCTCTAAGGTTTATTGTGTAGTAGATAATCTCTCCCAATCAAAAATGAGAACACTCAAAACAAACTTCAATATCCTACTAGCAATAAAAGCAGGTAACAACACTCCCAAAAAAATTGCTTTTGAAACGAAGCTAGATCCAAAAACGGTCACAAGAGGACTAAAAAGGTTGTTGAATAATGGCCTCATCAAAATACGAAAAAGAGGTAAATGTAAAGAATGCAAATTAACACAAAAAGGCGAACTGTATCTGGAAGCCGTTAGCTGGCTACTCAAGGGGGTGAGGTATAGCAAGGGAAAATACAAAATAGATATCCACCACGCCAAGGAAGCACCAACTTATCTGAGGAAACTATTTCCAATGTATGTAACGGTAAAATACGGTAGAACTAAAATACCGAGATACCTACCCCTGGATAAACACTTGGCTACTTTCCTCGGTTTTTATGTATCAGAGGGATTTTGTGAAATAAAAAACAAACATGCGAGAATATTCCTGTCATCCCAAGACCACAGTATAAGAAAAAAAATGAAAAAAAGCATAGAAAAAGCATTGAAACTGAAACCAAGAATAACTAAAACTGGTCTAGAGATAAACTCATATATTGCTACCCTTGTTTTGATTTATGTACTCAAAGCTGGGGTTGGTGCACACAATAAAGAAATCCCTTATCCCATTCTAAGTGCACCAAAAGATATAAAACTGGCGTTTCTGGAATCCTATTTCTTGGGAGATGGGTATGGTAGAGAGGACAGGATAACATTTACAACTGTGAGTAGAAAACTCGCAGTAGGTCTAGTTCTATTACTCAGGGGACTCGGAAAAACAAAGATTAGTATCTATAGAGATCACTGCTATAGAATAAACTGTTATGAATCATTACCATTTCACAGAATACGTCCAGCAGCAGGAACAAAATCACATTTTACCCTCATTCCTTCCTCGTTTATTAACCCTAAACTCTTTTCTACTTTGGGTAATAATTACCATCCTAAAAAGGTAGATAAGATACGATCCAGAACAAGAAAAATGCGTGACTGGGAGTTTGAATTTGATTACATCGTAGAAATTGAAAAATTAGAACACCAACCAGAGTACGTATATGATATAGCAGTAAAATCCACTGAGAAATTTTATGGTGGTCTTGGTCCTATTTGCATGCACAATAGTGTCGGAGAGGAAGGAATAGACATTCCCAGCGTGGATCTAGTTATATTTTATGAACCAATTCCCAGTGAGGTGAGAAAAATACAGAGAGCCGGAAGAACTGGAAGAAAGGCTCCTGGGGAAGTTGTGTATCTCATAACAAAGGGAACTAGAGATGAAGCATTCTACTGGGCTAGCAAGCACAAGGAGAAGGAGATGAGGAAAACACTAGAGGAGCTGGCCAGCACAGATACCCAACTACAGAAGACGTTAGCAGAATTCATTTCACTAGAAATGCCAAAGAATCCTACAATCTTCGTTGATACAAGGGAGTTGAAAAGCGGGATAGTGGAAAAATTGAAAAATTTGGGGGTGACTGTTAAAGAGATAAAACTGGAGGTTGGAGATTACCTTATAAGTGAAAGGGTTGTTGTTGAAAGGAAGACGGCGAAAGATTTTGTAAATTCCATAATAGATGGGAGACTGTTCGATCAAGCCCGCGCTCTGGTTGAGAATTTCCAGAGACCCATTCTGCTGATAGAGGGCGACAACTTCTTTGAAAGAAACATCCACCCAAATGCAATCAGGGGGGCAATTGCCAGCCTAGTTATGGATTTTGGAATGCCTATTGTTCACACCAAGAATCTAGACGAGACCGCAGAACTACTGGCGACAATGGCTAAGAGAGAGTTGAAGAACGGCAAGCTAGCTAGGTTACGGGGGGAGAAAAAACCAACTACAGACAAAGAACTGCAGT
>JAJRYR010000056.1 GCA_024275655.1 archaeon | reverse complement strand
TTGTTTTCCCTTGGATCTTAGCAAGTCTGCCATCTTCCCCAAGTGGTTTATGTGTTGCACGGTTGTTACTAGTCCTAATTTTGTTTCCTCTATTTTGCTCAGATTTTCAATTATTGCTTCACTGGGATCAATGTCGTATCTATACTCCCAGTACACCACTCTGGAGTCTTCTAACATCTTTGAGTGCCCAACATGGAGTGTAATACTGTTTTCTAAAAATCTGAGATCACATGCACCAAAACAAGGGTCTCCAGAGATAAGTGGATCAAAACCTAACTCCTCTAATTTCCTGGCAATAGAAAGAGCCTTGGGTTTTAGGCCTTCAGGGAGCTGGATCAGTACACGCTTAGTTCCCAGCTCCCCAGCCTTCCTTTGCAGACCCTCAATTACTTGTTGCGGTAGCAAGTTCAACTACCTCTACCCTGTATCCTAATGGGAGCTTGGGTGTTACAGATTTCATTATCTGTCTAGCCTTCTCTGCATTCTTCTTGTCCAACACTCTCACGCTTGCAACTATCTGACCTTTGCTAACCTGGGCAGCTCTCCCAATCGGTCTTCCGAAGGCGTGCTTCATTCCAGTCTGCAATCTATCTGCTCCCGCCCCAGTTAGCAATGCGTTTTCCCTTAAAACATGGTGCGGATAAACTCTAATTTTCAACCAGTAGTTCTCTTTTCCGAAGGCCTTATCCATCTTCTTGTTTAAGAATATTCTAATAGCTTCCAGAGCGTTGTGTCTTATCTGTACTGGCTGCTCTGCTATTAGCCTTATCTCATACTTGTATTCCTTCTTTGGATTACCCATGTCAAATATCCTAATTCTAGGATCTGGAACTCCTTTAACTAGGGCTTTTCTAACTCTCCTCTTAGCTGTCCTTGTATACGGCCTTTCTACCTTTCTGTAGCATCTGGCAGGTCTTAGACCCATTTATATCCCTCCTTAGGGCTAGTTTTTGTCATTTCTTATTTTTAAATATTGTATTTTTGAGAAGCCTAGAGAGGCATAAAGTTATTGAAATTTCTGTTTAAAAACCTTTGTTCCAGATTTAAATTGGTCCTGCTCCTAATTATATGTATGCCTCCTTGGATAATCAAATACCAGCCAGCTAGGCTTAAGGATGTGGCTGGAAATTCAGATGCAATAAGGAAGATAGAGGAATGGTTCAAAACCTGGAAGCCGGGCAAAAAACCACTACTCCTAGTTGGTCCTCCAGGTGTTGGTAAAACCACTGCAGCAATAGCTTTAGCCAAGGAGCATGGACTGGAACTGTTGGAGATGAATGCTAGTGATGTTAGAGATAAGAAGAACATCCAGAGAGTTGCAGGATTAGCTAGCGAGTACGGAAGTTTATTTGCGAGGGGGAGATTGATTCTCCTGGATGAAGTGGATGGGATGTCCTCTGTGGATAGGGGAGGAGTATCTGCCATAATTGAGGTTATAAAAAATTCCAGATACCCTATCATACTCACGGCTAACGATGATTATGCCACTCCTGTGAGAGCTCTTTTGCCATACGTGGAGGTTGTTAAATTTAGAAAGATAAACCCCTTGACCATCAAGGCAGTATTGAAGAGGATACTGGATAAGGAGGGCATCGAGGTACCGGATGAGGTTCTGGACGCAGTGGTTAAGAATGCATCTGGGGATTTGAAGTCCGCCATAAACGATTTGGAGGCCCTGGTGGAGGGGGAGAAAAAGGTTAGCAAAAAAGTTACAGAGATTCTAGCTCCTAGGGATAGAGAGCAGGATATATTCCAGGCTTTGAAGATAATATTCAAGACCGAAAACTTCAAAACTGCTAGAGCAGCAGCGTTTAACCTGGACGTGGATCCGGACATGCTTAAGGCATGGATAGAGGAGAATATACCAAACGAGTATGAGAAGCCAGAGGAAGTGACTAAAGCTTATTACTGGCTTTCTAGGGCAGATATATTCTCTGGGAGGATAATCAGAAGGCAGAACTGGAGTCTGCTTTCTTATGCTATGGACCTTATGACAGCCGGAGTGGCCCTCTCTAAGGATCAGATGTATAGAAAGTTCACAAAGTATCAGTTTCCCCAGACCATAAAGTATCTGTCTAAGACAAGGCAAGTTAGGCAGATAAGATACTCTTTGGCTAAGAAGATCGGAAAGAAGATGCACGCTAGTCCAGATGAAGTAATTACTGTTCATTTACCTTACATAAAGGAGATGATTGCCACTGGCAAGGTGGACCTAGAAAAGTTTGCTAGGCACTACGACTTGGATCCAGAGGAGATCGCTTACTTGAGGGGCTAAGATGATTGTTGCCTTTCCAATTGATAGTGATAAAGGGTTAGATTCGGAGATTTCAGAACATTTTGGTAGAGCGAGGTATTTTCTCTTGGCTAGATTGGAAGATGGCAAATTGGAGGGTGTGGATATAGTTCCTGCCCCTGCCCATGCATTTGGGGCTTTTCCCCAGTTTCTCCACGATCTGGACGTTCGCGTGGTTGTTTGCAATTCTATAGGAAATAAGGCTATGGAGATGTTTGATAACCAGGGAATAATTGTTTTTTCCAACAATTCGGGTAAGGTCTCAAAAGCCCTGCAGGAGCTTCTCCCAAAGATCAAGGAGATAGAGGAAAAGGATAGGGAAGAGGAGGAGAAAAGGGAAAAGGCTAGGAAGGCCTTGGAAAAAGCTAGGGAGAGAACAATGAATTTTTATCTAGATCTTGGGAATGACCCGAACGAGGTTTTTGTTTCCATTAAGCTCAAGGATGATTTGTATCTATCTCTGGACCTGACTAGAACAGGACCTAGAATAGTTCTCCAAAGGTTTCTGGGTGAGGTAGATACTGGTGATTTGGGAGAACCGCTGGATACATACAAGACCCTGCATTTCTTGGGGACGAGGTTAGTTAAGGTTGAGGACCAGAGGTGGTGGAGAAAGAATGACAGGGATATAGTGGAAGGGACGCTCTGGGAGGATGTTTTGGAATTGGAGATGGATAGTGAAGTGGAGGGTAAAGTGAGGGAGTTTGCAAAATTAGTGAGGGAAAACCTAGATAGTATTGATAAATTAAAAGAGGATGTGAAAAACTTTAATCTCTTTCTCTATGACATTGTACGCAATATAAAGGAAAGGCCTGAGCTCGGAGAGGTGGAACTCTAGGCACTACCTTTTTAAACCCCCTGAGGTATAAAATTTACCGTTCTAATCATGGCGGATGTCGGCCTTGGGCCGGAATGCCATGGAATTGGAGGTGTGAGAATGCCTAGTGCGTATAGGTATATCCAGGAGACTTTTCAGAATGAGTATAAGGAGAGATCCCCTGAGCTTAGACAAAGGCTGGTTGAATGGAGGAAGGAGCCAGCAGTGGTCCGAATAGAGAGACCGACAAACATTGCCAGGGCTAGAACCCTGGGATGGAAGGCAAAGCAGGGATTTGTAATTGCTAGAGTTAGAGTTAGGAGAAGCTCTGGAAAGCACGAACGACCAAACAAGGGAAGGAGACCTAGCAGAATGGGAGTTCTAAAGAAGAAGAGAGGGAAGAGCATACAGTGGATTGCAGAGGAGAGAGTAGCTAGAAAGTTCCCCAACCTAGAGGTCTTGAACTCCTACTATGTTGGAGAGGATGGTCAGCACTACTGGTACGAGGTAATCCTAGTGGATCCAAATCACCCAGCAATAAAGAATGATCCAGACATAAACTGGGTTACCAGGGTTAGAGGAAGAGTGTTCAGAGGTCTTACTTCTGCAGGTAAGAAATCCAGGGGATTGAGAAATAAGGGCAAAGGAGCAGAGAAGATTAGGCCTAGCTTGAGGGCAAACCAGAGAAAGGGTAAATAAAATGATTACCGGAGTGGAAATAGAGACGTTTTGCTATCCCACTGAGGACATGGAAAAGGTGAAAAGAGCATTCCTCACCATCTCACCCATTAACCCCGATATCTCTAGGGTTTCAACCCACTTTGGTGTGGACATCCTAGTGCTGAGGGCCAAACTAAAAAAGAAGTCAGAGATAAGGGAATTTCTATCTAGACTGGCTAAGCTTTCTGAGTCTGAGAAGGACGAATTGAGGAAAAGCCTAGAGACTCGCGTTGATGATAAGGGCAACCTTTACATACGTTTAGACAAGTTCTCTGCGCTGGATGGTGAGATCCACCTCGCAGAGAGGGAACCAATAAAAGTCGTCATAAAGTTCACGACCTTCCCGTTTGATAGATCCAAGATTCTTAAGGAAATAGAGGGAATATTATGAGGTACTATGATCTGTTGGTCTCTGGGGATGCTAGGGAGCATTTGACTAGCTACGGATACTCAGATCCTGGGATACCTGTGGTTGTGTTGGAGCCCTCACAACTGGACAAGGCCTACAGCCCAGACGCCCTGGTGTTTGTGAGATCCTCGAACACTCTTGAGAAAAACAAAAAGATAGTTAGAGCACCCTGCGATGGAATTGTTGACCCAATCTATCCTAGAGCAAATGTGCTAGATTACAATGCATTAACCACAGCCAGAGACAATGACATAACATTGGTTTTCACGCTCTCCAGATTTTTGTCTGTGAAAGGCATAGAGAGAGCAAAGCTGATAGCAAGAGCAAGGCTTTTAATACGCATGGCATTGAAAAAGGGAGTGAGAATTCTCTTAGCTAGCGGGGCCGAGCACCCCTTTGACCTTAGAACTCCGTACCAATTGGAGAGCTTTGGAGTTTTGCTGGGCCTTAGCTGGAAAAAAGCGGAGTGGAGCATAACCAAAACCCCAGAGTACTTGATAAGGAGGAAATCTCATGGCGATACCACCTAGTTTGAGGGAGAGGAGGAGGTATATAGCTTTTAAAGTTGTGGCTAGGCCAGTTTTCACTCCGAATCAGGTAATCCAAGGAATAAAGCAGTCTGTTCTCCAGTTCCTGGGCGAACTGGGGTATGCAGATGCAAACTTTGAGATAGTTGATTACGATCATAAGAATGGGACAGGCATAGCTAGGACTACAGACAAGAAGAAGGACGAAGTCATCATTGCATTGACTTTGCTAAACACCATTCAAGGGAAAAAAGCTAGCATTAGAATCCTAGGCATCTCTGGAACGGTGAAAAAGGCCAAGGAGAAGTTTCTAGCAAATAAAGAAAACCTATTTAAAGGTGATAACCCTCAAATATATGAGGAAAATAGGGGTGATTGAATGTACCCTCCTTCTTCGGCGTATGATCGTGCAACGACGGTTTTCAGCCCAGATGGGCGTTTGTTCCAGGTGGAATATGCAAAGAAGGCTGTGGAGAAGGGAACCACAGCAGTAGGACTAGTGTTTAATGGAGGGGGGCTCCTAGCTACGGACAAGCTCATTAGGTCAAAGCTAGTAAATGTTAAATCAATTGAGAAGATATTTGTCATAGATGAACACATAGGTGCTGTGGCCTCTGGGCTAGTGGCAGATGCCAGGAAACTAATAGACCATGCTAGGATAGAGGCCCAGAGGGAGAGAGTCATCTATGGAGAACCAATTCCCGTTGAGGCATTAACTAGGGATATTTGTGATCTGAAGCAGTCATACACTCAGTACGGAGGAGTTAGACCCTTTGGTGTTTCATTGCTCATTTTGGGCGTCGATTCAACTGGAACTAGAATGTTTGAGACAGATCCATCAGGAGCATTCTCAGAGGTTTACGCCTCTGCAATAGGTCAGGGAAAAAGGGAAGCAGAAGAGATATTTGAGGAGAAATACAAGAGGGAAATTAGCTTTGAGGAAGCAGTTAAACTAGCAGTTAAGGCATTAAATGAAGTTAACAAGAATCCAAAGCCAAACCTAGAAACCCTTGAGGTTTACTACATCACTGAGAAAGATAGAAAATTCCAGGAACTCCCGAAGGACAAGTTGATTAAGATCATTGGAGAGGCAAAGGGAAGGAGGAGGTCTAAATGATACCTCTAGAGAAGGCAATAATTGTTAAGTACGAAAAAGGAGATCACAGATTTGAAATACTTGTGGATCCTGAGAAAGCATGGGAGATAAAGGAGAAGAAGGACATAACGTTGATAGGAAACCTAGATGATATCCTGGCATCTCCTGATGTTTACAAGGATGCTAGAAAGGGTGAGAGAGCCAGTGAATCTGAACTGAAGGAGCATTTCAACTCTGAGGATAGAAAGTACATCATATTCAGAATAATAACTGATGGGACCTTGCATTTGACTACAGACCAGAAGAGGAAGATGCAGGAGGAGAAGAGGAAACAAATCGTGGCGATAATAGCTAGCCAGGCAATTGATCCCACTACAAATTTACCCCATCCTGTATCTAGAATAGAGAGAGCCATGGAAGAGGCAGGAGTCCATATAGACCC
>JAJRYR010000055.1 GCA_024275655.1 archaeon | reverse complement strand
TTGATTTTTTTGGTTTGAGTGTGGATGAGGAATCGAAAAATAAAATGGTTGTGAACGAGGATGTAATTACTTTTTACATGGGGAGTAGGGAGGTTGGACCCAGAATAAAGATAAAAGAGTGGTACTATGCCAAACCTAAAAACCAGGATTGAATTTGAGTTTCCCAGTGAGGAACTGGCTAGGAATATAGCATTCGCCCTAGAAGTAAACAAAAAGATTAATAGGGGGAAACTCGTTATTACCTCTACTGGGAAAAAACTGGTCCTGGACTTTGAGGCTGAGGATGAGACAGCACTTAGAGCCGCACTTAACACTCATTTAAGACTTGTGGACATGATATTAAACGCTTGGGAGGTAGTTGAAAATGGTAGATCAAAAAGATGTTGAGCAGTACAAAGCATTACTTCAACAATACCAAATTGTTGCTGTGGAGAGGCAGAGGACTGAATTGCAGGTTAAGGAGATAGAGTCCAGTTTATCAGAACTTGAGCAGACCAATGGAAAAACATACCTCTCTATTGGGAGAGTACTGGTAGAGAAGCCAAAGGATGAGATCAAGAAGGAATTGGAGGAACAAAAGAAGGAATTAGAGTCAAAGCTGGAGACATTGAAGGTTAAAGAAGAACAATTGGCAAAGAAACTAAAGGAGTTAGAGAAAAAGTTCGAGCCCAGTGAGAGCAAATGAAGAGGCTTCTAGAATATATCTCTGAAGCCAATGATGTATTTGTAGTTTATCATGTCTCTCCGGATCCTGATGCTGTGGGATCTGCAATAGCTCTAGCAAGAATTCTAAGAAAGTTGGGTAAGAGAGTTGAAGTATTCAAGGAAAGCAATCTGAATGACCAGGTAAAGGCGATGGTTGAGTTTTCTGGGGAGGAGTTAGTTGAGAACCCCAGTTTCAGTGAGGGCCTCTTGATAGTTGTGGACACTAGCTCAAAATCAATGATAAACAAGGCAATATTTGATAAATTCAAAGGAAAAAAGATTGCCATAGATCACCATGTAAGGAGAGACGAATATTCTGATTTTGACTATGTTTTTGTTGATGAAACAGCAATTGCCACTGCAATAATCATCTACGAACTTGCCAAAGATCTGAATGTGGAGATAGACCCAGTAACTGCTAGGTTGTTGGGAATAGCCATGATTACGGATTCCGCAAACTTCGTGATTGCGGATTCTAGGCTGTTCCGCAACCTATCCGAAATTTTGGAGATAATAGATTACCAGGAATTGCTGAATATTGCAAACATGCCTTTGAATTTCTCCGAGAGGGTGGCTAGGCTTAAAGGAGCGGGTAGAGCAAAGTTATACTTCGTTGATGACTACATAATTGCAACAACGAAAACCTCTGCATTTGAGGGGAGTGTTGCTAGAGCATTGATAGAGTTGGGCGCAGATGTTAGCTTTGTGGGATCTTCCAATGATCATACTAGGATATCAAGTAGGGCTAGACAGGAACTAGTTCAAAGGGGTCTCAATTTAGGCAGGGACATCCTCCCAAAGGTAATTGAAGGTTATGGGGGAGACGCTGGTGGACATGCAGGGGCTGCTGGAGCAAATGGATTTGACAAGAAGGCGTTAGACCTGATTTTGCAGGCATGTGTTGATGAGGTGACAGCATTCATAAAATCCTTGCCCAAGTAACTAGTTTTAAATATTTCTCTTTCTTCAATTGTTTGATGGATACACAAGTAGTAGAGATCGTGGACAAGTTGTTGGATACAATCAAGTACGAGATAGATAGAATGAGGGAATTGGGAGAGGACACCACTGTTTTGGAAAATCAGTTGAGGGAATTTAGGAAGCAGCAGAGGGAACTTATGGACTGGATAATGAACAACGATGAGGCATCCACCAAGTTATTCTTGTCAGAGCTCGTGGAATTTTCTAAGATGGTACACAGATATTACCAGGATGTCAAGTCAGGGAAGCACTTAGTTGATTTATTAGCTAAGAAAGGTGCTGAGGAGATAGCCAGAGAAGAGGAGGAGGTCCAGAAAACATTGGAAAGTACATATGAGTTGATAGCAGATGAGGACTATTTGTTAAGGGAGGAATTTGGGGAGGCAAAGAGAGAACAGGAGGAATTATCCCAAATGGACAATGAGGGATCTGTGGAATTCATGGACGAAAACGAGAAGGAGGGAGTGATGGACACGTCTATAACTGGTGTGGATGATAAAGTGAAGGATATAGGAAACATGATAAAGGAAGAAAGGGAAAAAATTGAAATGTTAAAAAGGAAGGGAGTGGATACCTTGGATAAGGAGTTTGTAATTACACAGCAGGAATCCCTTTTGGTATCTATGAAGGAGGCTTTGTTGGAAGGAGATTATGAGGAAGCAGAGAGGTTAAAGAAAGAAATACTTAGGCTTAGGGGGTTACTGGAATGATATCTGTTGCAAAAAAAGGTTTGAGTGAAATGAAAAAGAAAGTGGAATCTGACCAGGAGGATTTGGCTAGTATCCTAGCTAGGATTCAAGCCCTGGAAAGCAAATTGGAAGAGTATGATGTCGGTGAGATAAAATCACAGTTGAAGAATCTAAGTGCAGAGTTATCTCTCTTGAGCGATTATATCAAAAAAGGATCCAAGATAAAAGAATACGATGAGAAGATAAAGGACATATACTCTTCTCTGGGTCAGCAGAAGGTAGATATCGATACGTTAAAATCCACATTGGAATCTTTAAAGGATGAAGTGGTTAACTGGAAAGCAAAACTTGAAGAGTTGTCTGATCAGATAACCCGTGTGGATGACGAGGTCAATCAACTGGCTGTTAAAGTAAATAGCATAGATGTTTTGGAGGCAGACATACACGCGTTATCCCAAAGTTTGTCTGATGTGTTGGACAAGCTGTTGGAACTTAAATCTAGGATGATTGCGATAGAGAAAACACAGGAAGAGATTATACAATGGGAAAAGACAGTTGCGGAAGCGATGGCGAAGTCCAAGTTGGAGAGAGTGGAACCTGGAAAAGTGGAGGATGAGGATATATCCAAGATTAGATCGAAAATAAGAGAAATAGGGAAAGCAATTCCCGAGAAGGTTGCTAAGCAGAAGAGCGTTATTCAACCAGCTAAGAGGTTAAAACCTAAAAAGGAAACCAAGGAGTATCCAGGAATGCCTATAATAGAAGAAATTACAATAGGGGCAGAAACCAAAAAATCTGATTTTGAGGATAAGATTGACAACTTACTCCAAGAACTGCAATCAGCAGATCCTAGGAAGTGGGATCCTATCAAGGAGGAGCTAACGAAATTACTCACCGATGAGCTGAACAAGATAAGAGCAGAATTGTCCAAAAAGAAACCAGCAAATGAGAAGGTTTTGAATTTGATGATAACAAAGGCAGAGCTTGGTGTAGTCTCATTATCGGCAGCCTTTGAGACTAAAGATTACAAAAGAATTGAAACAATTGTTAGGAAAACCCTAGAGACCATAAGGGACGTGAGGGATCAACTGGGTTAGCCATTCAGAATAACTGCATACCGTCCTTGCTTACCAGCTTCTCATACTCTGCTTTCACGAAATCCTGTATCTTCTCAATTAGTTCCGGAGTCAAGTGCTTGAATCTTCTTTGGCCCTCCAGATACTCCTTTACTGGTGCCAGTTTTTGTGGCCTATAGTTTATCTTTAACTTTCCATTTTCTATTTCGTACAACACCCACATTCCGGTTTCCACAGCTTTCCTAGCATAGTAAATTGTTTTGTTCTCTGGTATTCCCCATCCAGGCACGCAAGGTGCTAGGACTTGGATGTACTTAGGTCCTTTAATGCTGAGGGCCTTTCTTATCTTTGCCTCAAAATCTTCTATGAATGCAATGCTTGCCGTGGCCACGTATGGAATATGATGGGCTGCAGCTATCATTGGGAGATCCTTCTTTCTTTGCGTTTTTCCAGGGATTTTACTTCCAGCAGGTGTTGTTGTGGTTGCGGCATACATTGGGGTGAGTCCTGACCTCTGCACGCCGGTGTTTGCGTAGGATTCGTTGTCATAAGTTATGTACAGAACATCGTGACCCCTTTCCAACATTCCACTCAATGCTCCAAAACCAATATCTGCAGAACCACCATCCCCACCGATGGCTATCACTTTGGTATTTTCCCTACCCTGCATCTTTAATGCTTCGGCAATACCACTGGCAACTGAAGCAGCATTTTCAAACGTTACGTGTATCCATGGAACTCCCCATGCTGTTTCTGGATAGGGAGTAGTAGTGACTTCCATGCATCCTGTGGCCTGAGCGATTATAACATCTGGACCACTAGCTCTCAATATGTGTCTCATTGCTATTGCCGGTCCACAACCTGCACAAGCCCTGTGTCCAGGGGCAAACAGATCTCCCTTCATAGCATCACCCTCTCATCTCAAACCAATGGATCTCTCCATCTTTCTCCTTTAATTCGTCTATTGCTTTGGCAATATCCTCTCTTGTTATGTCTGTCCCTCCGATCCCACCAATGGCGTTGTTTATTCTGGGTCTGTCTCTCATTGAGAACAGAGCATCTCTGATATCTAGGAACAATGCACCGCTCCTAGACCCCATGGCCACATCTTTTTCTATCACTAGAACCATTTCTTTTCCTTCCAGAGCTTCTGCCACCCTTTCCTTTGGGAATGGTCTGTACAATCTGACCCTCACCAACCCCACATCATCTCTGGAATCTACCAGTTCTTTGACCGTTCCTGATATACTGCCCATGGTTACGATGGTTATTGGCCTGTCATTTTTGTACTCTTCAATTATCCCATCACCGTAACTTCTCCCAAACTTTTTGGCAAACTCATCGTGGACTTCCTTCACTATTGGCTCAAAGGAATGGAAGTCATCAAAGTTCCTTTTTCTCAACATAGCGTAGGGAACAGGATATGCAAATGGACCGTGGGTTAATGGCTTCTTAGGATCGAGTTTGTACTTGTAATTCAGTGGAGGTAGGAACTCATCCACATCCTTCTGATCTGGAATGTCCACCGGTTCATAAACATGAGTTAAATAGAACCCATCCATGTTTACCATTACAGGATTGTAAACCCTTTCATCCTCAGTTATTCTATACGCTTGTATCACGGTATCCACGGCTTCTTGAACATTCTCAACGAACAATTGAATCCATCCATTCTCCCTTTCGGATATCGCATCCTGCCAGTCATTCCATATGTTTATTGGGGCAGATAATGCTCTATTCGCTACAACCATCACCATTGGCAATCGCATTCCGCTGGCAGCATATAAAACCTCGTGCATTAGAGCCAAACCCTGGCTAGATGTTGCTGTGAATACTCTAGAGCCAGTAGCTGCTGCACCAACTATACTTGATATTGCAGAGAACTCTGCCTCAACTCTAATTAAGCTGGCATTTAGTTCCCCATTGTTAACGAACTCTGCCAATCTCTCTGGGATATGTGTAGATGGCGTAATTGGATACATTCCTAGAACATGAGGTCTACAAAGTTTTACTGCCTCAGCAACAGCATGGGAACCTTCCAGTATTTTTTTTACCATATGATCACCTTTACTTCTTCTCCAGTTCCATCTTTATGGCTTTCACAGGACACTCGTTTGCGCAAATACCACAACCTTTGCAGTAATCATAATCTACCTGTGCGCCCTTTTCAGGATCAATATCAATTATCCCTTCAGGGCAGAATTTTTCACATATTCCACATTTTATGCATTTGCTGGAATCAACTACGGGTCTGAAAGTTCTCCATCCTCCAGTTTTGTTTTTCATGGTTGATCTCGGTTCATCTATTATTCCGCCGATTATGAGTTCCATAATCTCACCTCAAATTTTCATAAGTCCTCTCAGCTGCGATGGCGTTCTTTTCTGCTAGTTCGCCCTTCTTTGCAAATTTCTCTTTTATAGCCTCTTTAACAGCCTCTAGGCTCACAGCGTTGCTGGCCTTAACAAATGCTCCGAGCATAGGCATATTCACAAATGGCTTCCCCAGTATTTCAAGAGCTATGGATGTTGCATCAACGGTTTTGACAGTAATATCCTTACCTAACCTTTCCTTGATTTCCTCTGGAGAAGATTGCGTGTTTACTATTACTACGCTATTCTCCTTGGCACCTTGGGTCACATCCACGGCCTCTATTAGCGTTGGATCAAGAACGATTATATAGTCAGGGGAGTATACGTGCTCCCTTAGTCTTATGAATTTATCATCAATTCTAGTGAATGCCATAACTGGGGCCCCTCTTCTCTCCACGCCAAAATGCGGGAAGGCCTGTGAGAATTTCCCATCCTTGAAAGCAGCTATGGCTAGGACCTCTGCAGCAGTTACAGCACCTTGTCCTCCTCTTCCGTGCCATCTGATCTCTAACATGCTAATCCCCTCTGACTCTCATAATTTGCTAGGTAGGGTTTTTTAAATCTATGTGTGACTAATATCGAAGATTAGCGGAAACGCAGAGGTTATCCAATTT
>JAJRYR010000054.1 GCA_024275655.1 archaeon | reverse complement strand
TATCTGGTCTTGGCTTCAACCTAGCAAACAACTCTCGCAAAACAAAATCTCTCTCGACTTTAGACACAAATGCATACATGGTTTTCCTGTCCACCCCTAGAACATCTGCAACAACCTTTATGGGAATCTCAAAATCCCTGGAGTATATCTTACCATTTCTAATGGACAGTCCCCTAGAATAAAGCTCTCTAGCTATCCTAAGCTTTACTGGGGCGTTCCTAAATGCGTACTCTATTGCTGGAAGCATAAGCTCATTACTCCTAACTGGAATAAAACTTTTATTCACGGATTTTATAAGAGATATGGAGGTGAGTATATGGTTTTTGCGAATAACAAACTTGTTTTCCTGTCAATTACCGGTTTGCTAATTGGGACGTTATTCAATCCCGCAGCCATTTTCCAGTCATTCTCAATGTTAGTGGACACGGTTCTAGAAACTCTCCATCTGGCTCCAACCTTGGATCAAGAGCTGTCCCAGGCCAGATACGTGCCATCCAGTTCTCCAGCTGTTCAATACTTTGAAGGCATAGTGAAACAAGGAGAACCATACATAACAGCGCAAGGTCCATCGTGGGTGACTGAAAACGTTTACATAGCACTAGTGGACTCGCAGGGGAATATACTAGATGACTACCAGGTTCACATTGTTAGCGGAAAAGTAGTATGTGCTGGGAGAACCGTAAAAACTGGTGGTTCAGCAGACTGTGGAAAGCCAACGGTTTGGGTAAGGGTGGATGAGTACGCAGTGGAAAGGGTGTACAAAACAGAGGGAATAAAGGGTAGAGCAGAAGTGGTCAAGGACTTGTTCCTATCTGGACACATAGATGTCTATCCAAAGACAAGGGCATTCGATTACTTGGACAAAATAGGACCTATTCTAGGTATTTGACGAGCTCTGGGTTTATGGGTTTTACAAAGATGTTAAGTCCAAGATGCTTGAACCCCTTATTTTTCAATGTTTTAATCAGTTTATTCTTTGGAGTGGTTACCTTCACTACCACCCTGTCAACCACTCGCTTACTCTCCAAATGGTCTAGAACCATCTCTAGGAGTTCAATATCCGACTCCAATTTGAAGACTGCATCAACCCACTCTCCGGGAATTCCAACTATCTCTCTAGGTCCAACTATCCTAGCCCTAAGCTCGGATTTACTGTGTTTAATCCTAAAAACCAGTTCCTCCTCTCCCCCCAGAATTTCCAATTTATCCATTTTTGTCGCCCAGGCTCACCCGTTGATTTATCTATGGAATTAGAGAAATTTAATCCTTTCGCAATCACAGCCTGCAGTATTTTATATGCTAGCTTCAAAAAGAATAACCATGGTGACCAAAGAAGAGATCATAGAAAAGTTGAAGGGAGTGAAGGATCCAGAAATAGGGCTAGATCTGGTCAATCTAGGTCTAATCTATGACGTAAGTGTAGACAATGGAAAGGTAACTGTAAAGATGACCCTCACTTTCCCCGGTTGCCCCTTGGGGCAATGGATGATTGCCCAAGTAGAGAAAGCAATAAGAGAAATCCCAGGAGTTACTAATGTAGAGATTCAGCTGGTTTTTGATCCGCCGTGGACTCCAGAGAGAATAACAGAAGAAGGAAAGAAACTTTTAGGTTTAGAAGAGTAATTCCAGTGGCAGATACTTAGCGTACTTTCTGTACTTCATGAATTTGAGCGGATTTCTGGAGAAGTAGGACATGATGGCAGGTACAAGCTGAGAAACTCTCTCCATCTCACCATACTTCTCCAGAATGCCAATCAACTCATCATCCACTAGATCCACTAGTTCCTCAAACTCTGAATCAGAAAGTCTAGAATAAAAATCGTGGGCCGCCTTGTGCAACTTTAATTCTCTCCCAAACCTTGCTCTCCATTCTTTCTCATATTCTGCTAGGGATTTACCTTCTCCCAAAATTCTACCAAGTATCCTCGCACATTGCCCACCAATAGCAATACCTCCCCCAGTACTGGCTTTCACTTGGGCTGCCGCATCTCCAACCAGGGCAACACTTCCGTAAACCGCAGGTTTTCCATCGTAAATTGGAATAATC
>JAJRYR010000007.1 GCA_024275655.1 archaeon | reverse complement strand
GGTGATGTGGAGCTATTTTACATGTGCACCTTGTGCAGACTGTGTGATGTCTCATGTCCTGTTGGAGTAGAACTACCGGACAAGATATTGGATATGAGGATCAAACTAGTTGCGGATGGAAAAGAGACACCTGAAAACAGAAAAATGATAGAAAAAGTTAGAAAGTATGGGAATCCATTTGGAAAGATAGAGGGAGAGATAAAGGAGTGGTACTGCTGTTAGTCTCGTATATTTTTCTTTAACCACTCCAGGAAGTGTGGTTCAGGTACCGCTCCAACTATGCTATCTACATCCTCTCCATCTACAGTTAGAATTGTCTTTGGTACTCCACTTACCATGTACTTGTTAGAGAGATCTGGGAATTCTATGGCTTCAACCATGTCTGCTCTTATCTTTGGATTTACCATTGCTAATTTGTGTGCTAGCCTGACTGCTCTAGGACAATATGGGCAGGTAGGGGTAACAAATACTTGGAGCCTCACATCTCTGTTTATCTTTTCAGCGAATTTTATTGTCTCTGGATCCAGTTGGATTTCATCAGTGGATAGATCTATAATGTCCTCCACCAAGCTACCGAATTCATACCCAGACATTATCCCGTAGAAGTACACTTTTTTCGTTCCTGCCTTTAGGACAGTTGCAGGATACTTATCTATGCCCAGACTCTCTGCAAGTTCTCTCTCTTTCTCAAAATCGTGCTCTTCCATTATGATCTTTCCCTCTGGTGCCAGGCTCTTAACAGTGTTCAATATCTCCTTTATTTCGTGGCAGTACTGGCAGTTATCACCACCGAAGAATATTATTTTCACAGGGTTCTGAAGCTTGCTAAACTCCTTTTTTATGTACTCTCTTGTTTGTGGATCCAACTCTATCATCTGATCACCTCTTATTTGCCCAGTAGGGCCTTCTTATGTATTCATACGCCGATACTGCAGCTATAGCCCCTTCTGCTGCAGCTACAACGATTTGGGCCAGGCCACCGGTAACGTCTCCAGCAGCATACACCCCTGGAACATTAGTTTCCATTCTTTCGTTTACTTTGATGAATCCTTTCTCATCTAGTTCCACACCCAGACTCTCTGCAAGGTCTGAATTTGGTATCTCCCCAATATCTATAAAAATACCATCTATGGCAATCTCATTGGTTTCGCCAGTTTCCTTGTTTTTTACAAGGATGGATTTAACCTTTGAATCTCCCTTTATTTCCTCAACGATGGAGTTGAGAACAAATTCAACATTTGTTCTTTTCTTCAACTCTTCGACATCTATCTCATCTGCCCTAAACTGGTCCCGTCTGTGTATGAGGTATACCTTTGAGCAGATCTCAGAGAGATACTTGGCATCCTTTACAGCGGTGTTTCCTCCACCCACTATAGCCACGATCTTGTCCTTGAAGAAAGGAGCATCACATGTGGCACAGTAAGAAACTCCCTTCCCTATGAACTCTTCCTCACCTGGGACGCCAAGCTTTCTATGTTTTGATCCTGTGGCGAGGATTACTGCTTTGGCTTTGTACTCGTTCTCCCAAGTTTTGATTTTGAATTCATTCTCAGTTTTGATTATCTGGGTTACTTCCTCTATCGTAAATTCCACCCCTAGTTCCTTTGCATGCTGGTGGAACTTCTCAGCCAGCTCTTTTCCGGAAATTCTCCTGAACCCAGGATAGTTTTCAATCTCCGAGATTAGTGCTACTGTACCACCCATCTCAGTTTTTTCAATTATTAGTGTTTCCAGGTTTCTTCTCACAGCGTATATCCCTGCAGTTATTCCTGCTGGTCCCCCACCTATAATTATGAGATCGTATTCCCTTGCCTTTGGCCCACTGACCCCCAAAGATAGGCTTATCTGCATCAGAACCACCTGCTCTTTACTTTTCAGGATATGGGTTTATATAGTTTTGCTTTTGTGTGTCACATAATTGCACATATTATTTTCCTATTTTCTTCTTAGTATTATTTCGTCCCCAACTTCCAGAGTTATGTCCTCCTTGGGCATGTACTTCCATTCATCCCCTTTCTTAACAGCTATTATTTCGTATGTTCCGTCTAGGTCACTTATTTTCTTTCCTGCAAACCTTGCCTTTGTGACGTTGTATATCTTGATTTCTGCCTCTTCCCTGAGGGCATCCACAACGCTGGGCTCAACAGGGAACCCTCTGATGATAGCATCCACTAGCTCTTGAGCCGCATCGGATAGGTCTTCCATTGCTGAAGCAATTCTGTTTATTGCAATGAAGTTCTTGGCCTGGTTTTCATTTCGGGTGGCTAACATAACCTCCATCTCAAGCTGGTACTGAAGAACGTCCATCTCCTCCTCCAGTTCTAGAACCTTTTTTGCAAGTTTCTTGTCATTGGTCATTAGAGCTGCAAAAGCTAAATGGATTATAACAGAGCTAAGGTTCCTCATTTTCTTTATTATCTTGAGCACATTCAAACCCTTTTTCTTTCTTTCTTCTACTATTTCTTTTGCTGTCTTCATTTTTCAGACCCCCAATATGGTTTTTGCAGTGAGTATTAATAAACCAACCCCCACAGCATCTCCCAAATTGGATAGTAATGGTATTGAGAGATCGCTGGGATCCATTCCTAGGCGTTGACCTAGGAATTATAGGAGTACTGCTGATCCAATCAAGATTAGCGTTGCCAGGGTTCCAGCTACTCCGGTGATGGCTACAAATGTAGTGTAACCCAAACCGCTTCCAGTAAGCTTTAACAGAGTTTCTGCAGCTATCCCAAGAAACACTGAGAGTATGATTGAAACCAACAACCCCCCAATTACGCTAACCACTATCATGTTTCTTCTTCCCATGTAGAGATCTGTGGATATCCTGCTAGCCACCACCGCACTTGTGTCTCCAGCTATGTTCACAAAGGCGGGGGTTACCAGGAGGATGGCAGCTAACTGCTTGATGTCCAGTCCAGAATTTAGGAAAAATCCAGATGCCATGCTGAATATGGCTGCTAGGAAAAGAGGTCCAAGACTTTCTTTAACTATCTGCTTCCAGTTATAGTGCGTCATACGAGACCGACCAATTTTAGGATTTTCACAACCACCAATAGGGAGGCAATCATTGTTATGTCACCGATAGTGGCTAGGATTGGTGCACTAATGTTGTTTGGATCCCAACCTTTTTGAAATGCCTTTACAGACACTATCAGGGCAATTGGTAGAAGCACTAAAGTGGCAAGCAATCCAGCTAGAACAGAGATTGTAATAAGTGTTAGGGGATTTGCATTTAGGTTAATTATCCAGCACAGGGTGGATGCTAGGACTGCCACCACCACACCCATGATAATGGATAGAATTAGGCTCCCAACTATGTTTTCCCATGCTTCACCTTTCATTGCGATTTCTGGTTTCATCCAACCCATATGCAGGGCAGAACCTAGCCTGCTAGCAAGCGTTGAAGATATGCTTCCCCTTTGGTCTAAAATTCCGGGAAGCATGACTGCTAGTCCAGGAATGATCAACAGGTCTTTTTCTAGGCTTATCAGAAATCCACCGGCGATTAGCTCTGCTATTGTGTATACGAAGCCAACGCTCAAGCTTTCTTTGAGCATCTTCTTTAGTTCGGATATCTCTTCCTCTAGCACATTAGATTAACGAACAATTTTATTAAAAGAGTTCCCAAAATT
>JAJRYR010000053.1 GCA_024275655.1 archaeon | reverse complement strand
ATCATCTCAGTCACCTACGATAACTCCACCTGGTTGGGGGTTGTGGGGAAGGAGCTGGATGAAAAAACTGGAAAGCTGGTTTTGACTGGGAAGACAGAGGATGCTAGCATATGCATGGAGGGAAAGAAAACTGGGAGAGACCTGGACTTCTGGAATGACCCAAACCACTGCTACACAAAGATAACTGCCTGGGTTAATGGAAAGAAGGCAGGGGAAGTGTTTGCTGATGAGAAGGGAAACTGGAAGCTGAAGATCCAACTTTCCCCAGGAAAAAACAACATAAAACTAGAAGCCAGAGATCCAGGAGGAAACACGGCAGAGAAAACCCTAGCAATGGAATGGTCTCCACCAGCCCAGGGTTTGCTTTCTTACTACCTTTCAAAGCCAGAGGTTCAACTAGGAATTGCAGTAGCCGTCTTGATAGCTTTGATTTCTCTTGGTTTGATAATAAAGGGAGAAAGGGAGAGAGCGAGAAGGGAGAAGGAGATAAAGCAAAAGCTTGCCCAGCTGTTCGAGGATGAACGAATTTTGTTTAATAGACTGGGAGATATCTGGAAGGCTAGAGAATCACCAGAGTACCATGGGCTAATTAGAAAGATATTGATGACAGAACCATTCTCTGTTGCCTTGGAAAATCTAGAAAAAGAATATCTCAAGATAAGAGGAGACTCTAAGAAAGTCCAACTTTGGGAGAAGAAGCTGGAAGGAACCATGAAAGATCTGTTGAGGGAATTTGATCCGAATGTACACCTTTACAAGACAGCTGTAGATGGAATAGTCTCAGCGTACGTTTATGTAGCAAAATTGATGATCATGGAAAGAGTCAAAAAAATGTTAAATAAACAGTGAAATATTTATATAACATTTCACTATATACTTAACATGCAATTGGGTAGCATAATTGAGGAGTATTTACACTTTGATGCGGAGATCGTAAGTAGGGACTTAGAGGTACAACCAAAGAAGGGCAAAGCAGTGGCAATTGTTGGTCCTAGGAGATCAGGCAAGACCTATCTCCTTCTTCACATGTTTAGGGAACTCAGAGATAAAGGAGAAAGTGTAATCTTTTTCCCATTTGATGATGATCGAGTTTATCCTCCAAATCTCAAAACGCTCCAGGAAGTCGTGAGAACTGCCAAAGAATTTTATCCCGAAGGTAAAATACACTTCTTTTTTGATGAGATTCAGGAAGTGCCCAATTTTGAGCTAGCAGTAAAGCGGCTAGTTGAAAGAGAACACCACAGTGTCTTTTTGACCGGCTCTTCTTCAAGGTTACTGTCCAAGGAGATAGCCACACAACTCAGGGGTAGAACAATAACTTACGAACTTTTCCCATTTTCATTTAGTGAACTGTTGAGATGTAGAGGGATTCCTAGGAAAAAGCACTACACCGAGGGAGAGCAGTCCAAAATCAAGAGATACCTCAGGGAGTATATGAGATACGGGGGCTATCCAGAAATTGTGATTGAAGGGTACGAACGAAAAATACTTGAGGACTACCTAGATACAGTTATATATAGGGACTTGATTGAGAGGTGGAACATTAGGAACCACAAGGGCTTAAAGTTGTTTTTGAAAATCATTTTTACATCATTCGCGAAGAAGATATCCGTGAACTCAGTTCAAAAATTCATGAAGCACAATGGGATAGACATCAGCCGGAACACACTTTACAACTACCTGGATTACAGCAACGATGCATACATTATATTCCCAGTTAGGAAGTTCTCGTATTCCTTGAAAGAAATGGAACAAACACTACCAAAGATTTACGCAGTGGACACTGGGTTAATCAGTCTTTTTGATAGTGGGCTGTCTGATAACACAGGCAGATTGATGGAAAACGTGGTGTTTCTTGAATTGAGGCGGAAATATAAGGAAAATAAGGAGATATTTTACTATGAAACGAGAAGTGGTAAGGAAGTTGATTTTTTGATAAAGGAGGGAACCAGGGTAAGACACCTAATCCAGGTCACGTATGCTAGTGGTAGAGATGATATCCGACAGAGAGAGATTCAGTCCCTGGTTGAGGCAGGAGACGAATTGAATTGTAGGTCTCTACACGTGTTAACCTGGGATTATGAGGGCAAGGAAAGGGTTGGGAGAAAGACAGTAAAATTTGTCCCTCTCTGGAAGTGGTTGGTAAAACCAGCACTTTTTTAACCCCAAATCCCTAAAAATTACTGGTGGTTTGATGGAGGAATTGATCCAACCGTATGAGGAAGCAAAGCTTTACGATAAGCTCAAGGATTACTACTCAAGGATTTATCCCGGTATAGAGATAAAGGATGAGGAACTCGTTCTCTCCCCAATCCAGATAGGGGAGCTTTACTACACCTTCCCAGGAATGGAGGAAGAAGCAACATTCAACGAGAAGGTAGAAAGAGTAAAGAAGGCAGTGAAGTATGGCTATGATACTCCTTTGATCCTGATAAGGAAGGGGGACAAGCTGATCATAGTTGACGGTCACAGAAGGGCAGTGGCTGCCTGGCAGCTGGGCCAGAAATGGAAAGCCCTAGTAATGGTTGTGCCAGAAAATGTTGAGCTTGGCATAGAGAAACTTATACAGGGAAAAGTGAAGGAACTATTTAAAAAATGAAAAATAAAATTTACTGTTTTTGAGGTGAGAGCATGCCTAGGTACGATCCTCTAGAAATAGAGAAGAAGTGGCAGGACTACTGGGAGAAGGAGGAGATATACAAATTTGACAAGAACGCTCCTGGGGAAGTTTATGCAATAGACAATCCCCCCAGCTTCACCTCTGGAACCCTTCACATGGGCCACGCTTTGAATCACTCCTGGATAGACTTTATTGCTAGGTACAGGAGGATGAGAGGATACAATGTTCTATTCCCTCTTGGTTTTGACTGTCACGGTCTCCCCACCGAGCTAAAGGTGGAGAGGGTTTACGGGATAAGCAAGCACGAGAGGGATAAGTTTAGAGAAAAGTGTGAGGAGTGGACCACTGAAGCCATAGCTAAAATGATTGAGCAGTACAAGAGGCTAGGATATTCTGCAGATATGAAAAACCAGTACTATGAGACCAGGATGCCCTGGTACAAGGCTTTGGTCCAGTACTCTCTCATTCAAATGTTCAAGAAGGGTTTGGTTTACAGAAGTGATCACCCAGTTTTATGGTGTCCAAACTGTGAAACAGCCCTGGCAAAGGCAGAAGTGGGATATGTAGAAAAGGAAGGGAAGCTGTACTACTTGAAGTTTGATGTTGAAGGAGGTAAGGATATAAAGATTGCAACCACCAGGCCGGAGCTCATATTCTCCTGTGTAGCTATAATGGTGAATCCAAAGGATGAAAGGTACAAGGATCTCATCGGCAAGAAAGCCCAAATCCCCCTGGTCAACAGAGAGGTCCCAATCCTAGCCGAAGAAGACGTGGACATGGAATTTGGGACAGGAGCAGTTTACCTGTGTACGTACGGAGATGAGTTTGACGTCAAGTGGCAGAAGAAACACGGGCTCCCAGTCTACATAAGCATAGATCCAAGGGGAAGGATGACAGACATAGCAGGAGAGTTCGCTGGAATGAAGGCGGAAGAAGCAAGGGAGAAGGTTGCGGAAAAGCTGAAGGAACTGGGGGCTTTGTACAAGGAAGAAAAGTACATTCACAATGTTTTGAGCCACACAGAAAGAAGCACATGCAAGCATCCAATCGAGCTTTTGCCAATCCCACAATTCCTCATAAAGGTAACGCCTTTCCTGGAAGACATAAAGAAGGCAGCTAGGGAAATGAAGTGGTTCCCTGATCACATGGAGAGGAGATTGGAGGACTGGGCAGATGCAATGGACTGGGACTGGATCATATCCAGGCAGAGGGTTTACGGTACTCCAATTCCTTTCTGGGTTTGCAAGGATTGTGGCGAGATAATTCCCGCTAGCGAAGATCAGCTCCTGGAAGGAAAGTTTGTGGATCCAGCAAAGGACCAGCCTCCAGTGGATAAATGCCCCAAGTGTGGTTCTTCAAATATTGAGGGATCCAAGGATGTTTGTGATTGTTGGGTGGATTCCAGCATTACCCCTCTAGT
>JAJRYR010000052.1 GCA_024275655.1 archaeon | reverse complement strand
ATTTAGGAAACTAGGGATACCCCACAAGTTCTACCCTTACAGGAAAACATTTGAGCTTTTGGGAACCACATGGGATTTTGCTGTTCTTGATCTAACTAGGCAGTTCGTGCCCAATGATATAGCTAGGGTTGTGGAAACTGTGCGGGCCGGGGGAAAGATAGTTTTCATAACTCCAGAGATTGAAGAGTGGGCGAATGCCAGATTTAAGTTTCACAGGGTGATGGTCCCATTACCTTTCTCTCTAGAAGATGTGGAACACAATTTTATGAAGAGATTCGTTGAAACCCTCAGAAGGCACGAGAATGTTTATGTCCAAGAAGGAAATGATTTAATAGGCCACTCAATCGAATCAGGGACTGTGAAGAGATTCAAACCACCAAGAGAGAGGCCATACAGTTTCTGTGCCACAGAGGACCAATTGAAGGCGTTGAAAAAGCTAGTGTTTTGGTTTGATTCTAAAAATCAAAGGTTTGTTCTTATTGCAGATAGGGGAAGGGGAAAATCTGCAGTTCTGGGGATATTCACTGCATGGTTGTTGAAGAGAAAGGAGGTTTCTAGGGTTATAGTTACATCCCCCACTGAATCTGGAATTCAGGTGTTCTTCCAGTTTTTGCACAAAACATTGGATAGACTGGGGATTAAGCACAAGGTAAGGAAATCAGGAGATTTCATATTCGAGATTTGTGGGAGCAAGTTCTTTGTCAGGTATCATCCACCACTGGATGTTGGAAATAGGCAGAGGGACTTGTTGATAGTGGATGAAGCGTCCAGTATTCCAACCCCAGAACTTAGAAGATTGAACAGAGGGAAAGTCATCTTCTCAACCACAGTACACGGATATGAAGGGCACGGAAGAGGGTTTACTCTGAAGTTTTTGAGATCCCTGTCGGATTACATCAGTTTTGAAATGAGCGAACCCATCAGATACCTGCCAGGCGATCCAATAGAGAAGTGGTTGTACGATGCTTTTCTTCTAGATGTTGAGCTGGATATGCCCAGAGAACAAGGGTATGGTGCAATAGATAGGGGGGAGCTGATCAAGGATGAGGAAAAGTTGAGGAGGTACTTTTCCATATACATCTGGGCACATTACAAAACGGACCCCAACGACATAATGATAAGTTTGGATGCACCAGGAAAAATATTGCGGCGCTTTGGGGATTACGGTGTTTTGGAAGCCAGCTTTGAAGGGGGTCTCTCTCAGGACCAAGTACAGGTGCTGTACGAATCCAAGGATGCCGTGGGGAACTTGATCCCAGATATCATGCTCAAACACTGTGGAGTAAGGGAGTTTGCTGAGAATAGGGGGGCGAGGATAGTTAGAATAGCCGTTCATCCGGATTATCAGGGGAGAGGATTTGGTACTAAATTGGTAAACTCGTTCTTGGATGAGTTTTCAGATCTGGACTGGGTTGGCGTCAGTTTTGGTGCAGAGAGGGAGCTGGTAAGGTTCTGGTCAGAACTAGGATTCAAGCCAGTCTTTATGTCGCCAGTTAGAAATTCAGTTTCAGGCGAGTACTCTTTGATTATGATAAAACCTTTATCGGGGGAAATGGAAAGAACGGTGGATGAACTGGTTGATGAATTCTATTCTAGGTTTTTGGGGGCCTTGCCGGATACGTATAGGGATCTAGACCCACTAACAGCTAGAGAAGTGCTAGTCTCCACTAGAAAGAAACTGAGACTGGAGCTATCTAAACTGGAAAAACATAGGATAAAACGGTTCCTCAATGGGCAGTTGACCTATGAATCTGTGGACGACATAGCTAGAAAGGTAGTGGAGTTCTACTTCCTGACCACCCCAGGTATGTTAAATGAGAGGAGCGAGGAGTTGCTAATTTCAAAGGTTTTGCAGTGCAGGACCTGGGATGAGATCGTTAGAAGCTTTGGGAAAAATGACACATACTGGATAATAGAAACAAAGGATACCCTCAGGGAGTTGGTCCAGCTTTTAGCTAGAGTTAGTAATGTTTTTAAATGGGTGTGAGAAAAATATTAGCACTTATTGGGCGCGTAGCTTAGCCTGGTCAGAGCGCCGGTCTTATATGGCCGGGCTCTGGTACACACTTGCTAGGTCGGGTGTTTGTGATTGGAGCCGGCCTAGGATAACCGGAGGTCGAGGGTTCGAATCCCTCCGCGCCCACTAATCCTTTTGAGAGGTGATTCAATGCCGAGAAAAACACAAAAAAAGACAACTTCTAAACGAACTAGGAAAATAGCAAGGCCAAAAAAGCCAACGAAGGAAGTTGTTTCTACACCAGTTTCCCAGTACAAGAAGCCCAAGATGGAACATGAGGCTTACCTAGGATTCAGTTACGAAACATGGATAAATATCATACTAGTGGTTGCAATTATCCTAATAATCGGGATTCTGGCAGGAGTTGGCGTTCTTGTACAGAAGAGTAGCCAGGCACAGGTCGCCCCACAGCTATCACCAATGCAAACAGTGGGCGAAATAGAGATTGATCAGGCAAGAGCTAGAGCAGAAAAGGTCTTGGATATAATCGCTGGACCAGGCAACTACAACATAACGAACATGTACAAGCAGCACGGGGTTTACAGGATAGATCTGACAGTGAACACGCCCATAGGTATTCAGAAGGGATCAGCGTTCATGAGCTTGGATGGAAAACAGATGTACTTCAGATATCTGGATGTGGACGACTTCCTACAGAAGTACCAGAATGCCACAGTGGTGGGAACAGTAACTTCTAAGTGATTTACCACCACTTAATCCCTTTCTCTTCCAATTCTTTGATTTTATTGTACAGCTGTTTTAATTCGTGCTTTGTGTGAGTTAGAAGCCTTTTGTTAGTTATCCATTGATCCAGCTTCCCAGCGTTCATTAGTTCGATTGTCTTTTCCAAATTCTCAATGATTTCTTCCTTACTCATCTTGCTTAGTTTCTTTGATTTTGCCAACTTCCCTTCTAATACTTTCTTTATCCTGAGCAACTCAATTACTTCTTTGAGTGTTCTTTGCCTTTCTTCAACATCAAGTATACCAACCGGTCTATGAAGCTCCTCAATTTTCAAATCATTTGCTACCCAATTGGGATCAGAAACTAACCTTTTTCCAGTTAAAATCTTGATTAGATATTGTTTTTCCCTGTAGTTCAGTCCAGACTTTCCAATGTGTACCTCAATAAGTTCCTCAATTTCAGGTTCAGTAAGTATCCGGTACGGATTCTCCAGCTTATGCAACAGATCAGCACCTGTTCTTACTATCTTTGAGAGGCCGGCAATGCCGAGCTTGCTGTCATACAAACCTTTTTGGTATAATATCTCCTTTATCTCTCCTTCTCTAACGTATGGTGTGATTGCCACTACTTGTTCATTGTCTATTTTGCGTATCAAGCGCAATGGAGAACGTTCTAGCCTAACTATCCCTCTGACAATGTGAAAGAGTTTTAGGCTTTTGTCTCCAACATCTCTTCTGTCTCTTTCAGCTTCATCTAGGACCTTTTCTACAACCCACTCTATTGGCTTAGCCCGATTGGTGGTTTTTCTTCTGGGCATTCAGACCACCCTTGAGACAATCATTGTATGATCAGCTTCGTATGGCACTAGATTTACCACTTCCAGCGTTTCAAGGCCAGCCCCCTCTAGCTCCCTGAGGACCTCTTTGAACACTTGCCTAGGGTCCTTTACCACATCAATACTTCTAGACTTAACGCACAACATAGTGTATTCGGGCTTTGCATATTGGACGTTCTTTAATAGAATCTCACCTTGGTTTGGTTGGGCCACATCCTGGTATACCACATCTATGTCCAGTAGGTAGTCCTTGTACTCTTCGGGCTTGTTGGCGTCTGCCAGGACTGGAATTATGTTCTCCCTGGTCTCTGCAACTATGAGCAGATCCTTCATTGCCTTTGGAGAAAACTCCACAGCAACTACCAGACCTTTCGGCCCCACTATGTCGCTTACGTGGCTGACTGTGGTTCCTTGTGCTGCTCCCAGGTACAGGACATGGCCCCCAGGTTTTATTGGCATCGTTTTTAGACCTTTTAGTATTGCTGCGGCCAGCTTTGACCTCCTGGGATTCCACTCTCTATATTCTTCCCCCCTAAATCTAAGCAATCTCTCCCCGTAAACCTTTATTCCTGGGACTAGGCTTTTTGTGAATAATCTCTTTCCCTCCTTGTAAACACCTGGAAATACTTCCATCATCTTTTCTTCCCCTTTCTCTGCTTCTTTGGTTTGTTCTTTAGCTTCATTATCTCTTGAATTCTTTCCTCCAACTCT
>JAJRYR010000051.1 GCA_024275655.1 archaeon | reverse complement strand
CCATTTATAATAGTGCTCTCAGCGGCCCAGTATGTGACCACGCTTTTTGTTTTCTTGTATCACTATTACACCACTGGGGACATTGTCCTCAGCAGAACTGCAACTTTTACCGCAGATGTCATATTTGAATTGTTTATAGCATTCATTGTTAGATTCGAGGATAGACCCGTGCATCACCATTTATTTGAAAACAAAGCATTATGGATCGCAGTGGGGGTGTCCTTTTTACTACAGTTAGCAGTGATATACCTACCACCGCTTCAACTACTGCTAGGGACAAAGGCACTATCACTAAGTGATTGGGATATGATTGTGATTCCGCCTGTGTTGTGCGCGATTGGTGTGGAGATATGGAAAAAATACAAAAAGAGTTTTATGTAGCCTCAGACTCTGACCCTTTCATCATCATTCAGGATCAAAAACATTCATCATGGGCACAAATAAAATGGAAAGCAAACTTTTTAAACTAGTTAGGCAAAAATCTAAACGCTGCCTCGGTAGCTCAGCTGGTCAGAGCGGCCGCCTTGTAAGCGGCAGGTCGGGGGTTCGAATCCCCCCCGGGGCTTATGCCACCTTGTGTGGCATCCCGGAGGATTTGAAGTCACATCGCCTGCAAGCTGGCGTGACAGCTTTTCGAATCCCTCCGGGGCTCTCTTGAATTATCCCGCCCTAGCTCAGCCTGGTAGAGCGGTCGGCTGTAGTGGGTCAGAGGCTTTAAGCCTCCCGACCGCAGCTACCGACTGGTCCCCGGTTCGAATCCGGGGGGCGGGACTCACTCTTTCTGGAGATAAATCAGGATGGTAAAGCTAGGAATTTAAAAATCCTCGCATAGTAATTCTAGCATGGGTTATGATAAATTTTCTTGGCACATAGATACTCAGGAAGAGAAATCAGACATCCAGGCCTCATTAATTCATGGATTAATAGGATTAGCAGAAATTCGAACTGGAAAGAAATACAAAAGTATCTTGGACGTCCCTTGTGGAAATGGCCGATTGCACCCTTACCTCAAGAAACTTGGATATGAAATTGAAGGATTTGATATATCTGAGGAACTAGTGAAGGAGGCAAAAAAGAAAAACAAAAACTGTTGGGTAGGAAATATGATGAATCCAGAAGACTACAAGCCTAGAAGATATGATGTAATTTTAAACTGGTTTTCATCATTCGGCTATTGGAAAACAGACAAAGAATCATTAAATGTCCTCGAGATATGGAGAAACCACCTAGTTAAGAAAGGTCTCCTGATCATAAGCACAGCAACATCTCACATCACTTTCAAACCTCAAATAAGAGAAATAGAAAAAGGTGTTTATGAAATAATGGTCAATAAAAGCAACAGAAAGAAACTCAACTGGCTATGGGGAAGGATAGTTGTGGACAAGAAAGACAAGCTCGAAGTTGTGGCTGAAATGGAAACCTACCACAGACTCTATTCCATTAGAGAAATGACAAGGTTGCTGGAAAAAGCAGGATTCCAAGTTCTAGATGTTCTGGAGGGAAATTGCTTGAAAAGGGCAGATGATACAAATAAACCAAAAATGGTCACCTATCTAGCAATCAAACACTAAGAATCAGCTCTACACCATCTTTTATGCTCTCTGGGTTGTACCCACCTTCCAGAACCCCAAATACCTTGTAGTTCTCTTTCAGTTCTAGCACCGTCCTAAACGGTTTCAAGGAAAATCTTAGGTAAGTCAACCAACCATAATCCTTGTAATAAGAATCAAATCCCAGTGAAAGAGCAATGTAATCTGGATCAAATCTTTCTAGGATAGGATAAAAGCTCTGCCAAGCCTTGAAGAATTCTGCGTCTCCAGATCCTGGTGGCAAAGGAAAATTATAGCAGTTTTCCTGGGTTTCAAGACCAGTTCCTGGGTAACCTGGGCTTTGGTGCACTGAAAAATAGATTATGTCTGGATTCCCTAGAACGATGTCCTGAGTGCCATTTCCATGGTGGGCATCTAAATCTAGGATTGCAACTCTCTTCCCCTTGCCCACCAGGTTCAAGCTGGCGATGGCAATGTTGTTAAATATGCAAAAACCCATACCTCTATTTCTAGTAGCATGATGTCCTGGGGGCCTCACCAAGGCGAAGGCCTCTTTCTCGCTGGCTAGAACGGCAGCGCCAACTGCATGAACGCTCGCTTCCCAGGTTTTCTCGCAAATATATGTATCTGGGTCCAGCCAGTGAACCCCCGATTCTAAGGACAACTCCTTAATCCTCTCCACGTACTCTTGTGGGTGAACTAAACCAAGCAACTTCTCTCCAGAGTCCGGGACCAAATATGCTAGGGAATCTAGATCAAGCATGGAAAACCTCTCGGGATTTTCCGGGTGGCCCGGCACTTCATGTTCTAGAAAAACTGGATGAAAGACCAACTGCATACTAGCTTAACTTAAGAAAACTTTTTAATAACGTTGGTGTTATCTAGAACATGGCAATAGAGTTGGCTCAAATATTGGCTGATGTTCCTTGGGTTGAAGTAGGATATACAATAATAACTGTGGGGCTAGCTTTACTTGTGTCAAAGATATTCTACGCGATCATAAAGAATGCAATGGAAAAATTTGCAAGCAAGACAAAAACAACTCTGGACGACATACTAGTAAAAGAATTGGAAACTCCTGTACATCTATTCGTGGTTCTCTTTGCAATCTGGCTCTCGCTCACAATCTATCCTGGAATGCAAAAATACTGGCAATACTTTGATCTGGTCATCCAAGCACTACTAATAGCTGTGGTAGCGTATGGGCTGACCAAAACCATAACGGCAACAGTAAAATGGTACATGCAAAAAAAGAAGGGAAAGAGCTACAAATACAACTACCTCCTAGTGGCGAAGAAGCTAGTGAACGCGTTCATATACATCATAGCATTCATCATAATCCTAGCACAATTTGGAATTGAAATAACTCCATTAATAGCCTCCCTGGGTGTTGGAGGTCTGGCAGTTGCTTTGGCATTCCAGGATACGTTGGCCAACTACTTCTCAGGTATATACATCTCCACTGACAAAGATATGACAATAGGGGACTACATAGAAATTCCGGGATTGGTGGCCGGAACCGTAGTAGAAATTGGCTGGAGAGCAACAAAGATAAAGACCTGGGACGGGAACCTAGTGATAATACCAAACAAGAAGATGGCAGAATCAACAATCATTGACTACTCCAAGCCAAAGGATCCAATCACCGTGCCATTTGAGGTGGCAGTGAGCTACAAGGTAAAATCGGACAAAGCTTTGAAAGTTCTATCAGACATTGTAAAGAAAATAAAGAAGAAATATCCAGATCTGCTGACAGATTCAGAGCCTACTATTCGAATAGATAGGTTCGAGGATTCAAACATAATCTACAAGGTCTTCGTTGAAGTTACAAACAGATCAAACAAGTACAAGTTCATGGGGATATTCAACAAGGCCGTGGCAGAGGCCTACGAAAAGGGGTTGCTCAAAGTGGACTATCCAGTAATAAAACTGGCAAAGTGAGGGGATAATTACGCTCCATGTTAAGGATCCTGACGAGCTAAAAAATGTAGAGTGTGAAGAGGTTCTCTCATTACTAGAAACTAGCATGTCAGGGTTGTCTTCTAAAGAAGCCAGAAAAAGACTTGAAAAATTTGGACCAAATGAAATTGAAGAGAAGGAGGAACCAACCTGGAAAAAACTAGCAAAACACTTCTGGGGACCAATTCCATGGATGATAGAAATTGCTGCTGTACTATCGGCAATACTCCACAAATGGGACGACTTCGCGATAATCATTTTAATGCTTCTTATAAATGCTGGCGTAGATTTCTGGCAAGAACGAAAAGCAGATTCTGCGATAAAGGCTCTAAAAAAGAGGTTAGAGGTTAAAGCAAAAGTATTGAGAGATGGGAAGTGGATTATTGTCCCAGCTAGGGATCTAGTCCCTGGGGATATCGTGAAGGTAAGACTAGGTGATATGATACCAGCGGATCTGAAATTGATAGATGGAGAGTACTTGCTAGTGGATCAATCCGCACTAACTGGTGAGTCATTACCTGTAACTAAACACAGGGGAGACCTAGCATACACAGGTACAGTAGTAAAAAAAGGTAGCATGGTTGGTGTAGTCATTGCAACTGGCTACAACACAAAGTTTGGAAAAAATGCTGCCCTCATAGCAAAGGCCGAAATGCACGAAACTGGTCATTTGCACAAGATGATAATAAGAGTTACTGATTACCTCATTCTTGTAACTTTAGTGCTTGCAGCTATCATTTTAATCGTGGCGTTGTACAGAGGAGAACCAATTCTAGAATTTGTGAGATTCGCACTAGTTCTTGTAGTGGCGTCCATACCCGTAGCAATGCCTGCTGTTTTATCTGTAACAATGGCAATTGGAGCTATGAACTTAGCCAGAAAAGAAGCCATAATAAAAAAGTTGAGTGCTATCCAAGAACTAGCGAGTGTGGATATACTTTGTGTAGATAAAACAGGGACATTAACGAAGAACCAATTGGTAGTTGCTGAACCAGTAACATACAACAAATTCTCTAAGAAAGATGTGATACATTATGCGCTACTTGCTTCTAGGCTTGAAGATAAGGATCCACTAGAACTAGCAATATACAATTCAGCAGAAAAGTACGGGGTGAAGGATGTCTACAAGAAAATAAAGGTCTTATCCTTCTTGCCATTTGATCCAAAAATCAAGAGATCAGAGGCAAAAATAAAGATAGGTCAGAAAGTTATAGATGTTGTTAAGGGTGCACCTCAAGTAGTAATTGCACTAGCAGGGCTCAAAGGAAAGGAAAGAGAAAGGGTTGAAAAGGATGTTTACTCCCTAGCATCTAGAGGTTATAGAACAATTGGAGTAGCAATACGAAGCAAGGGAAAGTGGACACTGGTCGGCTTAATCCCACTCTATGATCCACCCAGAGAAGATGCAAAGGAGACTATAAGCGATCTAAGATCAATGGGCGTCCAAGTAAAGATGGTCACTGGAGACAACAAGGCAATAGCAAAAGAGATTGCTAGAATACTGGGATTGGGAGAAAACATATTGACACCAGAAGAGATGACTGGAGAAAACAGGCAGGAATTGATTGTACTAGCCAAAGTGTTAGCTAGAGAAATTTATCTGAAACTTAAGAAGAAAGCAAGCGAGGAAGAAGCAAGAATATTTGCCGAAGAAGTGGCACACGAAATCGTGAAAGAATTTGAAGGGATGCGACTTCCAAAGGGAATAGTAAAGAAACACGAAGAAGAAATTGCAGAACTAGTTGAGAGGGCAGATGGGTTTGCTGAAGTCTACCCTGAGCATAAGTATCTAATTGTCAGCAGCTTACAGAAAAAGGCACATATAGTCGCTATGACTGGAGACGGTGTGAACGATGCCCCTGCGCTGAAGAAGGCTGACTGTGGTATCGCCGTGGATAAAGCCACAGATGCTGCGAGAATGGCGGCGGATATAATACTAACCGCTCCTGGAATAAGGGTTATCTCAGATGCTGTAGTTGAAGCTAGAAAGATATTCAAGAGGATGAACACCTATGTGATATACAGAATAGCAGAAACAATGAGAATAATGTTCTTCATGACCCTAGCTATAGTGTTCCTGAACACTTACCCAATAACACCAATAATGATAGTGATACTGGCACTGCTAAATGATATACCCATACTCACAATAGCATACGATAATGCAAGTCCATCCAGAAAATCAGAGAAGTGGAATACCCACTCAATATTGACAATGTCAACTGTGCTGGGGTTAACTGGAGTTATATCCACGTTCATACTCTACTACATAGCCACGGCATATCTCAAGTTGTCAAGCAATGTGGTATCCACATTGATTTTCCTAAAGCTGGCTGTGGCTGGTCATATGACCATGTACCTCTCACGACATTCTAAGCCGTTCTGGGCAAGGCCATGGCCCTCTCCAATAATGTTCATAACAGTGGAGGCCACACAAATACTAGCCACGCTGTTTGCAGTGTACGGTATCCTAGTAACTCCAATTGGCTGGTCTCTGGCCATTCTAGTGTGGGGATATGCCCTAATTTGGTTCTTAATACTAGACGGAATAAAGGTATTTACGTATCGTATACTAGCCAAACATGGTGTGGAGTTTGTTGGGGACTAACTGAAAATAGATTCTTGCGTGAAACAATCACCTTTTTATTCCCTCTGGTTTTTATTTTATCATGGCATACGGTGGGTATTCCTATTTGGACAAAAAATACAAACCAGGAAAGGATGACTTCGTGGTCCTGTTCTGGTTAGAGGGCCATGCAAAGATTGAGAAACTGGCAGAGGCGGTGGCAAGCGAATCCAGTGTAGGAACCTGGACAAAAATACACACAATGAATGAAAAGGTCTTCAGAGAATACCGGGCAAGAGTTTACAAAATAGTGAAGGTCACTGAAAACTCTGGATTCGTGTTTGTGGCCTACCCCTGGGAGCACTTTGATCAAAAGAATGTCCTGCAGTTCTATGCGGGTGTTCTAGGCAATCTCTTCGGCCTAAAGGAATTGGAAGAATGCTATGTCTTGGATGTAAAGTTCCCGGAAAAGTACCAAAAGCAGTTTTCAGGTCCTGGGGCCGGATTAGAGGGTCTTAGAAAGTACATGGGAACCAAGAAAACCAAGAGACCTCATGTGGGAACCATTGTTAAACCAAAAGTTGGTCTAACACCAAAAGAATTCGCAGACGTAGCCTATAAAGCCTGGGTCGGTGGGTTGGATCTAGTTAAGGATGATGAGAACCTAATTGACCAGAAGTTCTGCCCATGGAAAAAGAGATTTGATTTGATGGCCAAGGCACTGGATAAAGCGGAACAGGAGACTGGCGAGAGGAAACTTTATTCTTCCAATATAACGGACTCTAGCATTGACAGGATGCTGGAAAGATTGGACTATATCAAGGATTCTGGAATGAAGATGGTAATGCTGGATGTGTACATACTGGGCATTCCAGCATTGATGAAGATGGTAGAAGAAGCAAAGAAGGCAAAGCTGTTTATCCACGCACATAGAGCAGGTTACGCTGCTCACCACAGGGGGAACTTCGGTGTTAACTTTGCGATATATGAGAGGTTCTGGAGAATGATCGGAGTTGATCAACTGCACATAGGAACTGGCGTGGGAAAGATGGAGGGTGGAGCGCTCCTAATAAAGAGATTCCATGAACTTGCAGAGGAGTACAAAATCCCTGAAAAATTCTACCTAGGAAGCCTAGGGCAAACATGGATAAAAAAGATAAAACCGTTTTTCAGTATAGCAAGTGGCGGGATGGATCCTGGAAAGGTTGATGCAGCAGTGGCATTGCACGGACAAAATGTCATAATACAAGCTGGAGGCGGTGTCCACGGCCATCCAAAGGGAACCCTAGCAGGAGCAAAGGCCATGAGACAAGCAGTAGATGCTGTGGTAGAGGGCGTCCCTGCCCCAGAATATGCAAGGAACCACAAGGAACTTGAACTGGCATTGAGGAAATGGGGATACATCGATCCAAACACGATAACAACAAAATTCAAATTTGAAAGGCAAAACAAAAGAATGTTGACAAACCTAGTCAAGAAAAAGGGTATGGCTGGTATAAGGGCCATATGGGAGATATAAATGGATATTCTGCTAGTGTACACAACCCTACCAACAAGGAACGATGCAGAGAAATTGAGAGATATGGTTTTAGAAGCTCGACTAGCTGGATGTGTGGATATTTGGCAAATTGAAAGTAAGTATTGGTGGAAGGGGAAGCTAGAGGTAAGCGAGGAGTATGCCATGTTGGTAAAGACAAAACCAGAACTGGAGGAACCCCTAGTAAAGTTCATACAGGATAACCACCCTTACTCCACTCCGGTGATAGCAAGGTGGAACGTTAGGGTAAATGAGGACTATTACAACTGGTTGTTTGATGAAACCCGTTAACTTTTTTAAACCCCTTTTATTATAACTAACTCGCAGTTGCCCCGGTAGTCTAGCGGTCTAGGATGCGGGCCTGTCGAGCCCGCGGCCCGGGTTCGAATCCCGGCCGGGGCGTACTAAATCACAAATATTTATAAACCCCTACTCGCAAAATATTTGCGCTCATGATGATATCGCTCCCTGATGGGAGCGGCTCCCCTAGCCTTGCGGGCAATGCTCTGCATCCCGCCAGTGGGAGCGAGAGGGGATAATAGCAAAAGATATATAAAGGGTTACTGGTAAAAACTAGGCATACCGTGTGAAATCCCACACGGTTCTGGAAATCCCCTTCTCGTTCCTGCTCCCAAGGCTAGAGAGCGAAAGCTAGCCGCAGGTGAAGAGAATGAGTAAATTAACAAAACCAAGGGCAGGATCATTGGCATTTTCCCCTAGGGTTAGGGCTAGAAGGATCTATCCCAGGATAAATTCCTGGCCAGAATCAGATGAGGTTAAGCCTCTAGCCTTTGCTGGTTACAAGGCTGGAATGACACACATAATGGCTGTGGACAAGTACAAAAACTCACCAACATTTGACCAAACAATTGCTATTCCTGCAACAATCATTGAAGTCCCACCCCTGGTGGTCTTTGGTATCAGAGCATACACAAAAACCCCATATGGCAAAAAGGTCCTAACAGAAGTCTGGGCTGAAAAACTGGACAAAAATTTGAAAAGAAAGATATCCACTCCACCCAAGAAAGCAAAACACGATAGCTCCGTTCTAGAATCCCAAATAGACAAGATTTCTGAGATAAGGCTTCTCGTTCACACTAAACCACCTTTCAAGAAGACCCCAGAGGTCTTCGAGATAAAGATTGGTGGAGATCCAAAGGCTGCTCTGGAATATGCAAAGGAGAAGCTTGGAAAGGAGATCACAATCAACGAGGTTTTCAAGGAAGGAGATTACGTGGATGTTATCGCAGTTACAAAAGGAAAGGGTGTGCAGGGTCCAGTAAAGAGATGGGGCATTAAGATACAAACTAGAAAAGCACATGGTTACAGAAGGCACGTAGGATCCCTTGGTCCATGGCACCCAGCAAAAACAATGTGGAGAATACCACAAGCCGGTCAAACTGGATTCCATGTTAGAACTGAGGTTAACAAGATCGTTCTAAAGATAGGAGAAAATGGCGATGAGATAAATCCAGCTGGTGGCATTCCACACTACGGGCTAGTAAAGAATGGTTACATACTATTGAAGGGATCAGTGCCAGGTCCAAAGAAGAGGTTGATAATGTTAAGGCCAGCATTGAGGCCTCCAACAAAGGAGATACCTGTGCCTGAGATCGTTAAGATCTCACAAAAGTCACAACAAGGCGCTAGGGTGAAAGCCATATGAAAGCAAATGTTTATGACATAGAGGGAAAGGTTAAGGGCGAGATCGCTCTTCCTAGTGTATTCAATACTCCATACAGACCTGATGTAATCACGAGGGTATTCACCGCACTACAGAGTCACAAACTTCAACCAAAGGGGAACTACTACCTGGCTGGTAAGGATACATCCGCAGAGTACGTTGGAAGAAGATACGCTTACAGGGCTGGAATAAACAGAGGTATTGCAAGATTGCCTAGAACAAAACCTGGTGGTGGAGGACTGGGAGAAGTCAGGAGAGTGCCACAGGCAAAGGGCGGAATTAGGGCTCACCCACCAAAAGTGGAGAAAATACTATACAAAAAGGTAAACAAGAAAGAAAGGGCCCTGGCACTCAGATCTGCAATTGCTGCCACTGCAATCCCTGAACTGGTGAAGAAGAGGGGTCACAAGATCCCAGAGAAAATCTCTCTTCCAATTGTAATAGAAGACACGGTCCAGGAGATAAAGAAGACAAGAGATGTCGAGAAATTGCTAAGCAAGCTGGGACTTGGGGAAGAGCTAGAGAGAGCAAAGGAGAAAAAGATAAGATCTGGAAAGGGCAAGATGAGAGGAAGAAAATACAAGAAGAAGAAATCCGCGTTGTTTGTTATAACAGATGTCAACTTCGCAAAGATTGTTGAAAATATTCCTGGCGTGGATGCTGTCCTAGTAAAGGATCTAAACGTTGAGGAACTTGCCCCTGGTGGGCACGCAGGTAGACTCACAATCTGGACAGAATCCGCAATAAAGGCACTAGGTGAGTAACATGGGTATCATACTCTATCCACTGATGTCAGAAAAGGCAATTCAGCTCATAGAAAGGGAAAACAAGATAGTGTTCGTTGTCGATAAAAAGGCAACCAAGCCAGAAATAAAGCACGAGGTAGAGAGACTGTATGGCGTGAAGGTCGAGTCTGTAAACACAATGATAGATAGAAAGGGAAGGAAAAAGGCTTATGTGAAACTAAGTAAGGAAACTCCCGCAACTGAGCTTGCAACCAAACTAAATATGATATGAGGGATGTGGTATGGGTAGGCCATTGATACACCAAAGAAGAGGTAAGGGAAGCCCATCATTCAAGGCACCTAGCCATAGATTCAAAACTAGAGCAAAGTATATTCACACAAAGGATCAGACAATCACTGGAGTAGTAACTGACTTGATAGATGATCCATCCAAGAGCACAATAGTTATGAAGATAAAATGGGAAGACGGAAAAACCACTGAATACCTGGCTCCAGAGGGGATAGGCATAGGAGATGAAGTAAGACAAGGTCCCGATGCTGGAATAGCAATAGGGAACGTTCTACCACTAGAGGCAATACCAGAAGGTATCCCAATATTCAACATAGAGGGAGTTCCTGGAAACGGAGGATCCCTAGTAAGATCCTCTGGAGCAACCAGTTACATAGTATCCAAGGACTCAAAGTTCGCCCTTGTAAAACTCCCATCCGGAAAAACAAAGGCAATAAAGCTTAATGCTCTAGCCACAATAGGTGTGGCATCTGGTGGTGGTAGGCTAGAGAAACCACTGGTTAAGGCAGGTAATGCTCATTATAAATACAAGGCCAGAAACCACTGGTGGCCAAGAGTCAGAGGAGTCGCGATGAACGCAGTAGATCACCCATTCGGTGGTAAAGAGCACCACCCAGGTAAGGCAACAACCACAAAGAGAACTGCACCACCTGGTAGAAAGGTTGGTCATATTGCAGCTAGAAGAACTGGTAGGAGGAAGAGGTGATTTAGTTGGCAAAAATATTCACGTACAGGGGTTATACACTTGAGGAGCTCCAAAAGATAGAGGAAGAAAGCTTGGAAAAGCTAGCAGAGCTATTCCCAGCCAGGCAAAGAAGAAAGATTAAGAGAGGGTTCACTAGAGAAGAGAGAACGCTCCTCAAGAAGTTGAAAAAAAAGCCAGACAAGATAATAAGAACTCATGTTAGAGACATGATCATTTTGCCAAGCATGGTCGGCAGAACAATTGCAGTTCACAACGGAAAGGAATTCACATATGTAAAGATCCAACCAGAAATGATTGGGCACTACCTGGGAGAGTATGCACCAACAAGAAAGGAAGTCAAGCACAGCGGTCCAGGTATAGGAGCAACAAGATCCACCAAGTTCGTATCTGCCAAGTAAGGGTGATTAACAATGGCATATTCCATGAAAGTTGAAGGTGAAAAGTTCGCAAAGGCCTGCGTTAAGGACGTGGACGTGTCCTACAAGCAGGCAGCAGTGGTTATGGATGCTATAAGAGGAATGCCACTGTTAAAGGCAGAGAAGTACCTAGAGGAAGTGATTGCAAAGAAAAGGCCAGTTCCCTTCAAGAAGTACAATACAAGTGTCGGTCACAGGAGAGGAGGAATAATCGGGAAGTATCCTGTAAAGGCTAGCAAGATTATACTAAAGCTGTTGAAGAACGTGGAGAACAATGCAGAGAACAAGGGACTAGACAAAGAGAAGCTGATCATAGTCCATGCAAAAGCAGACAAAGGTGCTGTGCTAACAAGAAGGGCCCCTAAAGGTAGATGGAGATTGAATAATATTACTCTCGCTCATATGGAAGTAATCGTAAGGGAGGTTTGAACCTTGATAGAGAGAAGGTTTATCCAGGACGGAATTACGAAGGTCATGTTGGACAGATACCTAAAGGAAAAACTAGCTAGGGCAGGATACGCAGGGGTAGATATCCAGAAAACACCACTGGTAACTAGAGTAATCATTAGGGTTGAGAGACCTGGTCTAGTAATAGGAAGAAAGGGAAGATCAATAAGAGAATTAACTCAAGAGATAGAAAACAACTTCGGGTTGCAGAATGTCCAAATAAAGGTTGAGGAGATCCCCGTACCAGAGCTGGATGCAGTAGTTATGGCAAATAGAATCGCCAGATCCCTAGAGAAGGGTCTCCACTTCAGAAAGGTTATGCTCTGGGCAAAGGACCAGATAATGAGAGCTGGCGCTCTAGGATGTGAAATCATCATCAGTGGAAAACTCGTTGGAAAAGGAGGAATGGCTAGAAGAGAAAGAACAGCGGCTGGATACCTGAAGAAGGCAGGTTACCTAGCTGAGCAGGTTAGAGTGGCTCATGCTCAAGCATTGAAAAAAGCAGGTGTCATCGGAGTAACTGTTAGGATTGCTCCTCCAGATATGGTCCTACCTGAGAAGGTTGACATTACCGAGGAGATAAGTAAGAGAATGGGTGGTGAAAGTGGCAATACTGAGGTCAAAGGAGCTCAGGGAGCTTAGCATTCCAGAATTGGAAGCAAAGCTAGAGGAGTTGGAAGCAGAGCTAAGGCTAGAGAGAGGTGCAGTGGCTAGCGGTGTTGCTCCAAAGAACCCAGGTAGGATAAAGGAAATAAGGAGAACAATCGCTAGGATAAAAACGATAATTAATGAAAAGGAAAGGGAGGTTTAGAATGAAGATAGGAGGGTTGCCCGAAGAATTGTTTGAAGAATTAGACAAAAGCACAACCCATGTAAAAATCAAAACCGAGAGAAGAAAATTTGGAAAAACCGTGACCATAGTTGAGTTATCTGATAAGAATGCAAACCTAGAAAAACTCGCAAAGGACCTGAAAAAGCGGCTCGCATGTGGCGGAGCCGTCAAGGACAATAGGATCGAACTCCAGGGCAATCACCTGGACAAGATAAAAAAAGTGTTGGTACAGATGGGATATGCAGAAGATCAAATTGAACTCCCATGAGATGCTCATAATAGCAAAGAATGGCCTCATAGGGTTTGAGGCTGAGATAGTGAATGCATCGGATAGGTCCCTGATGGGACTAAAGGGAAAGATCATTGATGAAACCCTAAAAACAATAACCCTTGAAACAAAGAATGGGCGAAAAATCGTCCCAAAGGACGTAGTAACCCTCTCAATTGCCTTCCCAGATGGGAAGGTGATTGTAAACGGTAATGACCTGTTACAAAGACCTGAGGAGAGGATAAAGAAATGGTGGCGAAAAATCAAAAGGGGGCTACCCAAATGGAAGAGACACAGATAGTTTGCACGGATCCAAACTGCCCAATACATGGAAACATAAAGGTTAGAGGAAACATATTCACCGCAAAGGTAGTGTCAACTGGAAAGATGCACAGATCTGCTGTTGTTGAGAGGACCTTCATAAAGAAGATAAAAAAGTATGAGAGACTTGCAAGAGCAAAAAGTAAAATGACTGTTCACAAACCAGATTGCATCGATGTCAAGCCTGGAGACATAGTGAAAGTCGGAGAGACTAGAAAGATAAGCAAGACAAAATCCTTTGTGATACTAGAAGTTGTGAAGAGGGCAGGTGAATGAAATGAAGGCAGTTGGCTCTCACGTCGTGAAGGCTCTTCATATAGGATCAAGATTGGTTTGCGATGACAATACAGGAGCCAAAGAGTTGGAGATAATTGGAGTAATTGGATTTAAGGGAAAGAGAAGAATAATGCCTAGAGCCGGAGTTGGAGATGTGGTCGTCTGTTCCGTAAAGAAAGGTAAGCCAGAAATAAGGAAAAAGGTTGTGAAGGCTGTAATCATTAGACAGAGGAAGGAGTACAGAAGACCTGACGGCACTAGAATAAAGTTCCCTGATAATGCTGCTGTATTGATTGATGATAAGGGACATCCAAGAGGAACTGAGATCAAAGGAATAGTTGCAAAGGAGGTTGCGGAGAGATTTTCAAAGGTCGCAACCTTAGCAAAAAACGTGCTGTGAGTGGTGAAAATGGCTGGGAGAAAGGTAAGTTCAAAACCTAGAAAACAAAGAAAGAGGCACTTTAATGCTCCTCTTCATATCAGACAGAAGAAAATGGCGGCTACACTCAGCAAGGAATTGAGAGAAAAATACAAGAGAAGATCATTCCCAGTTAGAAAGGGGGACACAGTGAAGATACTCAGAGGAGACTTTGCAGGTGTCGAGGGCAAGATCGTTGAAGTGGATCTAAAGAAGTATAGGGTTTACATAGACAAGGTAAAGAGGAGAAAGACAAATGGTGAGGAAGTACTTGTTCCCATTCATCCATCAAATCTCATGATAACAGAACTGAACCTTGAGGATGTTAAAAGAAAGGAAAGGTTGGAACAAAAGATAAAGGAATGAGGGTGTTCCCATGGCAAAAAAAGGTGGTAACAAAAAATTGAAAAGACTTGCAGCCCCAAAAACCTGGAAGGTTCCAAGAAAGGAGGGCAAATGGATAATCAAACCTAGCCCTGGTCCTCACTCACTAGAGAATGGAATAGCACTAGGTGTCTTGTTAAGAGACATGCTAGGGCTAGCAAAGACAGCAAAAGAAGCGAGATATATAGTGAAGGGAGGAAAGGTCAGGATAGATGGAAAGGTTAGAAAATCACTAAAGTTCCCTGTTGGATTCATGGACACCGTCTCCATTCCTGCTCTCGATAAGTATTACAGAATCGTTTATGACAAACTGGGAAGATTGGACGTCGTGGAGATAGACAGGAATGAGGCAGGTAGAAAACTAGTGAAGGTTGTTAACAAAACCGCTGTTAAAGGCGGTAAGATCCAATTGAACCTCCACGATGGAAGGAATATCCTCACAGATGATAGAACAATAAAGACCGGTGACTCTCTATTGATAAAGCTCCCAGGCCAGGAAATAGCAGAAGTAATAAAACTCGAAAAGGGAAACCTGGCTTATATCATAGGTGGTCAGCACACTGGCGAACTGGCAGAGATAGTTGATGTTATCCCTGGAACAATAACTAGACCTCCACTGGTACTATTAAAGAAGGATGATACAGAGTTGCTAACAAAGAAGGAGTACGTGTTTGTTGTAGGTAAAGACAAGCCAGTAATAACCATTGGGTGATGTTGATGGTTAAGATAAAGATTGCAAAAGTGACTGTGAACATAGGTGTTGGAGAATCTGGAGAAAGACTAGACAAGGCCTTCGCCCTACTGGAAAAACTAACTGGTCAAAAACCAGTTAAAACAATATCTAAACATAGAATACCAACCTGGGGAATTAGAAAAAAACAACCAATTGGTGTCAAAGTCACACTCAGGGGCCAGAAAGCACTGGACTTCCTCAAGAAGGCGCTAGAAGCAAAGGACAACATACTAAGACCAAGTAACTTTGATAACAATGGAAACTTTGCTTTCGGTGTACATGAATACATTGATTTACCGGGAGTAAAGTACGATCCGGATATTGGATTATTTGGGTTTGATGTTTGTGTCACAATGGAAAAAGATGGATACAGAATAGCAAGGAGAAAGAGGCAAAAGAGAAAGATACCAGAACACCACAAACTCACAAAGGAAGAAGCCATAAAGTGGGTTGAGGAAAACTTGGGAGTGAGAGTCACTGAGGAGGAATGAGGTGGTTAAATGGCAAAAGATGAGGCAAAAAAGAAGAGAGAACCTCCAACATGTGAGATATGTGGTACTCACAGGAGAGTCATCAGAAAGTATGGTCTAAACATATGTGGTAGATGCTTCAGAGAAGTCGCTCACAAGATTGGTTTTAGGAAGTATGGGATCTGAGGTGAACAAAATGTTGAACGATCCAATTGCAGATGCAATGATAAGGATAAGGGATGCAGAGAATGTTGGTAAGGCAGAGGTCATACTAAAACCTGCCTCTAAATTACTAGGAAGCATACTCTCCGTAATGCAGAAAAGAGGATACATAGGAGAATATGAGTACATAGATGATGGTAGGGGCGGTGTGTACAAGGTAAAATTGCTTGGGAAGATAAACAATTGTAAGGCAATTAAGCCAAGATTCCCAGCAAAATATATGGAACTAGAAAAGTGGGAGAAAAGATTCCTCCCAGCAGCAGGGATAGGAATACTCATACTCACAACACCAATTGGCGTAATAGATCATGAAGAAGCAAAAAAGAGGAAAGTTGGTGGTAGATTACTAGCATATGTGTACTAAGAGGGGATGCTAATGGTGCTTGCAGCAAAGATTGAGGAATACCTGGAAATACCCGAGGGCGTTCAGGTAGAAATAGATGGGTTAAAGGTGACTGTAAAGGGTCCAAAGGGTAGCTTGGAAAGAGAGTTCAAAACAAAGGAGGATGTACATCTAGATAAGGAGGACAATAAAGTGAAGATATGGGCTCTATTTCCAAGAAGAAGAACAAAAGCCATGATAGGAACAATAAAGGCACATATAAAGAACATGATCACTGGAGTTACAAAGGGGTATGTTTACAAACTAAGAATCCATTACAGGCACTTCCCCATGAATGTTAGCGTTGAGGGTGACAAGGTTGTAATAAAGAACTTCCTAGGAGAAAAGAGTCCAAGATATGCTCAAATCCTAGATGGTGTTAAAGTCACAGTCAAAGGTAAAGAATCAATAATAGTTGAGGGTATTGATAAAGAGAAGGTTGGCCAGACAGCGGCCAACATTGAGCAGGCAACAACTGTAAAGAAAAAAGATCCTAGAGTATTCGTTGATGGTATATACATAGTTGAGAAGGGTGTTGCTGAATGAACACTAGAAAGCTTCCCAAATTCCAGAAACAGTATGCCCACATGAAGAAGAGAGCGCAAAAGACTGGTTGGAGAAAACCTAGAGGTATCGATAGCAAGCAGAGAAAGCACGTGAAATCAAAGGGTGCTCATCCTAGAATTGGATACTCCGCACCTAGGGAAATCAGGGGTCTCCACCCAAGCGGGTACGAGGAGGTACTAGTAAGAAACATGAATGACTTGCTGGCAATAGATCCAGAGAAGCAAGCAGCTAGATTGTCCAGCACCCTAGGAAAGAAAAAGAGAGAGGAAATAATTGCAAAAGCTGATGAGCTTGGAATCAAAATACTCAACAGGTGAATGGAATGGAACTTGGAAAGGTTAAAGAACTTGCAGCAAGGACATATGATGTTGGGATCTCAAGAATCAGAATAGTGGACCCTGATAAAGCCAAGGATGCAATAACCAGAGAGGACATTAGAAGGCTCGTTAAGACTGGAGCAATCGTCATACTTCAGAAAAGAGGAACATCCAGAGCAAGAGCAAGGATCCTAGAACAGAAAAGAAAGAAGGGTAGAAGAAGGGGTCCTGGAAGTAGAAAAGGAAAGAAAACCGCTAGGAAACCAAAGAAGGAAGCCTGGATGGAGAAAGTCAGAGCATTAAGAAGAGTTTTGAAGCAGATAAGACCTGAGAATTATAGAAAGTTGTATAGGATGATTAAGGGTGGTTACTTCAAGAGTAAGAAACACTTATTGAGCTACATAAGGGGTGTTAAGTAATGGCACACTCAGCAATATACCGAGTTAAGTTTAGAAGAAGGAGAGAAGGAAAAACAAACTATAGAAAGAGGCTAGCGCTAGTGAAATCTGGCAAGCCTAGACTAGTGGTTAGAGTATTGAATAGACAAGTGATTGCACAGCTAATCGCATTTGATCCAAAGGGTGATAGAGTACTAGCTTCAGCTTCATCTCATGAGCTAAAGAAATTTGGTTGGGATGGTCATCCTGGAAACGCGCCTTCCGCCTATCTAACTGGATTACTATTAGGTGTACGGGCAAAGAAGGCAGGATACTCTGAGGCCATACTAGACATAGGATTGCATACACCAGTTCCTGGATCAAATGTTTATGCTGCTCTGAAAGGGGCACTAGATGCTGGGATGGACATACCTCACTCTGAGGAAGTGCTCCCAAGTGAAGAAAGAATAAATGGAAGCTTGATCGCAGAATATAGGGGCATACCCCACCTACCTGAAAAGTTTGAAGAGGCAAAGAAAAAGATACTTGAAGCATAAGGTGATTACATGGTAGGAGAAAACTGGGTTCCAAAAACAAGACTGGGGAAGATGGTCCTCAATGGAGAAATAAAGACCATGGACCAAGCATTGGAGACAAGGCTACCAATAAGAGAGCCTGAGATAGTTGATATGCTACTCCCAAATCTTCAGAGTGAAGTGTTAAACATAAACCTGGTTAGAAGAACAACAGATTCTGGAAGAAAATCTAGGTTCGTCGCCACGGTCGTTGTAGGAAACAAGAATGGTTTTGTTGGCGTTGGAATGGGCAAGGATGTAAATGTAAGGCCAGCAATAGAAAAAGCAACTAGAGATGCAAAGCTAAACATAATTAAGGTAAGAATGGGTTGTGGTTCATGGGAGTGTATGTGTGGCGGTCACCACTCAATACCTTACGCTACAGAAGGAAAATGGGGCTCAGTTAGGGTCAGGCTCATCCCCGCACCAAAGGGAACTGGACTAGTTATTGGAGACACTGGAAAGAAGGTCCTAGAGATGGCTGGAATTAAGGATGTCTGGTCAAGAACTTGGGGAGATACCAGGACTGTTTACAACTTCGCCTTTGCAGTTTGGGATGCTCTGAGAAACTTGAAGAAGACGAGGATTCCAGACGAAGTTATTATCCACGCAGAGTCCGTGCAAATACCTGCTGAGGAGGGTGTTGAGGAATGAAAAGGTTGGCAGTAATCCAGATAAGGGGACTAATAAATACTCCAAAGGAGATCAAGGACACTCTAAAAATGCTACATCTAACTAGAGCAAATCACTGCGTAGTAATAGATGACAGACCAACCTACATCGGCATGCTCAAAAAGATCACTCCCTGGGTCACCTGGGGAGAAATAGATAGAGATACCTTCGAAGCTATGCTTAGAAAAAGAGGGAGATTGGTCGGAGACAAGAAGCTAACAGATGATTATGTAAAGGAGAATACAAAGTTCGGTAGCATATCTGAATTTGTTGATGCATTCATGAATTTTGAGGCGGAGCTTGAGGACATTCCAAACTTAAAACCAGTGTTCAGATTAACTCCCCCATCTGGAGGATACAAATCAATAAAGAAACACTGGAAAGAGGGGGGAGACAGAGGATACCGAGGTGAAAAGATTAACGAGTTAATCAAAAGAATGATTTGAGAGGGATGAGATATGGCACTCAAAAATAGAAAGATAAGGAAGAAGCATAGAGGAACAAGAACAAATGGTAAAGGTAAGAAGGGTTCAAGGAGAAAAGGTGGTGGAAAGGGTAATGCTGGCTCACTCAGACACAAAAAGATGTGGTTCATAAAGAACATGCCAGGTTACTTCGGTAAGCACGGAATGCCTGGAAGAAAAGAAAAGGTAAGATATGTAACTCTGGAGTGGATAGATCAATACGTTAGAGACCATGGACTTAAGGAAATAAATGTTGCTGACCTTGGATATGACAGAGTACTTGGAAGAGGGAACCTAACTGTTCCTGTAACCATAAAAGCTAGATCATTTACAAACAGAGCCATAGAAAAGATAGAGGCGGCAAATGGTAAAGCCATAACCCTCTAAAACTTTAATTAACCTAACTTCACTAAATAATCTACACCTAATCGGAGGATAATCTTAATTGGTGATACTGATGGGTTGGGAGATACTAGATCCTATTATCGCAATTCTTCCTGATGTGAAGAAACCAGTGCAAAGGCCACCACTTAAAACGAGATTAATGTGGGTAGGAATTGCTTTAACAATTTTCTTTGTTTTGAGTGTTGTTACCCCTGTCGGTCTCCTAACTCCTGCCAGACTAGCAGAAATACAACAAACAGACCCTGCAAAGTACCTAATATTGAAAGAGCAGTATTCTGCAATACTCCAGAGGGTAGCATTTTTAGAAAATGTTCAAACCATCCTAGCTAGTAGAATGGGTACACTTGGGACCCTAGGTATAGGACCAATCGTTATGGCATCAATAATTCTTCAGTTGCTGGTTGGAGCGGAGATAATTCAAATGGACAAAAAGAGATATATGGCTGCCACTAAGATTGGGGCGTTGTTGTTTGCGTTCTTTGAAGCGTTTGTGTATGTTGCATCCGGTTTTCTGCCTATAGAACCAACTGGAATAAGCATCATTCCAATTCCAGGATTATCCCACATATTCGACATAAATGCGTTGTTAGTGATGTTCCAGATAGCCATGGGATCTATTATACTTCTCTTCCTAGATGAGGTAGTATCTAAGTGGGGGATAGGCTCTGGAATAGGTTTATTCATAGTCGGTGGGGTATCTCAAACAATAGTGTATAGGGCAATAAGCCCCTCTGTGGGTAGTATTCCAGCTTTCATAAATACGCTGATTAATGAGGGTACACTCTCCTTTGATTTGATTGGACCACTAATCGCAACAATAGTAGTTTTCTTAATAGTGGTCTATGGAGAGGGAATGAGGATAGAGATACCCTTGACACTGGGAAGAATAAGTGGTGTTGGAGGAAGGTTCCCTCTCAAGTTATTCTATGTATCAAATATTCCCGTAATTCTTGCAGCAGCCCTATTTGCGAATATCCAGCTGTTTGCAAACGTATTGTACGGGATGGGTCTCCCATGGCTCGGTAGATTCGGGCCAAATGGACAACCATTGCCTGATCTCGTGCTAAGTTTGGATCCATCTCAATTCACGATACCTATTGCCTGGATTGTCAGAGCGCCGTATGGAGTATTGAGTGGTTGGACCGCCCTTTATCAAAACTTCATAAACCCAGCGCAAACTGTATTTGGATTCATACCTCTAGCACTTGTACATTTGATTCTCTACTTGATATTCATGATTGCTGCATGCATAATGTTTGGAATGTTCTGGGTCGAGACAACTGGAATGGGCCCAAAGCAGGTAGCTAGGCAATTGCAATCTGCTGGTCTAGCGATACCTGGTTTCAGAAGGGACCCAAGAGTAATAGAGAGAGTCTTGGAAAGATACATACCTATGGTAACCATACTTGGATCTGCAGCTGTCGGTGGACTGGCTGCCCTAGCAGATTTGACTGGTGCATATGGTACTGGAACTGGAATCCTACTAAGTGTCGGAATACTCTATAGACTGTATGAGGAGCTGATGACTGCACAACTGGCAGAGCTCCACCCTGCCTTGAAATCTTTCCTAGGGTGAATACATGATTGAGATATATGGATTGCAGATAATCCATCCAGACGTGTTTGTTGTGGTAGTATTCACAGCTGCGCTGCTGTCAGGGATATCCATAGCAATACACAGGAAACTAGTAGACCCGAAGAGGATGCAGGAAATAAGAAAAAGGATTGAAGAACATCAGAAAAGATACCTAGAAGCTCAAAAATCTGGTGACAAGAAGGAGCTCCAGAAACTAGAAGCTGAACAAGAGGAGATAATGGCGCTAGTAAAAGAAAACATGTACAACTCGTTCAAACCTATGTTCATAACAACACCAATCGTCCTGTTCATTATCTGGATGTTTGGCTCCATGTATGGCTCTCTAGGAGCAATAATAAATTTGCCGTTTGGCCTGCCTATACTTACTAGGCCTTTCCCAGAGATGGGGGTGCAAAACGGCATAGATTGGCTCGGGCTGTACATCGTATCAGCAATAGTTATAAGCCTCACACTCCAGTTAATAATTAAGAGAATTGACAAGAGGAGGGAGCAGAAATGAAGAAGTTCCTGCACATAGGAAGGGTTTGCATAAAGACCAAGGGAAAGGAAAAGGGAAAAATTGCAGTGATAGTTGACATAATAGACGAGAACTATGCTCTAGTGGATGGGCCAGAGATAAAGAGGAGGAGGTGCAATCTAGGACACTTGCAACCGACTGAAAAGAGGATAGACATACCTAAGGGAGCAAGTCACGAGGAGGTCGTGAAGGCCCTTGGTTCCTGATAAATTACTAAACGGATGGGTTAACATCGACAAACCCCTGGGACCTAGTTCTCACGAGGTTGTAGTTTGGATAAGGAATATTCTGGGAGTGAACAAGGCCGGGCATGCTGGAACGCTAGATCCAAATGCGTCTGGGGTTTTACCAATAGCAATTGGAAAAGCCACAAAGCTGTTGAGGGCCCTAGCTAAATGTGACAAAGAATACGTGGCTTTAGCTGAGTTTAGGGATCCTGTGGATAGGGAAAAATTGGAGAGCATCGCAAAGGAGTTTGTTGGCAAGATCTGGCAGATGCCTCCAGAGATGGCCGCAGTTAGAAGAAAGTTGAGGATCAGGAAGATTTACGACCTTGAATTTCTAGAGTTCAAGGATAATCTAGTGTTATTCAAGACTAGAGTCCAGCACGGAACGTACATAAGAAAATTAATTCAGGACTGGGGCGAACTTCTTGGAAATCCGGGAAAAATGATAGAGCTGAGAAGAATAAGATCAGGGCCATTTTCCCTAGAAACTGCTGTAAAACTCCAGGACTTGAAAGATGCTGTTGTTTTCTATGAGCAGGGGATTAGCAGGGAATTAGAGGACTACATACTCCCAATTGAATATGGAGTGAAACATCTAAAGAAAGTAATCGTTAGGGATTCCGCTGTCTCTGCTTTATGCCATGGGGCAAATCTGGCAAGACCTGGTTTGGAGAGCATAGATGATGGCGTAGAAAAAGGAGAACTGGTGGCAGTATTTACTAGAAAGGGAGAGTTAATAGGGCTTGGGATATCACTCAAGAGCTCAAATGAAATCAGAAAGGCGAAAAGAGGCATCGTCGTAGATATGGAGGCCATCGTAATGCCAAAGGACAAGTACCCTAAAATGTGGAAAACTGGGAAATAAACTTATTATTGGAATACCTAAATTTTGGCATGAGACAAATAAGGATACGGGATAGGATCTCTAGATTGTTCAAAGTTAGGGGCAAAAAGGAACCCCCACTAGAAGAGCCAATATTTCAGGAAATTGAGCGAGCTGAAAAGGATATTAAGTTAGCCATAGATCTTATAAACAGGCCATCTAAGGATGAAAAGGAGATTGGGATAAAATTGCTAGAAGAACATGCACTAAAAAATCCCAATAACAAACCATTAGTTTCTAAAATTCTGAAGGGCCAAGTTGTGGAGGATAAGACAAACCCAACAGAAACCAGGGAATACGGCATACAGGTATTGGCAACCCTCGGTGAGGGAGATTACCTGGCAAGATTGTTCAACAAAGAGAAAGAAGGAACCATCCGTGGGACAATACTTGTTGAAATGGCAAAGAACAAGCACAAGGAAATAGAACCCCTAATCAAACAAGCAATTCAATCAAGGGACTCAGAGATATTGCCAAAGGCCCTTCTGAGCGCAAGGGTGTATTCTAAAGAATTCGCAAGATTAATCAGTAATGAGATAAGTGACATATTTCACAATTCAAATGATCCTAAAATAAGGTTGGAGGCTCTAAAAACATTGATTTCTGCAGAGAGAGGAGATATTATCCAACACGTATTAGAAAAGCACGATCTTAATGATAGGGAAGTGATAAAAACTGCAATACAAAATAGTCACATAATAAAGAATCCAAGAGATCGAGCAGAAACCCTAGAAAAACTGATTGATAGAATAAAAACTCAAATAAAACGAGAAAATATCAAGAACTGGGCACATCCCCTATTCGCATTGAAAGCGATGGCTGAAAATAAGCTCAAAAATGGTGGAGCATAGATGTTCAAGCACTACTTCACATCAGAGCCAACAGACAGACCAAAGAAAAGAGAGATAGATGTATTCGTGAGAGGGTACTCTCTGAAGCTCATCACGTATTCTGGCATATTCTCTTACAAAAAGCTAGATAATGGAACGAAACTGCTAGTGGAATCAATGATAATTCCAGATACAGGGAGGTTCCTAGATTTGGGATGTGGGTACGGTGTTATAGGGATAGTTGCTGGTTTGGAAAACCCTTCACTAGAGGTATGGTTCATAGATACAAACAAGTTGGCAATAAATGCAACAAAACAGAATGCAAAGAAATACCTAGATAGGTCAAGATTTAGAGTTATCAGAAATGATGGGCTAGATGGCATCACTGAAAAATTCAACGCAGTTGTGACAAATCCTCCATTTTCTGCTGGAAAGGACACTGTTTTCAAGTTTATCCATCAAAGCTATGAACACTTAGTCCCTGGGGGGTGGCTGGAACTAGTTGCCAGAAAATCAAAAGGAGGAAAGAGCACTAAAGAGGAAATGGAAAGGGTGTTTGGAAACGTGGAGGTCATAGGTAGGGGGTCTGGTTATCAAGTTTACCATAGCATCAAAGAGTGAACTTTAAAAATGAGTTATTATCTAAATTCTAGCGCTGTTTTTATCTGCTGGGGTCGCCTAGCCTGGTAGGGCGCTGGCCTGCTAAGCCAGTGGCCGCAAGGCCACGCGGGTTCGAATCCCGCCCCCAGCGCTAACACCCCTAACAAACTAGCTAGCGCTACTCGTTGAATTGCAAATAAAAAAAGAAAGAGAAAATGGTTTATTTCTTCTTAGTTGTCTTTTTCTTGGTGGTTTTCTTCTTCACTGTCTTTTTCTTGGTCGCCTTTTTCTTTGTTGTCTTTTTGGTTGTTTTCTTTGTGCTTGTTTTCTTCTTACATGCCTTTTTCTTGGTTGCTTTCTTAGTGGTCTTTTTCTTTGTGGTTTTTTTCTTGGTTGTTTTCTTTGTTGCCATTTCCACCCTCCTCCCAGTTTTTTTAGTGAGCATGCTACTCTCAAACTCAACTTCCCTCTCTCTCCTTCTTCCTTCCATTAATTCCAATTTTTCTTCAGCATGGGTTTTACTAAAATCAGGTCTAATTTTAGAAAATCCAAGCTTTTTCTTTATGTCATAATAAAACTGCTTCAGTATCTTCATGGCCCATCACTGAGTGAAAAAAGGAATGCTAGATATAAAAAGATTGCTGATGAAAAGTTAACTCATGATTGTCCTAGGGATAGAATCCACCGCCCATACGTTTGGCGTAGGGATAACAGACGGGAAGGTGGAATTGGCGAATGAGAAAGTAATTTACAAAACAATGGGAGGAATACATCCTAGGGAAGCTAGCCAATTCATGAGTAAGAATGCTCATCAAGTTCTGAAATCCGCATTGGACAAAGCGGATCTCAGCTTGGATGATGTAGATGGGATTGCATTTGCTCAAGGTCCAGGTCTAGGGCCGTGTCTAAGGGTAGGAGGAACACTTGCTGTTTTTTTAGCAAAGCAATATGGAAAACCAATAGTTGGTGTAAACCACTGTATAGCTCACATAGAGGTTGGAAAGTGGGATCTGGGGTTCAAGGATCCTCTAGTGGTGTATGTGTCTGGTGCCAATACGCAAATTTTGGGCTTGGCTGGGGGTAGATACAGGATATTTGGAGAGACACTCGACATAGGATTAGGAAACGCAATAGATGTGCTGGGAAGGACCATGGGACTAGAATTCCCGGCTGGTCCAAAGCTGGAAACCTTAGCAAGGAATGGCAAAAGGCTGGTGGAGTTACCATACACTGTAAAAGGTATGGATCTAGCATTTTCTGGTCTTCTAACAGCTAGCAAGAAACTAGTTGGAAAAGTCAAAAACGAAGACCTGGCATACTCATTTCAAGAAACTATATTCGCAATGCTTGTTGAAGTCAGCGAAAGGGCTCTAGCACATACAAAGAAAAAAGAGGTAATGCTGGTTGGTGGGGTTGCACAAAATAAAAGATTAAGAGAAATGTTTGAAAACATGGTGAAACCACACGATGCAAAGTTTGGATCCCCTAAACCGGCATACAATGGAGACAATGGGTTTATGATCGCGTTGACCGGTTGGAAAATGTTTGAGGCCGGAATTGAGCACGACCCTAAAGACCTAGCAGTAAAGCAGGGTTGGAGAACGGATGACATAGAAATCTCCTGGCATTAATCATTTAAAGACAAATTCACACAAAAATAATTTGGTGGTTTCTGTGAATGAAAGAAAAGTAGTAAAGGAGAGTATTGAAGTTCTGGGAGATGCTGCAAAAAAAGCTCCAAAGTTATTCGGCATTCCAACAGGCGTCCCAGGATTAGATGATTTATTCTACACCGCAGTAATCGAAGATGGAAAAGCAAAAAAAGTCCCACTAGGTGGAATACCAAGCCTAGCGGTTGTAAACCTAACCGGAGTATCAGACACTGGGAAAAGTTTGATTGCAGAGCAATTTGCCATAACCCAGGCAGCACTTGGATATCCTGTGTTATTCGTAACAGTTGAAAGTCCCTCTGCCTTCCTGGCTCAGGGCCTCAGAGGGAGAGCAAATGCAATGGGCGTTGAATGGGAATCAATAGAGAATAACATAATTATAATAGACGCTGCATCCAATGACAGATTAAGAGAGGACATCCCCACACTCCTAAATACAATGGCATATGCAATAAAGACATACAATACAAAGTCTCTAGTGATTGATTCAATAACTGGGTTGTACGAAGCAAAGGAAATGATGGCAAGGGGAATAGTCAGGCAGTTGTTTAACTTTGCAAAGAAGTGGTATCAGACCTCCATGTTTGTCTCTCAGAAAAGATCCGGACACGAAGAGCTAACTGCAGAAGCTGCTGGTGGCTATGCTGTTGGACATATAGTGGACTGCTCCATTGTTCTGGCAAAGAAACTCATAATGACAAAGTTCGATGAGAACATCTATGGCAGGCCAATTGGAGATGTAATAAGGCTAATAAGGATAGACGGATGTAGGCTGTGCGGTCACGATACAAAAACACATGTTATGGAGATTACTGAAACGGGCCTAGTGGTTGTTGGCCCAACACTAGAAGAAATTAGAAGGGGGCGGGAGAAATGATTGAGGTAAAACCTGTAGTTGATAGTGAAAAGGAGTTAGATACAAAGGCTCTTAGAGTATTTCTGAAAGCTCTGGAGATACTGGGTGGCCCCAGAAAACTAATTGAGTACAGGAATCTAACATGGTTACCTAGCTTAATGGAAGCTAGCTATGCAATAATACTGAAAGAGGAATATTTCAAAACAACAGAGGAAATAGCAGCGAGACTAGGGTTAACCAAGCAGACAGTAAAGAAAATGCTGGAGGCAGATCCAGAGGCTGTAAAAGCAAAGCTTTTCCAAGAGGTTGAAACGGAAGGTCCAAAGATAAAAGACCATACTGCCGGAGGACTGGCAAAACTTGCGTATAGGGAGATAAAGGCAGGTAGAGACGAATTGACGCTGTTTGCAGAATTTGCAAAAACCGCTGCGGAAAACCTTGGTATAACATGGGCCGTGCAAGTCCTGGCAAGAATAAAGGGGTTGGATTTCCCAGTTGAGAAAGAGGAATTGATGGGAAGACTTTCTGGAATTTCAATATCCGGAAAGCCAATTGAGGAGATTCTAGAAAGGATAAGCTTCCCAGTAAACAATCCAGCAGAACTGCTTCACAAGATAAAGGAGGCTCTAGGGGACTAGAATATGAAGGCCATATTTAGAGAGATGTGTCCCAACTGCTGGGGGCCGATTAGCGATAGTAGACTAGCCCTGGGCCTACCTTGCAGTTATTGTCTACCGAGCATTCCTAGCAAACTAGATATAGAAACGATAGTAAAGAATCTAGAGAGACCTGGAGAGTTTCTCCAGCTACACGAACTAGACAAGAAATTGGAAGAGTTCAAATCCTGGTTTAAAGAATGCGTGGGATCAGACCCATGGAATCTCCAACAGGTATGGACCAAGAGGGTGCTATTAAAGAGAAACTTTGCAATCCTCGCTCCAACAGGAATTGGAAAAACAACATTTGGGCTGGTTACATCCACCTTCTTAGAGTGGAGGGTATATCTAATATTCCCCACTACACTACTGGTAAAGCAAGCTCTAGAAAAGCTAAGCTCATTTCCTCACAATAAAAGGATACTGGCATACCACGGCAGTTTAAAGCAAAAAGAAAAACAATCAATAAAGGAAGAGATAAAAAGTGGAAACTTTGACATACTCATAACTACAACAATGTTCTTGTACAGGAATTTTGATGTTCTAAAGGACAAAAGATTTTCACTGATATTCGTGGATGACGTTGACTCATTTTTGAAGAGCGCAAAGAACATTGACAAAGCACTAATGTTGCTAGGTTTCTCTGAACCGGACATTCAATTGGCCATGGAGATAATAGCGTTGAAAGCACAACTAGCTCAAGGGAAAGACGTGGGAAAGAAATTGGAAAAATTAAAGCGCAAATTAGAAAAGGTCAAGGAAAAGAGATCAGGAATAATGATCGTCAGCTCAGCAACAGCAAAACCAAAATCTAAGAGAGTAAGGCTCTTCAGGGAATTGCTCGATTTCGAAGTTGGAAAGACAGTGTCCACGTTGAGAAACATAGATGACTACGTGAAGGAAGAGTGTGGGGACATATTTAAAGAGACATTGGATCTGGTGAAAAAACTTGGTCCCGGGGGATTAGTATTCCTACCATCAGATCTTGGAAGAGAAGGAGTAAATGAAATGGTGACGTATCTAAATTCAAATGGAGTTCCAGCCACAGATTATGAACACATAAATGAGAAAACAATAGAACAATTCAAAAAAAGAGAGATCTGGGTTTTGGTAGGTATTGCCAGTTACAGAAACCCCCTAGCAAGAGGAATAGACCTTCCACAGCACATAAGATATGCCATATTCTCTGGTGTGCCAAAAATCATATTCCCTCTGAAACTTGAAAATCGCCCTGGCCAATTGCTGGCCTTACTTATCATGTTAAGAGACCTCCTGGACGACAAGGCAGATTATTTCATAGCCAAGTTAAGAAAGTATGAATCTTTACCCTCTTCGGCTTTGGAAGATCCAAAATTCGCAAAAGTTTCTGCGTTGATCAACCAAGCCAAGGAGTATCTGCAGTCTTTCCTAAGTAACCCTGATTTCTTAGAGAAGATAAAAGCCAGTGATGATCTAGCAATTAAAGAAATAGATGGTGAATTGAAGCTAGTGGTGGGAGACGTAACAGGATACATACAAGCCAGTGGAAGGACTTCAAGAATGTACGGCGGAGGTATAAGCAAGGGTCTATCAATACTACTGGTGGATGATAAAAAAGCCTACAACAAGCTTATAAAGCAAATCTTCTGGTTCATAGATGACTTCCAATTTAGACCATTCGATTGGAGATTGATAGAAAAAACACTAGAAGAAGTGGACAGAACAAGAAAAGAAATATCGGAAATGCTCTCAGGAAAAATAAAGAAAAGCATAAAATCTTTCATCAAGAGTGCCGGTGTGATAGTGGAATCCCCGAACAAGGCCAGGACAATAGCCAGCTTCTTTGGTAAGCCATTGAGGCGGTTGGTAAATGGCATATCTGTTTATGAGATAAACACTGGAGAATACATACTAAACATAATGGCGAGTCAGGGGCATGTGTTCGACCTCGTTACAAGCCCTGGATTGTACGGAGTTATAGAGGAATCTGGCAAGTTCATTCCTATTTACGACACAATAAAAAGATGCGGATCATGTGGGTACCAATTTGTTGAGGGGGAAACCTGCCCAAAATGCGGCAGTAAAAATATCATAGACAAGAAAACAACAATAAAAGCCATCCAAGAACTGGCAAAGGAAGTGAACCTCGTATTGATAGCAAGCGACCCAGACACCGAGGGAGAAAAAATAGCCTGGGATATATCCCTAGCAGTGAGACCATTTGCAAGTACGAAGAGAATAGAGTTTCACGAGATAACAAAATCTGCATTTCTAAACGCAATAAAAGAGATGAGGGACATAGATGAAAATAGAGTAAACGCCCAAATAACTAGAAGGATAGCTGATAGGTGGGTTGGATTCAAGCTCAGCCAAATTCTTCAGAGGGTCTTCAAGAATAGGAATTTATCTGCCGGTAGAGTTCAAAGCCCCGTTCTAAACTGGATAATAGAAAGATGGTTTGAATCTAAACAAAAGAAATGGGTAACCGAGATAGTGGTAGCTGGAGAAAGAATAGAGTTCGATGGGAAACCCTCTGAGGCTAGAGAAGTTAATGTGGTCGTATTGTCAGAAAAAATAGATAATATAAATCCCTTGCCTCCTTACACAACTGACACGATGTTAAGAGACGCATCCAAAGAATTAGGATTTGACTCAACAAAAACCATGGAGTTAGCACAAGACCTATTTGAGGGGGTTTCATAACCTACCACAGAACAGACTCAACTAGAGTATCAAACCTGGGAATGAAAATAGCCAAAGAGTATATATCCAAAAAGTTTGGAGAGGAATACTTCCATGCCAGAAGATGGAAGAGCAAAGAGGGGGAAGGGGCACATGAGTGTATAAGGCCCACCCGAGCCATGGATGTTCAGCAGTTAAAACAATTCTTGGCGATGCGAGGAGCTAGTTTAAGCAGGGACCACCTGGCGCTGTACGAACTGATATTCAGAAGATTCATTAGAAGCCAGATGAGAGCAGTAAAAGCAAAGGTTGTCAATTACAAATTCAAATTATCAAATCTTGAAAAGGAAGTAACTGCAATTGAAACCGTCCTAGAACATGGATGGGATCTGGATGTGCCAATCAAAGAATCAAAAATAAAACCGGGGACATACATACCAGAGAAGGTAGTAACAAAACTGGTTCCAAAAGCTAAACCATACACTTTTGGAGAAATAATCACAAAGATGAAGGAGGAAGGAATTGGTAGGCCAAGCACATATGCAAAGATAATTCAAACTCTTTCAGATAGAAAGTATATTATTGCAAAATCTGGATTTTTGATACCCACTAAAAAGGGCATATTGGTTAATAAATTCCTACAATCTAGATATAGGGACTACGTAAGTGTGGAATTTACTAGAGAACTTGAAGAGATAATGGATAAAATAGAAACAGGATACAACTATCAAAATGCTTTGAGAGCATTGAACGAGATAATAAGAGATCTGTGAGGGATGATATGAAAGTGCATCTTTTGCATGGGAAGCCAATCGAGAAAATAAGAAAGATACTGGGAACTCATGGATTTAGAGAATACATACTAGAAATAACGAATGTCCCAACGAGAAAAAGAAGCTATGGGGTCGGGTACATCATATTCAAAAACACATTCCCTGAGGAACTATGGAAGGGCACAACTCTCGCTCTAGAACACTACTTACTCCAATTCTTTTACAAGAAATCAAAAAAAGAAGGATTGAGCTGGATTGACTTCCAAAGACCAACATCTGCACTGGTCCCTAGATCTGGGATAGAGTTCAATAAAGAAAAAACAAAAATCAAAATAAAATTCCATTTCAGGATCCCAAAAAAGGGAAGAGATATAGACGGAAAATCACTAGCAAGGGCGTTTGAGAGAGTGTTCCCAAAACTTGTTAAGGAAGTGAAAAATCTAAATGAGGATAGATACAAGAGAATTCTAGAAATCAAGCAAAACCTTGAGGATCAAATGGAGGTCAGAAGATTTCTAGCTGAGAACAATTATCTAGCGTTTATAGGATCTGGAGTAGAGATAAATGGTATCAAAGTACGAGTTCACAATCCAGATAGGATCAGAGTACCAAATGCTGGAAGGATTGAGGGTATGCTGATTCCAGAGGGAAAAACATCCCTATCAAACATAAGTCTAGAATTACTTGAGATGCTGTCTAGGGGATACGCATACTATAAACCAGAGAAAGGGTATGCGTTTGTAAAAACAATAAGGGACCTGGCATGGATATCCCCTGGAGAGGAATGGCTTGCTAGTTATGGAGATTTAAGAGCAGTACTCGGAACAGAAGATCTGGAGTATCCAAACACAATTATTCTGGACGGCTGTTCCCACCCAAACACGGTGATTATGTACAACAATGGAGAGCTAAAAAAGAGAAGGTTGGGAAAGGAATTGGTCACCAAGCCATCCTATGAAGAAGTAGTCATGAAGAATAAACTGCCAAAAATCAAACTGGGTCAAGAAGGTCTCTTGTTTGGTGAAACTAGACTAGGTCTGCCCTATTCCTACTCCTCTAGCATAATTGAAAGAAACCAATTAAGGGCAGTGGTGGATGCTATAAACTTCTCCCAAAAGTTTGTTAATGGAAAATTAGACATCAAGGGAGTGGTTTCTAGAACAATAAATGTCGTAAATAAAAAAGGATTATCCATTCTAGGTCTTGGATTCTACACAGAGTTTACAAGATGGCAACTGTTCTACCTACTCTACAAACTGACAAAGGCTAACCCTTAAAAATAACCTTGGTATAATTATCGGCAACGGGGGTGTGGACATGGAATGGCAAGTTATTCTGGCAATATTGGCTGGTGTAGCTGCTCTGATATATTCTGCTTATACGGCATACAAAATCTCAACCATTGAAATAAAGAAGAGGAAGGTATCCGAAATAAACCAAGCTATAAAGGAAGGGGCCAGAGCTTATCTAAAAAGTGAGTATACAATCCTTCTAGGTTTTGTTGTTTTAATGGCGCTGGTGCTAGGCATAACAGTGAGTTGGTGGACTGCCTTAGCATTCGTGATTGGAGCACTACTGTCTGCAAGTGCGGGGTACTTTGGAATGGAAATAGCAACCACAGCAAACGCCAGGACAGCCGAGGCCGCAGAAAAAAGTTTAAACTCTGCTTTGAGGATAGCTTTCTCTGCGGGATCAGTAATGGGAATGACTGTTGTCGGCCTTGGCTTGCTTGGACTGGCATTAGTCCTACTACTCCTAGAATCAAATTTTGGACTGGAGAACGCCTTGGAACTAATAATTGGATTTGGGTTTGGAGCTAGTTCCATTGCTTTGTTTGCAAGAGTTGGGGGAGGGATATACACAAAGGGCGCAGATGTTGGTGCAGACCTGGTCGGGAAAGTAGAGGCAGGAATACCTGAAGACGATCCCAGGAATCCTGCAGTCATTGCAGACAATGTAGGAGACAACGTTGGTGATGTCGCTGGTATGGGTGCGGACCTGTTCGAGTCCTATGTTGGGAGTATAATAGCTGCCATGGCGCTTGGTTATCTCACGTTAGGAACTACTGGTGCTCTTTTACCTCTTGGAATAGCAGGATTAGGTATAATATCCTCCTTAATTGGAACCTTCTTCGTCAAAACAAAAGAGGAAGTTAGCATGTCCAATCTCTTGTGGGCACTGAGAAAAGGAACAATGACATCCGCAGTGCTAATAATTGTACTCACCTTCTTAGTTACCACAACAATACCAAATGGAACAAACCTATTCCTGGCCATAGCAACTGGACTAGTCTCTGGAATAATCATAGGATACGTAACAGAATACTTTACCTCTGAGAACTATCCAGATACGAAATTCATAGCAGATGCTAGTAAAACAGGTACTGCCACAAATATCATAGCTGGAATTTCTGTTGGAATGAAATCCACTGCAGTTCCTGTCATAACCATCGCAATAGCGATCCTACTTGCATACCATTGGGCAGGACTATATGGAATAGCCATAGCTGCAGTGGGTATGCTTTCAACACTCGGAATAACCTTGTCCACAGATGCATACGGGCCTGTGGCAGATAATGCTGGGGGAATAGCTGAAATGGCAAGACTACCAAAGCAAACAAGAAGAAGAACTGATGCTCTAGATGCACTGGGAAACACAACTGCGGCTGTGGGTAAAGGGTTCGCAATAGGTTCTGCCGCCCTAACTGCTTTGGCACTGATTTCAGCATACATGCAAGCAACACATTTAACACCGGAGAAACTGGCAATCTCAAATCCACTGGTTCTATCTGGGTTATTCATAGGGGCAATGCTACCATTCGCATTCTCTGCTATGACTATGCAGGCAGTTGGAAGAACAGCTGAAAAGATGGTTGAAGAGGTGAGAAGGCAGTTCAAGAAGATAAAGGGCCTTCTGGAAGGGAAGGCAAAACCAGACTACGCTAGATGTGTGGAGATATCCACTCAACATGCAATAAAGGAGATGATAGTCCCAGGTGTTATGGCAATAATAAGCCCGATCCTAGTGGGAATAATTCTGGGTCCGGAGGCCTTGGGTGGCCTACTGATAGGAGCAACAGCCACTGGCTTCCTATTGGCAATCTTCATGGCCAATGCTGGAGGAGCGTGGGATAATGCAAAGAAATACATAGAGTCTGGCTACCTTGGAGGCAAGGGAAGCGAGGCCCACAAGGCGGCAGTTGTTGGTGACACAGTTGGGGATCCATTCAAGGATACAAGTGGTCCTAGCTTAAACATCCTAATAAAGCTCATGAGTATGGTCTCCCTAGTATTTGCACCATTGATACTGGCCATGCATATCCTATAAAGGCTGGAAAAATTTAAACCCCCACACCCACAAAATATAGGGGTTGTAATGGTTAGTGCTGTAGATTTTAGGAGATTTATTGAAAAGGAGTTAGACATCATAGATTTGTATATTGACTACATGAAGAGAATACGGGACCCCGATATAAGAAAGTCATTAATGACTCTAATTATAGAATCACTGACTCATGCAGACACGTTTGATGAACTTTTGAGGGGAAGGGTAGGTGCAAAACTGTACAGAGATCTATCAGAGGAGGAGATAGAGGTTCTACTGGAGCGTGGGATGGAAGAAGAAGTCGGTGCTAGGCAGTTGTATGAATCTGCACTTAGTGATCCCAACATAAAGCCAATAGAAAGGGAAGCTCTAGAAACAATAATAGAAGACGAGAGAAGACACGAGCAAATTTTGAGGGAAATAGTAGAAAAACTGAAGTCCAGGCATGGGGTGCAATAGATGGAACTAATATACCTGGGAGCAGAAGCAGAACTTTGGAAGGATGTCTGGCTGGGCATACCTTGTGTTAGGAAAAGAAGAATTGCAAAAACCTATCGGCATCCTGAATTAGACCTAAAGATAAGGGCCACTAGACTGAAGAACGAAGCAAGAATGTTAAGAAAGGTCAGATCAGCTGTGAGAACACCACATGTACTGGACATGGATACCAAAAATTTTGAAATTGTTCTAGAATGGGTGGATGGAGATAAGGTAAGGAATCTCCTCTACAAAGGCAAAATGGTCAAAGATCTAGGAAGGAGAATGGGCAAAGCTGTGAAAGCATTGCACGAGCTTGAAATAATACACAATGATCTGACAACGAGCAACTTTCTCTGGGATGGAGAAAATCTCTGGTTAATAGACTTTGGCCTAGCAGAAAGGAGCAGTAGACTAGAGGACAAAGCCACAGATCTCGTTGTCTTTAAGAGAATGTTAAAAGCCAGTCATTGGGATGTTTTCAGTGAGGTTTGGAATGCCTTCCTAGAAGGGTATAATGCTGGAGATGAAATACTCAAAAAGATAGAAGAGATTGAAAAGAGGGCAAAGTACATGAGGTGAAAACATGCAAATAAGGAATGAACTCGCCAGGGGGATCCTACTTGTTATCGTTCTAGCACTAGGTTTTCTCACTACGTACTGGGTGTACCCGCTGTTGGGTACAGTGTATTTGCTCGTCAGCATTATCCTGCTGGCAGGGGCAAAATATACTGGAAGGGGAGAATTGCTGATCGCCTCTAGATTTTGGATCTTGGTTCTCCCATTTATTGGTGTTTTGAATGGACCACAAAAAATATGGTGGTTTCTAGCATTTCTAGTAACCAGCTGGATAGCAAGCAAAAATGCATTCGAAAAATAAAAAATAAAAGAATGCGATCACTGGCCCTTCCTGTAAACCCACAACTTCCTTATCCTCGCTTCCACTTTGAAATATACTGGTGCCTCTAGATTTATGTCCGCCCCTATGTGCTTGATATATTCCTGAACCTGCTTCGGTATGTATACATTTGCATTTTCAATACTGGTGACATCAAACTTAAACTCTCTTGGCCTAAGTGGGTCCTTTTCTATCTCAGCGGCCACGTAATTAGCTAGGGCATCTCCCAGCTTTATTCCAGTCCTAACTCCATTCAATAATGCCTCGTGGTCCCCAGTAGTGGGCAAAGCTAGAATGCTTCCCTTGTAGACAATTATCTCATTGTTGAATCCTGGTCCTACCAAGCTCTTCTCATACCCAATTATCCAAACCTCTAGGGCCTTTTCCTCAAATTCCTTCTCATACACTTTGAATTCACATGGGGCCGGTTGAGAGGCATACAGCTCCGCATTCTTTCTCAGGGCTACTAGGATCTCCCTACCCAGTAAGCTAGCGGGTTTTTTATGTATCTCTAAATGCTTTGCTATTTCCTCATCTGGCAGGTACCATTCCCCAAATAAATAAGGATATAGATCGCTCAGTGGTTCCTTGCCCATTGCCCGATAAGTATTCAAGAGGTCTAAATCAAATATGACCACTGGTTCCTCTATCCCGGCATATTCAAGTGAGGTGAAGGAGAGTTGAGCAACATACCCAATCCTTATGCCCTTCGAGGATATTGAATGGAAGGAGTTAGGGACAAACAAAGTGTCTCCTGTTACATCCCTCACTATCTCGGGAGATATGTTAAATGCAGACAGCAGTTCCTTCACAATCTTAACCATTTGGGAGATACCGGTATTACCAACAATAACCCCAGATATACGGTACCTCCCCTTTACCTTTTCTGATAGTGGGTCAAATGCCATCCCTATTGTAAAATAAGCCTGAGGTGAGGGGTATCTTTTGTACAAGTGTCTCAATCCAATGAGCCATGAGCTAGCAAAGAAGTTCCTGACCATCAGCTTTCCTGTCCTAGCCCTGGGCGGAACCGCCTTATTACAAACGAGTATCGCCTGATCTATTAGCAGCCCAGCCCT
>JAJRYR010000006.1 GCA_024275655.1 archaeon | reverse complement strand
TTTTTGCCAACTTTCCAATCTCCTCTGCTAGCTCATCCTTCATTCTAACTCCTCTGACGAATTCTATCTCCAGAGCATCCAAACCTAGCTCACGAATGCATTTTACTCCTTCTAGGTTTCCACCAGGACAGGAGTTTGGAACTCCACCAGTGCCTATTCTTATCTTGGCCATGGAATCACCTAGTCATTAAATCTAAAGCTATCTAACATAGAATAAAAATCAGTAACTGTTCTTTCTGTTGGTGGTCCAATGGCAACAAAGATAACACCCAAATCCTTTTTATCATCACAGAAGAAAACAAATGCTCCCACAGAGAAATATGTTCCATTTATAGCCATTTCAGATTCATAAGCAGCAGAGTAATAATAGGGATTGGTATAATTTAAGCTAGTAAGTTTCACGGAGTAATTTCCAGCTCCATATTCATTTTCGCTTAATTTGACACCCTCTTCCATACCCACTTTAAAAGAAATCACTGCATTTTTCTGGGTCTCAGCGCACGTGCCACCGTACATGTGTAATGGAAAACTGGAAACCATAACAATTAACATATTATCATCACTGCCAAGGATATAGTCATATCTTGACATTTTAACACTTGGAGAAAACGGTTTGAAAACCACATTTTTTAGGTAGTGATAACCAGCAGGAGGAGTAAAATAGTAACCATTTCCATAAAGTACAGATCCATTAGTAACATACGTTGAGTTAAAAACTTCTGTCGGGTCAGTTACAATGTTATTCCCAGAATAAGGTACAAACTGATATGCTAATGATAACATTATCCCCAACATGTACAATCCTGCAATTATAAGTATCAGGAGTATTGATATCCAAAATTTGAAACTCTTTTTCTTTTTATTTTCCTCTGATTTCCATATGCTCAAATAAAAGAAAACAATCACAAACAGCAAAGATGTCATTGTTGCTCCTATCATACTCGCCAGGCTGAGGAATGGTAGCAATGACAAATTAAAAAATGCTGCAACCAGAAAAAACCAAAATGCAAACTCCAACCACCATTCAGATCTGGATCTCCTTTTTGGTTTCATAAATTCTCCCCTCTAAGAGAGAATAGAGAAGATGAGATATAAAATTGTTTCCAGTTCTGAGTTCCATACCTCCTCGTCCTACGCCTCAGGTTATACATTACCTAGAAATCCTAAGAACATCCACAAGGATCTCTTCATCCGTCAAACCGCCGTGGTGCCCGATATCTCTCGTCTTATACCAGAGATACTGAAAACGATATTCTTTATCAGCAAGAGCAATGTGTCTCCCATATCTCTTTATAGCCAACCTGCGGATACTTCCCATTAGTGGTTCAAATGTCTTTATATCACAAACACATGCATTACTAAATTCCGGCTCTTCACCGAAAAATGCAATACGTCCTCCTCCTGTGGGAACAAGTTTTCCACTGAGAGAGATATCTTTATTCGCATACGTTTGACCATGATCGCCAAGAATGTATACATCTGTCCCCATAGGGACCAGTCTTAAAAATTCTCTAACAAGTCTTTTTATCTCTGATAGGATAAAACGTGTTGGTTTAGATTTCCAGTATTTGTGGAGTTCTCTATCTGGTGATGGCCAGTAAACAATTACGAAATCCCATTTTGAATAATCAAACGCAAGAAGGTCAGCAAGAGCACCTATTTTAAATATACTGGCGCCTGCTAGAGAATACTTTGTAAATGGTGAATCTGCAAAAGGTGTCAATCCTGCTACATTTAAGCCTTTGAGCAATTTCGGTATTGTCTTAAAAGGGAAAACATCTTTTTTCGTGAGTTCAGATAAAGCCTTACCATCAGACGTAACCCAGGGTGGCACGGCAATAATCTCCTCCTTCCACTTCATAAACCACTCAAGAAAACAGTGTTGGCCAGGGTCCAGTCCAGAGTAGAACGAGTAGAAAAATGTTGGGGTGCTGGATGGGAAAACAGTTCTGTACCTCTCAACACTGCCTAGTCGCCACCCTGATAGCGCATTACCCAGACCATCAAAGAAAAGGACAACAGATCGCCTACCAGATTTCACATTCTCAAGTAGTCTCTCTCGCCATTCCAAGATGTAAGGATACTTCAACAACTCTGAAATTCTATCCTCCAAATAAATTCCATAACCTCTCATATATCGCCCACCATAGATACTTTGATACAAATGGAAAAATTCATTCTAGTTCTATTCCCAACTCTTTTACCAGTGGAGAGTCCTTCCAATACCAAATCTCCTCGTCCACATACTCACCGAAATGGAATCTCCATCCAGGCAACCTTGCAACCGGCCTAAATCCTAGTTTCCAATATAGAGCTTTTGCTGGCTCATTCTTTGAGAAAACTCCCAACCAGATTAATTTGACGTCTGGCCATTTCTTGAAAATTTCATCAATTAGTCTTTGCATCAGCTGCTTCCCCAGGCCTTTGCCCCTAGCCTCCTTGAGTAGAGCAATTCCCAGCTCTACTGTGTGTTTATGCTTCATCCTGCCCTTTCTAGCCTCAATTCCCCCAACTATCTTACCATCCTTCTCAACAATCCAGTGAATCTTCCTATTTTCCCTCACATCCTTAATTGTATTTTCTAGCCATTCCTTCTCTTCCTCCCTACTAGGAACGTGATCCATAACTATGAACACTCTTTCGTTAACCAACTCTGTGATATACTCCAAAATCTCATCTAAGTCTTCCTCTCTGGGTTCCCTAACTAGGTACCTATCTCCTGTTTTTGTAGTTATCTCGAACTCCATTTTGGTCGCCTCATTTTAGATTCTTCACAAATAGATATATGACATCATATGCGTTAAATAATTTTTTGGCTTTTTTCTTTTCAGTAGAGCTGATCTTATCACTAACAAGAAGCAACCCAATACTGTTCCCTCTCTTACTAATCTTTAAGACATTAAATCCCAGATTTCTGAAATTCTCTGGGAGTTCATTTTTCATCACTTGCACAAATAGATATGGTCTGAACCCCACCCGCGCATAACATCCCTCTGCGCCTTCAACGGATCCAACAATGATCTCTTTTGCTCCTAGTTCCCTTGCTCTGCGCACAAGTTTCTTTATTAACTTCCTTCCAATCCCTTTTTTTCTATACTTCTCGTCAATTGCTAGCTCTCCAATTAACACCTTACTCCTAGTTTTATACCCAAACAAAATCCCAACTAACCTATCCCCCGAGTAGGCACCTAGAAACAGCTTAGGATTCTTTTTGTAATGTCTGAGAATGTATTGAAAGGTTCTATGCAATCTCCCTAGAACCTTACTGGCAAACTTTATCGCCACCCTCAGATCATCTCTGGGAATAGTTTTAATCGTAATTTTCAATCTTATCACCA
>JAJRYR010000050.1 GCA_024275655.1 archaeon | reverse complement strand
TGGGCTTCTAACCTTCGGCTTTCCCTCTATTGCAAATATGGTTGTTTCTGGTCCATCATGAACCAATCCGCTTCCGAGAGTAGCGAATGGCTCTATTGCGATTATCATACCCTCCTGGAGTTTGAAGTTTCCAGCAGGAGCATTTGGAATTGAGTAACCAGTGTGAAGCAACCACCGAGATATTACATGTCCACCAAGGTTTCTTATGGGCTCAAACCCGTAATCTCTTATAGTTTTCGCTATCTCCTCGCTTACCTTCCTGGAGTCCTGACCTGCCTTTACTAAGGATAGAGCATTTTCTAGGGCTTTTTCACTGGCCTCTACCAGCTTGCCGTTTTCTCCAGATAGGTCTATGGTTATTGCAGCGTCTCCAATAAACCCATCTATGTGAACACCCAAGTCCAGCTTCACCACGTCTTTTTCTTCCACTAGTCTTTTGTCTCCTATTCCTGGCGAATAGTGAGCAGCTTCATTGTTTCTAGAGAGATTCGGGGGGAATGCTAGTTCTCCCCCAGATTTCTTTATGAAGTCCTCGATTTTTTCTGCTATCTCCAAGTAGGCCATTCCGGGTTTTATTAACTTCTTTCCGTACTCTATTGCTTTCCAAGTTAGTTTCCCGGCTTTCTCCCACATTTCCAGGTCAGTCATTTACATCCCCATATCCCACTATCCTCAACCCTTTCTTGTTTGCATTTTCCACAAGTAAAAATTTTTTGCTTGTTTTTGTTATGGGTACTGGTTTTGCTAGTTGTCCATTTTGATATCCAGCAAAGGTTATCCCATGGAATAAATGTGTAATCTTTGATTCATCCCCTTTGTACAAATCCAGTTTTTGCCAGGAAGGCAAACTTTCCAAAAGCTTACTTTCTCCAAGAATGCTCCCTCTTGGTATCTCGTCTGGTTCTATTCCCTTTAGTGCTAGACCAACTCTTGCATTTGGCCCAGCTTCTTTTTGGTCTTTGTCTTGCATTTGTATGCTCTTTACTTCCACCTGCCTTCCAGCAGGCCAGATTTGCAATTTATCATGAACAGCGATTTTTCCGGCTTTCACAACACCCAGTACGACCGTACCAACGCTCTTTACCTTGAACGCTTGATCTATCCATATCTCCAGTCCCTCTCTTTCGGGAGACTTCCAACCCCTTAAGAGTTCCCACATCTCCTTTTCGTCCTTTGCCCAAGACCAATTCTCTAGTTTGGTTCCTTTTAGAAACGGTTTTACCTGTTCGTAAATCCAGTCTTTTGCTAGTATTAATCCAGGCTTTTCCAGTAGATCACAAACAACAATCTGCTCCCCTAGCTTCCAGTCTATTTCCTCTACGTGTAGCACCACGAAATCTGCAAGGTTTACAGCCACTAGTAGACTCTGAATCTTTTCTGGATACGTCTTTGGAGCGAATATGCTGTATATATCTCCAGAGTCCAGTTTTGAGAAGTACTCAATATCTGTTTCCCCAGATTTCTTTCCCAGATCCAATCCTTCTCTAGATCCCAGAAATGCCAAGTTCTTGTTCATAAGAAAAAGTTTTAATTAAAGTGGTTAAAAAGGGTTTTTAGTGTTATGCGCACATATCGCTAGCTGAAAATATTGTGGCATCTAGTAATGCATTGTCTGCTAGGGTTATCATTGCAGAACTCGTTCCCTCTCCGTATAGTGCGAGAGTTCCGGAGTATTGTGTTGTGCTGTAAGTTTCTGCAAGTCCTGCTAGAGTTTGTTTAACGAGTATGCATGCTTTTTGCTCTCCTGGGTTTATAGTGACTGTGTCTGGTAGACTGGATTCATTTAAAAGTACACACCAAATTCCAGCATGGAATGTACCATCTAGTTTGCCTTCACTTGTCTGTAAACATTTTGCTGTTAGTGCACTACTCCCTAGGTTTTGAACAAGTACCACAGTGGTATTCTGCCCATTAGGCAGTGTTGTCTCTCCGGCAACCACTGCGGTAATCACATTTGGCTTCTCTGGTGTTGGTTGCTTTGTTGCCATTCCGCCAACCCAGAAGTATAGACCAACTGCAGCTATTACAGCTATTGCAATCAGCAACACCACTGCAACGATTGGGCT
>JAJRYR010000049.1 GCA_024275655.1 archaeon | reverse complement strand
TTACTACCTCTTCCTCTTTCTTTCCATCGTCCAACATCTTCATTATATCTAGCTTTGTGATCTTTCCTTTGGGTTTTTCTTTCCTTTCAAAGAAGCTGGTTATCCCAGAAAGGAATCCACCCTTCTTTTCTTGTGGTTTCTCTTCCTTGGGTGGCTTTTCAGCTGGTTTTGGAGAGGGCTTTTTCTTCTTGGCCTTTGGCTCCTCCAGCTTGATCTCCTCGAATTCCACTGGAGCTCCAGCTTTTTTCTTTTTCCTGGTTATCTTCTCTTCTGTTTTCTCTTCCTTTTCCAGTTCTCTCTCTAGGTCCTCTGGAAGCCCTATTGGACCTTCCTCTTCAGGAAGTTCTTCCTTTTTAGCTTTTTTTGCCTCTTTCTTGGCTTTGGCCTTTGCCTCTTCCTTCAGTTTTTTCTCCTCTTTTCCCAGCAGTTCCTCCTCTGGTAGGATTGGTTGTCCAGCTAGTAGGGATTCTATGCTGGTTTCCCCGGCTTCCTCTCCAGGTAAAGCCAAACCCAGGTCAGAAGTTTCTTCACCAAATAATTCCTCTGGACCGCCCACAGGCTCGGTTTCAAACGTTTCTTGAGGTTGGGCCTCTTCCTTTCTGTGCCTGTGCCTTCTTTCTCTCGGTCTTTCTCTTGGCTTTTCTTCTCCCTTTGGGGTTTTCTTCCCTGAGAGGGCTTTTCCCACTATAATTAGAATAATCAAAACGAGCATTGAAGTTAGAACTAGCTTAACTATCCTAGGCATTCCAGCCAGGTATGGACCTACCACTGGCAAACTATCCCAGAAACTAAATGGATCCATCAGTAGAATTAAACTAATTGGGGTTTTTAAGGGTTGCTTTGGACTAGTACCAGAGCATTGGGTCATTGGAGTATCTTACATAAAGGTCGTAATTCCCTGTGGTGGTGTTTTTTGCCAGGTATGCCAACCAGTAGTAGGTTCCATCGTAGATTACACTTGGAGATTTCACTGTTTCTGTGTCAGGAGTCACATAGCTAGGTTGTGACCAATTTTTACCATCTTGCGATGCGATAACCTTTATCCGGTTGTTGTCACCATAAAATACATAGAAGGATGTTTGTTTTTCAAATGCCACACCAGATGTCGTGTTCATTTGGTCTATGATAGTTACATTACCACCTAAACTCTTCAAGAGTTCACTAAACTGGTCTACTGAAACCATATCAAGTTCTGTTGTCCTTGAATACACCCCCACACCTATATATGTATCACTGGTATCAGGATAAATCTCAATGTAAGGAGTGGCAGGATCAAGTACACATACGGAATATGTCCCATTAGACAAAGCTGTTGCTCCCCAAGTTTGTCCGTCTGTGGATGTGACATATGCGAGGGATTCATAGTCACAATTTGCCTCCGGAATTGTAATATCTGTCCCAGGTCCATGGAATGCAGCGTATAATATATACTCGCCCATGTAGTTCATCAGTTTGGGTTTGTTATCCCAATAGGATGTGTTTAGGACTATCCCTAGGTCTGCCCACGTGTTTAAATCTGTTGACCACAGCTCGTATATTGCAGAGTCTGTTGATCCATTTGCATAAAAGACAGCGTATCCCGTGGGAAATTGATAGATACTCGCTGTTCCAGCGACATTTGTTCCTAGTAATGTTGGGGTAGTCCAAGTTGTCCCATCAATAGAAGTTGTTAAGTAGAGATTGTCATTTTGATCCTTGAATACTATTGCAAGTCTATCCCCTAGATGGTTAATGAAGGCGTATGAGACATTGTAATTTACTAAGTAGGGCCCACCATGGATCCAGGGTTCAGGGGTTGGAGTTACCGTTGCACTCCCCCCTCCTGGAACATAGACGGTTTGAGTTTCGTTGAATATCACATCTCCAGAGTCAGTATGACCACCGTATATGATCACAAGTCTTTGTTCTCCTGGAGGAATTGTTGGAAGTGGGATTTCAGCCCCAGATATAGTTCTCAACGTTTGATTTGTGAGCGTTTTATCCCCCAGGTTAGCAACTAGTACTGATAATTCTCCAGGTTTAGCAGATACAGGATTCACAGCAATTGGGATTGGTTTCTCAGGAGTTGGCTGCTTTGTCACCAGCCCAGCAGACCAGAAGTAGATGCTTATTGCGGCGATGATTGATATTGCGATTAGGAATACCACAGCAACGATTGGGCTCATACCTTTTTTCAT
>JAJRYR010000048.1 GCA_024275655.1 archaeon | reverse complement strand
GAGGACATACTTGCTGCATCCCAAGCTAGAATAGTGGTGATTGGAACAGGAGGATCAGGTAACAACACACTTATGAGACTGCATGAGGTTGGAGTTGAGGGTGCAAGAGTCGTTGCAATGAACACGGATGCCCAGCATCTATTGGTCACCCCAGCAGATGAGAAGGTTCTTTTGGGAAGGAACATAACAAGAGGGCTTGGAGCTGGAAGTGACCCAGAGCTGGGAGAGGCAGCTGCAAAGGACAGTATAGAGGACATAAGGAAGGTAGTTGAAGGAGCCGATTTGGTTTTCATCACCTGTGGTCTGGGTGGAGGAACCGGAACAGGTTCTGCACCTGTGATAGCTCAGGTGGCCAAGGAGTGCGGGGCATTGACCCTGGCAATAGTTACATTGCCATTCTCTGTTGAGGGAAGGAGAAGAATGGAGAATGCCTTGGGTGGCTTGAAGAAGTTGAGGAGAGAAGCAGACACAGTTATAGTTATTCCAAATGACAAATTGCTGGAGATTGTCCCAGACTTGCCAATAAATGCTGCGTTCAAGGTCGCAGATGAAATCCTAGTTAATGCAGTTAAGGGCATAATTGAGATGATTACAAAACCAGGACTGGTTAACCTGGATTTCGCAGACGTTAGGACTGTTCTAAGTAACGGTGGAGCAGCGATGATTGGACTAGGGGAATCTGAAACTGGCGATCCAGAGTCTAGGGCATTGGAGGCAATAGAGGATGCTTTGAACTCACCTTTGCTGGACATAGATGTTTCTGAAGCTACTAGGGCATTGGTGAATGTCACTGGTGGAGCAGACATGACATTGAGGGAGGCAGAGATAATTGTAGAAGCAGTGGCTAGCAAGATACATCCAAATGCCCACATAATATGGGGAGCTATAATTGATGACACAATCCAGAAGAACAAGGTAAGAGCTATGGTAGTAATATCAGGAGGAAAGATCCCCTACCTAGAGGAGTTGTATGAAAAGAGGGGAGAAAGGACAGAAGAGGAGGACATAGGAATAGAGTACGTAGAGTGATGTAAATGGACATAGGCAAGATAAGGAAGTTCCTATCAGAGGCTAGGAGAGTCCTCCTCCTAGCTAGGAAGCCCACCAAGGAAGAGTATATAATGATAGCAAAAATAACTGGACTGGGTATGATAATAATTGGAGTTATGGGAATGGTTATTAGGCTGATAGCAGAATTTATCAAGCTAGGGTGAATTCTATGATATACACAGTGAGGACAACAGTAGGTCAGGAGAGGATACTAGCCGATCTGCTGGCGGTTAAACAGAGAAAGGATAATCTGCAGGTGTACTCCATTTTTGTTATTGACGAGATGAGAGGATACTTATTTGTAGAAGCACCCAACGAGGTTGAAGTTAAGAAGCTGGTGTATGGAATGCCCCACATAAAGGGGCTAGTGAAAAAGCCAGTGGAGTTTGAAGAGATGAAGCATTTCTTTGAAGAAAAACCATTGGTTTCCAGCATAGCCAAGGGCGACTTGGTTGAAGTGGTCTCTGGACCATTTAAAGGTGAGAAAGCCAAAGTTATCCGAATCGATGAATCTAAGGATAAGATAACCGTTGAGCTTGTGGAGGCGGCAGTCCCCATACCTATAACACTTGATGCTGCTGCAGTGAGAGTTATTAGGAGATCAGAGGAGGGTGAAGAAAATGCCTGAAACAGTTGTTGAGGTGCTAGTGGAAGGAGGAAAGGCAAGTGCAGGACCACCGTTGGGTCCAGCTCTAGGACCTCTGAAGTTAAACATTGGCGAAGTTGTGAAGGCAATAAATGAGAAGACAAAACCATTTGCAGGGATGCAGGTCCCAGTCAAGGTTATTGTTGATTCTGCAACCAAGGAATTCAGGATAGAGGTTGGAACGCCACCAACCTCTGCTCTTATAAAGAAGGAGTTGGGTATAGAGAAAGGTGGCCAGGACCAGAAGAACAAGGTTGGGAATCTTACTATGGATCAAGTGATAAAGATTGCCCAGATGAAGAGAGATGCCATGCTGGCTCAAAGCTTGAAGGCAGCTGTTAAAGAGGTTATAGGAACAGCACTATCTATGGGAGTTACAGTGGAGGGCAGAGATCCTAGGGAAATTCAGAAGGAGATAGATGAAGGCAAATGGGATGACAAGCTCTCTGAGTAATCCCTGGAACCCTCCAACTTCTTCCTAACTTTCGATTTTATCTTGTTCTTGATGTTGTTCTTTATACAATACAACTTCTCCCAGCTGGAGTATTCTAAACACTCCTCTGGAAACAACCACTCTTTGAGTTTCATGGTTTATTCCAATTATACTGGGGTTTAAAATGTTTGCGAATTTATTGCCATTTTTGGGACGATTGCCATAATCAAAAAACCGAAACTTTTATAAATAGACTGGGATAAAATTATACCACTGAGTGGAGCTTTGCTCCCGCAAACTGATGCCTCTGGCATCAGGAGGGGGTTTTGTATGGAAGAGGTTCAGAGCATAAGAGAAGGTATTGAGAAGGCTATATCCCTAGCAAAGAAGAGAAAGTTCACCCAGACCGTGGACATGGCAATAAACTTCAGGAATATTGATTTCAGCAAACCAGACAACAGATTGAAGTTGGATGTTGTGCTTCCCAAGGGCATTAAGAAGCATAGGAAAGTGGCATTGATTGCAAAGGACGAGCTAGCTTCAAAGGCAAAGGGCCTGGTGGATAGGATAATTACTCCAGAGGAGCTGGAAGAGCTTGGGAAGGATAGGAAAGCGGCCAAGAGGTTGGCAAATGAATTTGATGTTTTCATTGCCGAGGCCCCTCTCATGCCTCTAGTGGGTAAATACCTGGGACAGGTTTTGGCCCCCAGAGGTAAGATGCCCACACCTGTTCCACCAACTATACCAAATTTGGAACCAATCGTACGAAGGGTTAGAAACACTGTCCAAATAAGGAGCAAGGGTAAATACTTGCCTGTGGTCCATGTTCCAATTGGAACAGAGGATATGCCCATAGAGGACCTAGAGGAGAATGCAAGGGCAGTGATAAATGCGGTTTTGGATAAGCTTCCTCAAAGGGAAGCAAACATTAGGGATGTTGTGTTTAAGCTAACAATGGGTCCCGCTGTTAGAGTGAAGAACATAGCATAGGTGGTAATAAATGGTTGCACCGTGGAAGTACAAGGAAGTTGAGGAACTGGGCCAGTTGATGAAGAAGTACCCAATAGTCGGAATAGCCAGTATAGAATCTTTGCCCGCGGCTCAGTTCCAGGAAATAAAAGCAAAGGTTAAGGATCACGCTATCATAAGAGTGGCCAGGAAGAGACTGATAAAGAGAGCAATAGAGGAGCACAGACCTGAGCTAAAAGGTTTGGAAGATTACATGGAGGGACCCATTGCGTTGGTCTTCTCTGATATGAACGCATTCAAGCTCTACAATACAATTAAGAAGATGAAGTCAAGGGCCCCAATAAAGGCTGGCCAGGTTGCACCAAACGATATAATCGTTCCCGCTGGGGACACTGGTCTTCCTCCTGGTCCTGCACTGGGAGACCTAAAGGCAGCTGGAATAAATGCTAGGATAGAGGGATCAACCATAAAGGTTGTGAAGGATTCCTTGGTTGCTAGGGAGGGAGAAGTAGTTTCAGAAACAGTGGCGAACGCCCTGAATAAGCTCGGTATCAAGCCAGTTGAGATATTCCTGAGAATTAAAGCCGTCTATGAGGATGGAACAATATTCACCCCAGAGGTATTAGACATAAGCGAGGAGGAGACACTAACAAAGATACAAACAGCATACCAGAGAGCGTTCAACCTAGCAGTGAATGCAGCTTACCCAACACCAGCAGTTATGGATGTGCTAATATCAAAGGCATTCAGCAATGCCAGAAACCTAGCAGTGGAAATTGCATTCCCAGCAAAGCAAGTGATTGGCGATATCCTCGCGAAGGCACACATGCAAGCCAATGCACTTAAGGCCCTCACGGGCCAGTAATGCTCATGGTATAATGCTTGAAGGAGGTAATGGAGATGGAGTATGTATATGCAGCATTGTTGTTGCACTCTGCAGGTAAGGAGATTAACGAGGACAACGTTAAGAAGGTCCTAGAGGCAGCTGGAGTTAGTGTTGATGATGCGAAGGTTAAGGCCCTAGTTGCGAGCCTAGAGGGAGTCAACATTGATGAGGCAATAGAGAAGGCAGCAATGCCAGTTGCAGTGGCCGCAGCACCAGCAGCACCAGCCCAGGCAGAAGAGAAGAAGGAAGAGAAGAAAGAGGAAGAGGAGAAGAAGACAGAGGAAGAGGCCGCAGCTGGACTTTCAGCCTTGTTCGGATAAACCCCCACCCCTTTTATTCTCCTTCTGATTTATACCTAGCATGGTTAGGCGAGTGGTTATTCTAGGTGCAGCTGGGAGAGACTTTCATAATTTCAATGTTTTCTTTAGAGACAATTCGAACTATGAAGTGGTTGCATTTACTGCAACCCAAATTCCAAACATAGAGGGAAGGGTATATCCCCCCAGCTTGGCTGGACCCAGGTGTCCAGAAGGCATCCCAATTTTGCCAGAGGGTGATTTGGAGGCATTAATTGAAAAGAAAAGTGTGGATGTAGTTGTCTTTTCTTATTCTGATGTATCTCACGAACACGTTATGCATTTAGCTGCTAGGGCCCAATCCAAAGGGGCAGATTTTTGGTTGCTTGGACCGAAATCAACTATGCTGAAATCTAGGAAGCCTGTAATTGCAGTTTGTGCAGTTAGAACAGGTTGTGGGAAAAGCCAGACCACGAGGGCCGTGGCCAGGATTCTAGAAGATATGGGCAAAAAGGTGGTGGTAGTTAGGCACCCCATGCCATATGGAGACTTGGAGAAGCAGAAGGTCCAGAGATTTGCTAGCCTTGAGGATTTGGATGAGCACAACTGCACAATAGAGGAGAGGGAGGAATATGAGCCCCACCTCAGGGAGGGAAGAGTTGTTTACGCAGGAGTGGATTACGCAGAGATTCTGAAGGCAGCTGAGAAAGAAGCCGATGTGATATTGTGGGATGGTGGAAACAATGATTTGCCCTTCTATAGACCCGATCTCTTGATAGTTGTAACTGATCCCTTGAGAGTTGGGCATGAAAGCAGGTATTGGCCAGGAGAAGCTGTGGCTAGGATGGCAGATGTTTTTGTGATAAACAAGGAGAACTCAGCGACTCCAGAGCAAGTGAAATCGCTAGAGAGTAATTTAGGGGCTTTAAACCCTAGGGCAGGTATTGTCCACGCGGAGTCGCTCGTGTCCTGGGATCACAAACCCAGGGGGAAGAAAGCAGTGGTGGTTGAGGATGGGCCTACCATTACTCATGGCGGAATGCCGTATGGAGCAGGATTTGTCGCTGCTAGAGAACTGGGCTTGGAGGTAGTGGATCCTAGGGCTTATCTGGTGGGGGATCTAAAGGATGCCTTTGCTAGGTATCCCCACATAGGCCAGGTCTTGCCAGCCATGGGATATGGGAAGAAAGAGATAGAGGAACTGGAGAGAGTTATAAACTCAATGCCAGTGGATGTGGTGGTTTGTGGAACACCGGTGGATCTATCTCGGCTTATAAAAACAGACAAGGAATTCGTGAGAGTTAGGTACGAGTTGGATGATGGTGCATATGCACAGATTAAATCGATAATTAGCGAATTTTTGCGAAAAGTTTAAAAACCAGTTTGGAAAAAAGAATACCGGAACTTCTCGAGGGTATGGTGCCCTTGGTTCTGGGTGAGCCTGGCCCTCTCTCTGGCACCACCCCCTCTCCCGTCTTCTAAATCTGTCATTTTTCCAGTTTTAGCTTGAACTAGGCCTAGCTAGGTTTTTATTTACTTTATTCGTAATTCTAGGAGATGGGAAAGATAGAAAGAATAAAACTCAGGGATTTTAAGTCGTTTAGGAACGCAGTATTGCCATTCATAGATGGATTTGTGTGCGTAGTTGGTCCGAATGGTTCTGGAAAATCCAATATTTTGGACGCTATCCTATTCGTTCTTGGAGAAGGATCCATGAAAGCCTTAAGGGCTGGGAGAGTTAAGGACCTAGTCCACCATTCTAGTAAAACTGGTACTGCAGAAGTTACTATAGAGCTTAGGAAAGGAACTGAGAAGTATTCAATAACTAGGGAAATTGACAAGCAAGGAGTTAGTGTTTACAGATTAAATGGAAAGAGAACCACTAGATCTCAGATCCAGGAATTTATAGCCTCTCTAGGAATCCCGCCAGAGGGTTATAACATTATACTTCAGGGAGATGTTACAAACTTCATAAAGATGTCTCCAGGCCAGAGGAGGCAGATTATAGAGGAGATTGCCGGGATATCCGAATATGAGGAAAAGAAGGAAAAAGCCCTGCTAGAGCTCCAGAAGGTTGAGGATAAAATAAGAGAGGCAAATATCCTCTTACATGAGAGAAAAGGGTACATTGGCGAGCTGAAGAAGGAGAGGGATGAGGCAATAAGGTACAGGAATTACAAACAGAAGCTTGAGCTGATCAGGGCAAACTTGCTCAAGAGAGAGTTGGAAAAGGTGCAAAGAGCATTTGATGAGAAATTGCAGTTGCTAACTTCGCAGAAGTCTGAATTGCAGAAGTTGGAATTGGAGAGGGATAAACTGGAATCTGAGATAAAGGAGTTGCAATCAGAAATTGATAGATTAAATAGGGAGATTGTTGCTAGGGGAGAGAAGGAACATTTGGAGATTGGGAAGAAGATAGAGGCAACCAGGACAGAGATAAGATACCTCCAGGAGAAGTATGCTTCTCTGACTAAAAGAATTAATGAAATAGATAGAGAGATAACAGGTTTAACGGGTGAGATATCTAGACTGGAGAAAGAGCTGGCGGGCAAGAAGAAGTCTCTAGAGAAGTTGGAGAAGGAATTGGCAGATTATGGTTCTAGGATATCCAAGGAAGAAAAGAAGATTGCGGACTTCAAAAGAAAGATGGAGGACCAGGATCTCCTAGTAACGAACATTGCCCAGAAGTTGGATGAGTACACATCTGAGATACGTTCAAAACAGGAAGAGTACTACTCTCTTTTGTCTGAGATAAATGTTCTGAAGGAAAGAATCTCTGTGTTAAAGCTTAGCCTTGATAGACTGTCTAGGGAAGTGAGTGCCTCTGAAGAAGAGCGGAGGATGGAGAAGGAGCTAGAATCTCTGAAGAAGGAAATTGCCGCTCACAAAAGGATTATTTTGGGATTCGAGGATGAATTGTCCAAGCTTTATGAGAAGGAAAAGGAGTTGAATTTGGCATATCAGGACTTGGACAGGGAGATAGATAGGTTAAAGGAGAAATACCATTCAATCCAATCCAAGATAACCACAATCAAAGCCATAACTGGTAATGAAGCATCAGAAGCAGTTTTAGAGGCCAGCAAGAGAGGAGAATTGTCTGGTGTGCTAGGGAAGGTTGAGGATTTGTTTGATTATCCTGAAGAATATGCCGTGGCTGTCCAAACAGCCGCTGGTGCAAGAATGAACTTCATAGTCACGAAGGATGATGTATCGGCAACTAATGCCATAAAGTGGCTGAAGAAGAAGAGGATAGGGAAAACGACTTTCATCCCATTGAATAAAGTTAGACCAGTTGAGATTGATCCTGAGCTAAGGGAGTTGCTGGACGAAAAGGGAGTTATAGGGTTCGTGATTGATTTAATAAAATTCGATAGGAAGCTGACACCAGTATTCCAGTATGTTTTTGGAGACACTCTGATAGTTGAGAACATAGATGTGGCTAGGAGAATTGGATTTGGAAGAGTTAGGATGGTCACGTTAGATGGTGATCTTGCAGAGGCCTCTGGAGTTGTGACTGGAGGATACAAACAAGGTGTTCTAACTCTTAAGGAACTTAGAGAGAAGGATGAGCTAAAGAAAAAGATAGAGGAACTTGAGAGGAAGAAGGACAAGTTACTGGCTGAGATTGAGAGAATCAGAAAGGAAGAGGAATCAAAGAGGAAGGAGAAGAATGAGGTTGAGCTTAGGTTGAGAGAAAAGGAGACCGAGCTGAAGGCGTTGGAATCTAGGTTATCTGAGTATTTAGCCAGAAAGAGTAGGAATGAGTCAGAGAGGAGTAGGATAGAGAAGGAGATAGAAGAAATAACTGCCAGTATTAGAGAAAAGGAGACGAAGGCCAAAGAGATAAAAAAGGAAATAGACGAGCTGGAGAGAAAAAGATCTCATCTAAAGGACAAGCTAGATAGACCAGAGGTTAAGGAGGCAGCTAGGAGATTGGAGACGATGCAGAGGGAACTAGAGAAACTGAAGGCCCAGGCGACCGAGATTGAGATAAGATATAACTCATTGAAGTCAGAGGTTGAGCTGTTGGGAGAGTCCAAGTTGAAGGAGCTTGTTAGGAGAAAGGGACAATTGGAGGAAGAGAAGAGCAATATACTAGAGGAACTTGAATCTATAAAGAACAAGATATTCGATTTAGAAAAAGCTTTGAGTGAGATGCTAGAGAAGGAGAAGAGGATCTCTGCCGAGCTTTCGGACTTGATAGAAAAGAGGGAGGAACTCCAGAACAAGATAAATGAGAAGGCGGAGAAGAGAGGAGGATTATTGAGACTAATTGATAACAAGCGTAGGGACATAAGTGAATTGGAGATTGAAAAGGCGAAGCTGGAAACTAGGCTGGTAGACCTGAAGACAGAGTGGGAGTCTCTGAGAGTGGAGTTTAAAGAGATAGATAAGACAGATAAGGAGCTCAGGGAGGAGATGGAGTCAATAAAGAAGAAGATGGCAAAGTTAGAACCGGTGAATATGAAGGCAATAGAGATGTATGAGAAAGCATTAGAGGATTTGAAGGAGATAGAGGAAAAGGCGAAGAAATTGAGTGATGAGAAAGCGGCAGTGATAGAGCTGATAAACCAAATAGAAAAGAAGAAGAAGGAAGTATTTATGAAAACATTTGAGGAAATTAGGAAGAATTTCCAGAGGGTCTACAAGGAATTCTACCAGGATCCGAATGCGTACGCAGACATAAAGCTAGAAGACCTGGAGGATCCATTCTCTGGTGGTTTGATAGTTGAGGCAAGGCCAGCCGGAAAGCCGATAAGAAGGATAGAGGCTCTAAGCGGGGGAGAGCAGGCAGTAGTTGCATTAACGTTCCTATTTGCTGTTCAGGATTATAAGCCGAGCCCGTTCTATGCCTTGGACGAAGCCGATGCTCCGTTGGACAAGGCAAACTCCGACAGGTTGGCCAAACTTATAAAAGAGAGATCCAAGGTTTCTCAATTTATAGTTATAACTCACAATGCATCATTAATTCATGAAGCCGACCAGATAATTGGGGTTTCTATGAACAAGAAACTTGGTAGTAGTGTAGTTGAGGTAGATATGAGGGACTACGTAGCTAGTGCTTGATTTTTAGCTAAACAGAGAATGGTTGTTTTTTCAGAAAACTATCAACAATCTATTATATCGATTTAACAAATGTTTAGTGGAAGTTTGTTATAATTTAACAAATGTCCGCTTTTTTATTAGAAAACTTTATAAATATACACCCTGTTAAACTACATGGAGGTGGAAGGAATAAACTGTATGAATAACCTCTAAGAGGGGGGGCGGCCAGGCTCACCCGGCCAATAGGGTAAAATTGTTGCGCCGTAACCCCCCTCTCACCCTCTCCTTTATGGGTTATATTTCTGGTGTGGTAATCTTTAGAAACCAATTTAAATGTCTTTATCTAATAAAATAGAGCTCTGGTAGATTTAGCGGGCACGTAGCCTAGCCAGGATAAGGCGCCGGCCTCCTATTCGGCTCGATGACTGAAGGCAAACCGTCTGATTAATGATGACGTGAACAACCGAGGAGAGAGCCGGCGATCGGGGGTTCAAATCCCCCCGTGCCCGCTATCATCACATTGCTGAATGGCCCAACTGGTCCGGATGGGTTGATAAGGGCAGGTGTGGCGCCCTTATTATGGGGTCGTGGTGTAGTTAGGCAGCACAGGTGGCTCCAGAGCCCTTTTGGAGCCAATTATAAGGTGGTATGCTGAGGGGGTAGGTGTCTCCCCTGATGACGACACTCTGGAGCTGTGCTGGCGGAGATACCACCTAGCCTGGGTTCAAATCCCAGCGACCCCACTCAAATCTTTCTTTTTCTGAGAATTAGCTTATTCTAGTTTTAATTTCACGAGATTGGTCTTTCCATATGGTTCAATTTTAATTACTCCCCTGGATTTCAGACTCTTTAGTATTCTGTGTACTTTAACCTTGCTCAATCCAGTTTCTCTAACTAACTGTGATTGAAGTTTTTCGCCTGTTAGCAATAGCCGTATCACCCTTTGTTCTTCTTCTGGTAGACAGGAGAGCAGTTTGTTGATATTTTCTTTTTGTTTTGTTCTCTCATAGTAAGTACTTGCAACGTAGTACGCGATTCCCCCAACAAATATACCCAGAGAACCTAGAAGTGGTATGAGATATGGCAACCACGCCCAAGGTTGACAAGAACATAACTCTGGTGGCAAGGAGGATTGTAGCATGAGAGAAATGAAAGATACTATGAACATAAACCCTGCTATTACTCCAACACCTAGAATAATTCTTTTCCAGTCACTTTCCATGCAATAGTTTCAGATTTTGAAACTTAAATATATATATGGTTTCAGAGGCAACTCTTATGGTGATTTAGATGAAAATCAGTAAATTTGTGATATTTGCGCTAATGGTACTAGCACTTGGACAGTTTGCTCTAGCAACCCCCACAGAAAATAAAACAGTTAATGTTTGGTTCTTCTACACTAGCTGGTGCCCTCATTGTCATGAGGTTCTATCCTCTAAAGTATTGGAAAATCTTCCAGATTATGTTAATGTAGTTTGGTTTCAGTTAGATGGGAACAAGACAGCTCAAGAAATTTTTCAAGAAGTATCCGATAAGTATAATATTCCTGCAGGGGTGCCCACAGTAATAGTTTTCAAGGATGATCCATATAGCGGGGTTGTTCTTCAGGGGGATAAACCCATAATATCCGAGTTGCCGAAGTTGGTGGAAAATCTATCAGAAACTACCAACAATGTGATATCCACCAAAAAGAGAACAACACCAGTTAAACGCGATCTACTCAAGGACGTGCTTCTTATAGTGGGCACAGGAGCTGCAGACTCCATAAATCCATGCATATTGTCTGTGCTTGCTTTGCTCCTAGCCACCATCGCATCCATTAAGGCATATAGAAGGGTGGTGAAATTAGGAGCCATGTACATAGTTAGCGTGTATATCTCCTACCTTATTATAGGTCTGTTGTTGATGCTTGGAGCAATGTTGTTGATAAACCAGATGAGTTTTCTTGCAGCAGAAGTAGCTACAGTTACCAAGATAATCGTTGCAGCACTCGTTGGCATTGCAGGAATAATAAACATCAAGGACTTCATTTGGTATGGGAAGGGAATTTCGTTTAAACTTCCAGAAAAACACAAAAATAAAGTAATCCAACTAGCAAAGAGGGCTACTATTCCAGCAATAATCTCATTGGCAGTAATCGTGACACTTGTTGAGTTCCCATGCTCTGGAATGATGTATGTGGGGCTTATAACCTACTTCGTTTCTTCTGGCGTGCCCCCCCTTCAGTTGTTGGCATATCTCCTATTGTACAATGTGATATTCGTTTTACCGCTCATCATTATGGTGGGATCCGTTTCTGCCGGAAAGAAAGTAGAAGAGAAAATCTCTAAAATTGAGGAGATAAGGTTGAGGTATAGGCGGTGGTTTAGATTGATTATGGGTCTGGCATTGTTGGGGCTAGCATACCTGCTGTTGGTGATATAAGATGTTTGAATTTTTGAGGAAGATAATATCCATGGGATCAAATGTTTTGTATTACCCTGGTTGCTTAACGAAGTACGCCCTTCCAGATATCCAGAGAAATTACGAAAAGATCCTAGAGAGGCTAGGGATAGATTACATAGAGATTGAGGAGGTGAATTGCTGTGGCTCCCCAGTTCTTAATGCAGGATATAAACGAGATTTTGATAACCTTCTCAAGAAAAATCTGAAGATTCTACATGAGTATGGTGTGGGAAAGGTATTATTCAACTGTCCATCTTGCCTTTCCATGTTTCATTCTCATTATCCTGGTTTTGAACTTGAGCATTTGGTTATTACTATAACCAAGGGGTTTGATAGACTGGGAGTTAGCCCACTGTCTGGAAGGGTTACGTATCATGATCCATGCCATCTAGGTAGATATATGGGAGTGTACGATGAACCTAGGCAGTTGCTAAGAAAACTTGGGTTGAATGTTGTGGAAATGCCAAGAAGCAGAGAATATGGTTTGTGCTGTGGTGGTGGAGGCGGACTTAGGACCAACTTTACGGAAGTTAGTAAAGAGATTGCCAGGATAAGGATCAGCGAAGCCCTAGCCTTGGACGTGGATTACCTGGTCACCACTTGTCCAATGTGTTATTTGCAGTTAAAGGAGTCGGGCGAGGAGCAGGGTCTGGAAGTGAAGGAACTATCAGAGGTGATTGTTAGTGCATTGGGATGATCTTGGAGTAGAATTCACCACAGAAAAAAGGGAGTTGGTGGCTTACTCTACGGATGCTTCTTTAATAGAGAGGCTTCCCCTAGTTGTGTTCTGGCCCAGGAACAAGGAAGAGGTAATTGGAATAGTTGAATACTGTTATGAAAATGGGATCAGCATCACACCCAGGGGGGCTGGGACCGGGCTGGTTGGTGGTGCAGTTCCTAGTGGAGGAATTGTACTAGATTTGAGTAAAATGAATAGGTTTGAAATAGATGTAGGCAGTAGGAAGGTTATTGCTGAGCCCGGTGTGGTGTTGAACGAGTTGAATCTGGCATTGAGGAGATATGGGTTGTTTTTTCCTGTTATTCCTTCCAGTGAGAAGGTTTGCACAATTGGAGGAATGATAAGTACGAATGCAGCAGGTTTGAGGGCATTGAGATATGGATGGACTAGGGATTGGGTCGAGGAACTAGAGATAGTTACAGGAGAGGGTGAACTGATCGCATTAAAGGGGGAGGAAGCTAAGGAATTCTGTGGAACTGAAGGTATCCTAGGAATAGTTGTTGGTTCTGTATTGAGAGTTACTGATGTAGTAGAGGATAAGAGCTTATCTGTGTTTAGATTTAGCGATTTGAAGGATTTGGTTCAATCAGCTAGGAAGTTCAAAGAGGGGGGGACCACATTTGTTGAATACCTGGACAACATAACTTCCTCTGAGCTGGGATTTGGGGATTCACCGGTTTTGATTGTTGGATTTGGAGATGATAGTGGGGAGTTGAAAGATAGGCGTGAGATAAGTGATATAGTTAGGAAAAGAGAGGAGGCGTATCCAGTATTCGCTTCTAGAGGATTCTACATAGCAGAAGATCCAATGATTCCATTTGAGTCTCAGGTGGAATTTTTGAAATGGTTAGAAATGAAATCCATACCAACCATCGGCCACATCGGGGTAGGTATATTCCACCCAATGTTCTCCCCATCACAAGAGGATATAATAAACGAAATGTATGGTCTTGTTGTTAAGCTAGGTGGGAGGATATCTGGAGAGCACGGAATTGGTGTAAAGAAAGCTAAGTATCTCCCAGATAGGGATAAGGAGCGCTTGGCTGAACTGAAGAGGAAATATGATCCCAAAAATATACTCAACCCAGGAAAAGTAATAAATGCTTTCCCATACAATGTGCGGAGCAATCCCAGTGGATGTGTTCAGTGTGGATTGTGCAAGACGTGTCCCGTCTATCTAGCTACAAGAGATGAAGGGTTAGGAGCAAGAACAAGGGCGATAATGTGCGATTCTGATTCTGGTGATGTGGAGCTATTTTACATGTGCACCTTGTGCAGACTGTGTGATGTCTCATGTCCTGTTGGAGTAGAACTACCGGACAAGATATTGGATATGAGGATCAAACTAGTTGCGGATGGAAAAGAGACACCTGAAAACAG